>NZ_CAJMEH010000062.1 GCF_905212365.1 uncultured Phascolarctobacterium sp.
GCGGCGGCCGCCAACAAAACGGCGAAGCACAAGCAACTCAATAACCTGAATATTTTCTGCATAGTTTGCACCTCCTTACGGACGCAAATCAAGCGATATGCAGCAAAATTTTTATTGCGCCGCGCACTACCTTGATTTGATAGGCCAGCGCTCTGAGATAAACGTCATCCGCAGCCACGCTTTCGCTTTGTGTGCGCTTTACTACTACGCCGCAAACCGCTCCGGCTTTCAAACCCAAGGCCTGGCTGACGACAAAGAGCGCGGAAGTTTCCATTTCGTAGTTGAGCGCGCCCAGCGCCTGCCATTCGCGCATACTGCCCTGAAAACGCCGCGGCACGTAGCCGGTAAAGCTGTCATAGCGTTCCTGCCCCGGCCAGAAAGTGTCGCTGGAAACGGCGACGCCAACGTGAAAGGGAGCGCAGCAAGAGCGCGCCGCCTGCGCCAAAGCGCCCGTGACGCTAAAGCTGGCTACCGCCGGAAATTCCTGCGGCGCGTAATGCCCCGACGTACCGTCAAGACGCACGGCAGCTTTATTGATAATCACGTCGCCTAAATTTATTTTTTCCTGAATCGTTCCCGTCGTGCCCACGCGAATCACATGGGTAATGCCCAAACGCGCCAGCTCTTCGAGACAAATGCCGACGGACGGCCCGCCCATGCCCGTAGAGCACACTAAAACCGGCGCGCCGTCAACACGCGCCAGCCAGCTGGTGTACTCGCGGTGGCTGGCGATAAAGCGCGCGCCCTCGCCCAAGGTTTTGGCCAAGGGTTCCACGCGGCCGGGGTCGCCCGGCAGCACGGCCAACACAGCGCCCTGCAAATCTTTTTTGGCGAAGCCCACGTGATACATAACCTCGTCAAAAGCGGCGTAATTTTTTTCCATAAAATCGCCCCCTTATTTTGCGTAGATCGCTGCCTTCCCCGTAAAGGTCGGCTCCAGCCCCATATAATCGGCAATCGTCCTACCGATATCGGCGAAGGTATCCATGGGCGCCAGCTGCGCGCAGCGCATCCCCGCGCCGGAAAACAGCACGGGAATTTTTTCGCGCGTGTGGTCCGTGCCGTGCCAGCTGGGGTCGTTGCCATGGTCCGCCGTAATCAGCAACAAATCGTCGGGCCACAGTAAAGCCGTAATTTCCGGCAGCCGCTTATCAAAATATTCCAGAGCCTCGCCGTAGCCGCGAATGTCGCGGCGATGACCGTAGCTGGAATCAAAATCCACAAAATTCGTAAAGACGATGGCGTTATTCGGCGCGTCCTGCACCGCCTGCACCGTTGCGTCCACCAATTTATCCAGACCTCCGGCAGCGTAATGCTTCGTAATGCCGCGGTGAGCGAAAATATCCGCAATCTTGCCCACGGCGTACACGCTGCCGCCGGCCGCCGTCATTTTATCCAGCAGCGTCGGCTGCGGCGCAGGCACTGCGTAATCGTGGCGGTTGGTCGTACGGACGAAATTCTCCGCGCACGTCCCCACGAAGGGGCGGGCGATAACGCGGGCGATTTTATAGGGCTGCACCAGTTCAAAGGCCAGCTTGCACAAAGCGTACAGCCTTTCCAAACCGAAAGTCTCTTCGTGCGCCGCGATTTGCAAAACGCTGTCCGCCGAGGTATAAACGATGGGCTTGCCCGTCCGCAAATGCTCCTCGCCTAGCTCCTTAATAATTTCCGTGCCGGAAGCATGGTTCTCGCCCAAAACGCCGGGCAGATTTCCCCGCTCGATAAGTTTGTCTATAAGCTCATGCGGAAAGCACTTGGGTACGTCGGGGAAATAACCCCAATCGAAATCCACCGGCACACCCGCAATTTCCCAGTGACCACTCAAGGTATCCTTGCCGCGGCTCACCTCCTGGGCGTAGGTATACGCGCCCACGCTGTGCTCCGCGCCTAACGCAGCGGGCAGCGCCGCGCCCCGGCTCAGCTCCGCCGCTTTTTGCAGGCCGCGGGCCGCCAGATTCGGCAAATACAAAGGCTGCGCTTTGCCCTGCGCGTCCTTGCGGTTATCAACAAACCATTGGCAGATATGCCCAAGGGTATCGGCGCCTTCGTCGCCAAAGGCCGCGGCATCATGCGCATAGCCGATGCCAAAAGAATCTAAAAGTAAAATTATCGTCCTCGCCATTTTTTCACCTGCTTTACACAAGATAAACTGCGAAACGCGTGCCGTACTTAAAAGCCCAGGCTTTCGCCCACTAAAATTACTTTAATGCGCTGCGGCGTGCGGCAGGTTCTGGTAATAACCACCTGGGAGCAAATGCTCTGCGCCAAAGCGCACTCAGCGCAAGCGCCGGTCTTGGCGCAGGGCGTCGGCAGCCCGGCAAAACGAGCGGCGTTAAGGGGAGCGGCTACGTTGCGCGCTCTGTCCAGCGCGCCCTCCAGCGTACCTGCCACCTTGTTCATGCCTGCGATAACAATGACCTGTTTGGGTCCGTAAATCAGCGCGGCCACACGGTTGCCGTTGCCGTCGATATTCACCAGCTGACCGTCCTTGCTGATGGCATTCGCGCTCATCAAATAAGTATCGCACAGCAGAGCCCGGCGCATCAGCTCCGTTTTTTCTTCAGCGTTCGCCGCCGTATCCCTATCGATAACGGGATTGCGCCGCTTAATCGTCTCCAGCAGTCCTATTTCCTGAATCGTTACGGAGCCGCCCCAGGACACCACATCCTCCGCGGGAATCAGCTCCAGCGCTTTAGCCAGCGCCGCGTTTTTATCAGCGCAGTAATATGCGCCGAAGCCGCGCTGGGTTAATTTTTTTACCAGCGTTTCGCCTAATAATTGATTACGTAAAATTTCTGCCTGTTCCATAATTCTGCCTCCCGTTCAGCAGCCGTCAGTCCTCCAAATCGCCGATAACTACCTCGTCCTTGCCGTCCTGCTCTGCCAGATAAACGTTGATGGCTTCCTTATGCGAAGTCGGTACGTTCTTGCCGGCAAAATCAGCGCGAATCGGCAGCTCGCGATGGCCGCGGTCGATGAGCACTGCCAGCTGAATAGCCTTAGGACGCCCCATATCGATAATCGCGTCCAGAGCGGCGCGGATAGTACGGCCGGTGTACAGTACGTCGTCCACCAGAATAACGGTTTTTCCCTGCAAATCGATATCGATTTCCGTTCCGTGTACGATGGGGTTATAGGCCAATGTGGAAAGGTCGTCGCGGTACAGGGTGATATCCAGCATACCTACGGGCAACTCCACATTTTCAATGCCCTTAATGGCGGCGGCCAGACGCTCGGCAATGGGCACGCCGCGAGTGCGGATGCCTACCAGCACCACGTTTTCCACACCCTTGTTCCTTTCGATAATTTCATGGGAAATACGCACGATGGCGCGGCGCATAGCGTCGGCGTCCATAATCACATTCTTTTTTACAAAATTGCTCATTTAAGTCACCTCTAAAAAATTTTATCTTTGCCAGCTCAGCTCCCCCCAAGGGGCCAGAGCAAAATAAACTAATTAAACTGCCCTAAGCGCAGGCGCGTCACAATCTTCTGCAAATCCTCCGGCAGAGTCGCTTCAAAATGCAGCCGCTGACCGGTACGCGGATGATCAAATTCCAGCGTTTGGGAATGCAGCGCCTGCCCGTTAATAGCGAAGGGCGTTTTCATCGGCGAATATTTAGGGTCGCCCACCAGAGGATAACCTAAATATTCCATATGCACGCGAATCTGATGCGTGCGCCCGGTGCGCAGCCTGCAGCGCACAATGGTGTACTTGCCGAAGCGCTCAAGCACCCGGTATTCCGTAATGGCATGACGGCCGTCCTCCTTAACCACCGCCATTTTTTTACGGTCATTTTTATCGCGGGCAATAAGCGTTTCGATAACGCCCTCGTCAGTTTTAATATTGCCGCGCACCACCGCCAAATAAGCGCGCTGCGCCGTTTTATTCTGAATCTGCTGGGACAAGGACAGATGCGCCGCGTCGTTTTTGGCGCAAATCATAATACCGCTGGTATCCTTATCCAACCGGTGGACGATGCCCGGACGAATCACGCCGTTGATGCCCGATAAATTTTTGCAGTGGTACAGCAGCGCGTTGACCAGTGTGCCGTTGTAATTGCCCGCCGCCGGATGCACCACCATGCCGCGCGGTTTGTTGACCACTACTACGTCATCGTCCTCGTAAATAATATCCAAGGGAATATTTTCCGGCTGCACGTCCAAGGGCTGAGGTTCCGGCAGCGTAACGGTAATTTCGTCTCCCAGCCGCAGCTTATAATTGGCCTTGAGCACCTTCGCGCCCTTCACGGCGCGCCCCTCCTCCAGCAGCTTCTGCATATTGGAACGGGTCAGTTCCAGCATCGAAGCCAGAGCCACGTCGGCCCGCTGCCCAGCCTCCTGCTCCGTAATAATCAGTTTTTCCTGCTCGCCAGCAGCTCCGTTTGCACTATACTCCATATAATACTTCCAACTCCTACGCAAATAGCGATATCCGCCACATTGAATACAGGCCAGATACGAAAATCAAAAAAGTCGATTACCAAACCCTGGCGGGTGCGGTCGATAAGGTTGCCGATAGCGCCGCCGACAAACAGCGCCGCGCCGTAACAGGCCCAGGGGCCGTTAGCCGCAATTTCCCGCCGCAGGAACCACACGCAGCCCATCACCGCCAGGGCAATGACCACGAACAGCCAGCGGCTGCCCTCCATAATACCAAAGGCTGCGCCCGGATTTAAAATGTACGTCCAGTGAAAAATATTTTCAAGCACCGGCACGCTTTCCCCCACCGCAAAATGCGCTGCAACATAAAGCTTTGTCAGCTGATCCGCAAGCACCACTGCCAAAGCCAGCAAACCATAAAGCATATAAGTTCTCCTATTGTTCTGTATTCTTATCTAATGTATCTAATATCTTTTGCAATTCCTGTCTGAGCTCCGGGAAATCTATTTTCGCAGTATTATAGACGTCCTCCATACGCAGCGTTTGATATTTATGCGCCGTTAAATCGCGCATCCCAGCAATAGCTTTCCAAGGAATCAGCGGATAAATATTTCTGGTTTCATCAGTAATATTCTTTATCAGCTCACCGATGTTAATAACTGTCATACAAATAGCTCGCTTCAATTTTTCGTCAATTAAAAATTGTTCTAAGCCTACTTCCCCTAACATATCAAAACCAATATCTATTTCTGCAATTACTTTCTGCAAAATAATTTTGTCCCTACGCGACATATAAATCTACCTCATGATTTATTTCCAGCAAATCTTCTGAGCGCATCGGCCCATGCACAACATCAACAGGCAGCCCCAACAAATCCTCCAAACGCAGGCGTACCTGCGATAAAGTCAGCAAGGATACCGGCTGATAAAATTCAATAATTAAATCTACATCGCTGTCGTTTCTGTTAGTATTATCTGCACGCGAGCCAAAAAGCGTAATTTTTTTGATAGGATATTCATGAACCACAGTATGTACAATATTTTTCATTTGCGCAATATCCATAATTCACTCCTCCTTAAGTATTCAATAAATCACTTTATTAATTATACCATGTCTACCGCGGCTCTGCCGTCGCCTGCGGCTCGTCAATCGCCGGGTGCCAGGTATATGTTGTACATCAGCTCTCGCTTCGCCTTCCGGCTCGCGAATCCCTGTGTACAACATTATACCACACTCACGGCATGAAAATACAGCCGACACACAAACTTACAAAAAAATCCCCTGCTTTGTTACAAGCAGGGGACATAATCTTGCAGTTTAGTAGAGCAGCTTGTTGGCGATAACCAAGCGCTGAATTTGGTTAGTGCCTTCGTAAATCTGCATGATCTTAGCGTCGCGCATCATCTTCTCTACAGGATATTCCTTGGTATAACCGTAACCGCCCATTACCTGTACGGCATCGGTAGTAACCTGCATAGCTACGTCTGCGGCATAGCACTTAGCCATAGCGGCCTCCTTGGAAAATTCCATGCCCTGGTCGCGCATCCAGCAAGCCTTCAGCACCAGCAGGCGGGCAGTTTCAACCTTCATGGCCATATCAGCCAGCATTGCCTGTACCATTTGGAAGGAAGCGATGGGCTGACCAAACTGACGGCGCTCCTTAGCATATTTTACAGCGCAGTCCAAAGCAGCCTGAGCGATACCAACGGACACAGCGCCAACGAAAGGACGAGCGCTGTCCAGAGTGTTCATGGCAATGCGGAAGCCTTCGCCTTCGCGGCCTACGCGATAGGATTCGGGAATAACTACGTCCTGCAGCACCAGCTCGCAGGTATTGGAGGGACGAATGCCCATCTTGTCTTCTTTTTTACCGATGGTGAAGCCCGGAGTACCCTTCGGTACGATGAACGCAGTCAAGCCGCGGATGCCGCCGGTTTTGCGGGTGTTGGCGAATACCAGGAAGATATCGGCCAAGCCGCCGTTGGTAATGAACATTTTAGTACCATTCAGAGTATAGGTTCCGTTCTCTTTATTCTTTTCCGCACGGGTGGAAACGCCGCCTGCATCGCTGCCAGCGCCGGGTTCAGTCAGTGCGAAAGCGGCCAGACCGCCGTTATTCAGTACGTCGCAGTACATTTTCTTTTGCTCGTCGGTGCCGGCCAAAAGCACCGGCACCGTTGCCAGGCTGTTGGCGGCCAAGCTGGTTGCTACGCCTGCGCAGCCCTTGCCCAGCTCTTCATAAATGGTTGCGATAGAAATGCTGTCCAGACCGGGGCCGTCCAGCTCTTCAGGAACGATAACATTCAAAAGGCCCATTTCGTCGGCCTTGGCAATCAGGCCGTCGCGCATATGGTTCTCTTTATCCATTTCAGCGGCATAGGGAGCGATCTCCTTTTCAACAAACTCCCTCACCATTTCCTGTAATTCAAGTTGTTCCTCGTTCAGTGCAAAATCCATCATATCCTCCTTAAATATTTTGCGGACAAGCCGCAATCATTATCCCATTCCAAACTAATGCGGATAGGTTCACCATTTGTCTGGTATTTCTTCAAAACGACCGACAACAAACATCGTTGTCAAAATAGTTGCCATTAAGGTATCGTCTGCATCATACATTTCAGCTTCGATTACCATGGTTTTATGCCCATTGTGGCGAATCCTGCTTCTAACATAAACCCGTCCGCCGCTATGCACATTACGGATAAAATTCATACTGAAATTAAGCGTGGCTACCGCTGCGCCTACGCTGGCTCCCGTCACGCCTAAGACAGAATCGGCCAAGGCTGCCAATACGCCTCCGTGACAAATGCCGCGATGATTAAAATGCTTCAGCGGATCGATTTCCAGACTAACGACCGCGCCGCCGCAGGTTACTTCATCAATATGAACGCCAAAATTAGTCATAAAGGAATTGTAACCGTACATTTTGCGGATGTAAGCGGGAACATCCTTTACCTGTTCCACCACCGGCCATCGCCATCCTTTCGCCAGATGCAAATACTACTGTCATTATATCTTTGATATTTTACCACAAATTTGCTTTTAACTCAACACTTTGGTGCAAAAAACATTGCAGCAGGGTTAATTTTCTTATTCTGGAAAAAGCCCTCTTCTGCAAAAACGCCCTGACAGCTCCGCTTGCGCGATGCCGTCAAGGCGTTTAAATTTGTCTTGTTAAGTTGACTTTCAGGATAACGCAGCGTTACCAGAAAGCTGCGGCCAGCCTAAACCAGCAGTCCCTCCTCATCGTCCCACAGCACTACCTTATCCTCCTTCAGCGAAGCCTGCACGCGAATCACGCGCTGATTGGCGCTGCCGCGAAAGCGCAGGTTAGGATTTTTCAGCTCCAGCACAAATTCGCCGTCCACTAAAATATCGATGTAGGACAACATTTCCTGGGTAATCTCCCACGGCCCTAAATTGCCGGTCAGCATATCCTTTTCAAAATTATAGCCGCTGTAGCACCACAAATCCTTGTGCGGAAATTTTTCTTTAAAGCGACGCAGGAAAGGCAGCAGCGCCGCCTGATTAGCGGGTTCAAAAGGCTCGCCGCCCAACAGGCTCAGGCCGCGGATATGGCTGTTTTCCAGCAGGCGGAAAATTTTTTCCTCCGTTTCCTGCGTAAAGGGCTGTCCGTAATTAAAATCCCAGGCTTCGGGGTTAAAGCACCCCTTGCAATGGTGGGTGCAGCCGCTGACGAATAAGGACACGCGCAGACCGGGACCGTTAGCGATATCCAGATTTTTTATCGTTGCGTAATTCATAAAGGCTCACCCTCTTACAAGTGCATTACGCGGGCCTTGATTTCCTTCGTCTTGCCCACATTCCAGAAATTTTCGCCCAAATAGCCGCAGGTACGGCGGATAACGGTCATCTTGCCATGGTCCTTATTGTGGCAAACGGGGCATTCCCATTCGTTGTCGTCGTTAATGGTAATTTCGCCGTCAAAGCCGCAGACGTGGCAATAGTCGGATTTAGTATTAAATTCGGCGTATTGGATATTGTCGTAGATAAATTTAACGACTTCTTCCAAGGCTTCGGTATTGTGACGCATATTGGGAATTTCCACATAGGAAATAGCGCCGCCGGAGGAAATTTTCTGGAACTGGCTTTCAAATTCAAATTTGCTGAAAGCGTCGATGTCCTCGCGTACATCTACATGGTAGGAGTTGGTGTAATAGCCCTTATCCGTTACGTCGGCAATAGTGCCGAAGCGCTCCTTGTCGATACGGGCGAAGCGGTAGCACAGGCTTTCGGCCGGCGTACCGTACAGGCCGAAGCCGATACCGGTCTGAGCCTTCCATTTATCACAGGCGCCGCGCATCCGGTTCATCAGGCGCAGAGCGAACTCTCTGCCCTCCGGCGTAGTGTGGCTGACGCCCTTCATCAGCTT
Organism: uncultured Phascolarctobacterium sp.; assembly: GCF_905212365.1. Lineage (GTDB taxonomy): Bacteria > Bacillota > Negativicutes > Acidaminococcales > Acidaminococcaceae > Phascolarctobacterium_A. Next base: position 8,778 of record NZ_CAJMEH010000062.1, read on the forward strand.
AGTAACTTCATACAGGCCAATGTAGCCCAAGGAAATGGTGGAATAGCCGTTTTCCAGGAACTTGTCGATGGTTTCGCCCTTTTCCAAACGGGCGATAGCGCCGTACTGCCAATGCACGGGGCTGACGTCGCTCTTGGTTCCCTTCAAAGCGTTATGACGGCACATCAGCGCTTCGTAGCACAGCTCCAAACGCTCATCCAGCAGCTTCCAGAATTTTTGCTCGTCGCCCTCGGCCACAATGCCGATTTGCGGCAGGTTCAGGGATACTACGCCCTGATTGAAGCGGCCTTCAAATTTGTAGTTGCCGTTTTCGTCCTTCCAGGGAGAAAGGAAACTGCGGCAGCCCATGGGGGAGAAGACATTGCCCTCGTAATTCTCGCGCATCTTCTTGGCGCTGATATAGTCGGGATACATGCGCTTGGCGCTGCATTTTACAGCCAAACGGGTAATATAATCGTATTTGCCGCCCTTCAGGCAGTTGTGCTCGTCCAAAACGTAAACCAGCTTGGGGAAAGCAGGCGTTACATAAACGCCCTTATCGTTCTTAATGCCTTGCAAGCGCTGGCGCAGAATTTCTTCCACAATCATAGCGTTTTCTTTCAGGTAGGGGTCGCCCTCACGCAGGTTCAAAAACAGCGTTACAAAGGGGGACTGGCCGTTGGTGGTCATTAAGGTATTGATTTGGTATTGAATTGTCTGCACGCCGCTGCGCAGCTCGTAGCGCAAGCGCTCGTTAATAAGCTGCTCCAGAGTTTCGGCGTCCACATGATTATCTGCCGCCTCTAAAATGCAGTTCTTGAATTTTTCGTAGCTGCGGCGCAGATATTTGCCCAGATGGCTGATATCCACCGACTGGCCGCCGTATTGGCTGGAGGCTACGGAAGCGATAATCTGGGTCATAACGGTGCAGGCTACCTGAAAGCTTCTGGGGCTTTCAATAAGCTTGCCGTTCATAACCGTGCCGTTGTCCAGCATATCGCCAATATTTATCAGGCAGCAGTTAAAAATCGGCTGAATAAAATAATCGGCGTCGTGAAAATGCAGCACGCCCTCCTCGTGAGCCTTGCTGATTTTTTCCGGCAGCATAATACGCTTGGTCAAATCCTTGGACACCTCGCCGGCAATTAAATCGCGCTGAGTGGAGGCCATAGTTGCGTTCTTATTGGAATTTTCCTCCATAACGTCCTTATTGCTGTTACGAATCAAAGACAGAATAGATTCGTCGGTGGTGTTGGCCTTACGCACCAGCGCGCGCTGGTAACGGTAAATAATATACTGCTTGGCCAGCTCGAACTTGCCCTCGTCCATCAAGCCATGCTCCACCATATCCTGAATATCCTCCACCAGCAGACGCATACGATTGCGGTTCTGCACATTTTTGGCAATCTTATGAATCTTGTCCTCCTCGATGCGATATTCCGGATCGACAGCCGCATTCGCCTTTTGAATAGCTACGACAATTTTACTGCTGTCAAAATCTACGGTGGCGCCGTCGCGCTTGATAACCTTCATTTCCATTCTTCCTTTCAGATACTAGCGATATATTTTCATTAGGAGCGCAGGCAGCGGACAAGCCTTGAACCTGCGCGTTCACGACAGTCAAAATTAGTGACTCGCATTGTGTTACAAACCTATTGTACCACAATATATCGTGCGTGTAAATAGATTTATAAACAATATCTTGTTTTCCCGTATTGTAGACCCTGCCCCCTGTTAATGTTGCACTAACTACTTTTTCACCGTATTTTTTATTGCTGGCTTTACAGCCGCGTCCCGCGCGGGAGCATGCTCAACAAAAAACGCCGCCGCAAAAGCTGCGTCAGCGCCGATTTTTTAACGTGTCGCCTTTGTACATCATCTTAAAATGTGGTAGAATATAATGCGTCACATTATTTTCTTGGGAGCGATGCTTTATGAACAATTCTCCGGCCAAAAAGAACAGCCTGGGCGGCATTTTAATGCTCACGGCCTGCGCCTTCATTTGGGGTACGGCCTTCATTGCCCAAAGTCTGGGCAGCGATTACGCCGAGCCGCTGACCTTTAACTGCGCCCGCAGCGTCTTAGCCACAATTTTTTTGCTGGGCTGCTGCCTGGTTATCGATAAAATCTCCGGCCATCCCTTTACTATTTTAGGGACGAAGGACCCGCTGCGCCGCGAACGGCTGCTCAAGGGCGGCGTGCTCTGCGGCGTCGCGCTCAGCTTGGCAAGCTTTATGCAGCAGCTGGGCATTATGTACACCACCGTGGGCAAAAGCGGTTTCATTACCGCTCTGTATATCGTGCTGGTGCCGCTGCTCAGCTTTCTCGTGCTGCGCCGTTCCGTAAGCCTGCTGCAATGGGCAAGCGTAGCCGTCGCCGCCGTAGGCATGTATTTTATCTGCATCAACGAAGGCTTTTCCATCAACAAGGGCGACTTTTATACTCTAATCTGCGCCTTTTGCTTTGCCGGACAAATTATCTGCGTCGACAAAATTATTACCGATTTGGACGGCGTGCGCCTGTCCCTCGTGCAATTTGCCACCTGCACCGTGCTTAACGGCGTACTGATGCTGATTTTTGAAAATCCCTCCTGGAGCAGCGTTGTGCAGGGCTGGCTCCCTATCGCCTACGCAGGCATTATGTCAAGCGGCGTCGCCTACACTCTGCAAATAGTAGGGCAACGGCACTGCGCGCCCGTACTAGCCTGTATGCTCATGAGCCTGGAATCGGCCTTCGCCCTGCTCAGCGGCTGGCTCCTTTTAGGCCAAGCCATGAGCGCCCGCGAAATTTTTGGCTGCGCTTTAGTTTTCGCCGCCATCATGCTGGCGCAAATCCCCGCAAACATGCTGCCCTGGAACAAGGAAAAGTAATAAAGTAATAACGTAATTAAAGAAACAGCGAAGGCTGCATACGCTTTACCGTACGCAGCCTTCGCTTATTTTTTCAGTTGTTGAGATTTACTATCTGCATCTGCGTTAAGCACAAATGCTGTTAGTTTTAATGAATAGTCATACCACCGTCCACAAAGTGAACCTCTGCCTTGCGTTCGCGTTCATTGCGCTGCTTATCCCATTGGTACCAGGGGTATTTATCTTCCGCCTGCCAAACGTCAGGGTTGCTCGGGTCGGTCGGGTCGATCGGCTTGGTCGGATCGATCGGGTCAGTCGGGTCGGTAACAGTCAGCGTACCAGATTTGATTTCATAAGTGTAGTTTTCACTCAATGTGTCATTGTTAAGGCTGCTGTCCAAGTCATAATATTGCCCATCGATAGTAATGCCGATAGTATGCTTGCCGACTTCGGCAGCAACGCCGTCGTCTTGCGGGCCATAGCTATAATCGCCAAACAGGCCGGTATCGCTGTCGCCATTGGTTATGCCGCTGATATTGCCGGTGTACTGCGGTTGGTCGCCGCCGGCAGGCATTGTTTGGTCGTTAACGGTGATGGTGATGTGTGCCTTCGTTACGTCGGATTTGCCATCGGTTACCTTTACGTTGTAGTTCTTCTCCAGCCCTTCTGCGCCGCTGACATTTGCAGTCCACTCATAGCTTCCTGCGTCGCTGGTCTTTGTCGGGCTATCGATAGTTCCTTCTGCTATAGCACCATCACTAAGAACATTGAGCAACAATTTCAGGCTTTCTTCCGTATCGCCGTTTGTCAGGTTATCAACATTATAGCCATAATCTGCCTTGTCCAGGTTGCCGTAAACTCTTGTTACGTCGTTCAGCGTTATCGTCAGCTCTGTTTTGTTAACCGTCGCATCGCCTGCGTTCACTGTTACATCGTAGTTACCCAGCGTGCTCAGCCCTTCGATGTTCACTGCGCCTCCATAGCTTCCTGCATCCTTCGTCCATACTCCGTTCGTTCCATCCTTCGCTGCGTCGTTCGTGTAGCTGATTGTTCCCAGTACGCTTGCAGCGTCGCCGTTTACAAGCCCTGCGTTCTCACCGAACGTATATCTGTACTTGCTCCCGTCAAACCTCGTCCCGTATGTCGTTTCTGCATTCCCTACGTTGATTATCAAATCAGCCTTATTAACTACAATGCCACCGTTTGCAGTATCATCAATAGTGTAGTTATCTGCCTTATCGCCATTCAAAGTGATATTGGAAATGCTTAGACTGTCTCCATATGTCCCTGCATCCGCAGTATCCCTGCTGCCCTTGTTTTCAGCATATTTGCCGCCAGCTG
>NZ_CAJMEH010000063.1 GCF_905212365.1 uncultured Phascolarctobacterium sp.
CAGCAGGCAGCCTGATACGCCACGCCCGCCGCACGCCCGCCGCCCTCGCGGCTGCCGCGAAAGCCGTGCGCCATAATCAGCACCGCATCGCGCCGGCTTCTGTTAGGCTCCACAATACAATCCAGCGTCCCCAAAGGCCCGCTAAAGCTAAAATCAGTTAATTTTTCCATGACGCTCCTCCTCGTATTACTTTATTATACCATTCACAGAGAAGTATCGCAGAAAAATTTTGCGGCGAACATTTTCCTCTCGCATTGCACGACAGGAATAAAAAGACTGCTTCCGTTGGCATGACGAAAGCAGTCCCAAAATTTAATATTAAATTTGAAAAACTCCGGACGTTCTTCCTGCGCCTTTGGCAATGGAAAGGACGTTTTTATTCTACAGTAACGCTCTTAGCCAGATTACGCGGCTTATCCACGTCACAGCCGCGGGTCAGCGCAGCGTAATAAGCAAGCAGCTGCAAGGGCAGCACTGCCAGCAGCGGCGCCAGATATTTTTCTGTTTTGGGAATATAGATAACATGGTCGGCATACTTTGCCAGGGAAGCGTCGCCCTCAAAGCCGATGGCGATAACCACGGCTTCGCGCGCCTTAACCTCCTGCAGGTTGCTGACAGTTTTATCATAAACGTCCATCTGGGTAGCCAGCACAATTACGGGCACGCCGGATACGATAAGCGCCAGCGTACCATGCTTAAGCTCGCCTGCGGCATAAGCCTCGGCATGAATGTAGGAAATTTCCTTCAGCTTGAGCGCGCCCTCCAAGGCTACCGCATAGTCCAAGCTGCGGCCCAGGAAGAAAGCGTCCTCGCTGCTGCCGTATTCACGGGCAAAAACCTTAATCTGGTCCACATTTTCCAGCATTTGGTGAATCTGTTCGGGGATTTCCGTCAGACCGCTTACCAGCTCCCGCTCCTTTTCAGCGGGCAGAGTGCCGCGCAGGCGGCCCACATAAACTGCCAGCATCAGCATAGCCAGCAGCTGGGTAGTATAAGCTTTAGTGGAAGCGACAGCAATTTCCGGGCCGGCATAGGTATAAACCACCTGGTCTGCTTCGCGAGCGATGGAACTGCCCACCACATTAGTCACGGCCAAGGTACGGGAGCCCAAACGCTTAGCCTCGCGCAAAGCTGCCAGCGTGTCGCTGGTTTCGCCGCTCTGGCTGATAACGATGGTCAGGCTGTTGCCGTCCACCAAAGGATCGCGATAACGGAATTCGCTGGCAATATCCACCTCTACAGGCACGCGGGCCAGCTGCTCCAGATAATACTTGCCGACGATGCCCGCATGATAAGCCGTACCGCAGGCAACGATAAAGATTTTATTGATGCTGCCGATTTCCTCCGGCGTCCAGTTAAGCTCTGGGAAAGCAATGGCCTGCGCTTCGGCATTGACGCGGCCGGTCATGGTGTCGCGCATAGCCTTGGGCTGCTCGTAAATTTCCTTCAGCATGAAATGCTCAAAACCGCCCTTTTCCGCAGCCTCGGCGTTCCAGTTGACCTCGAAAACCTTTTTGCTGATGGGCGTGCCGTTAATGTCCTGCACCCATACGCCGTCTGCGGTCACGGTAGCGATTTCGCCGTCGCTCATAATAAAGGTACGGCGGGTGTGATTAATGATGGCGGGAATATCAGAAGCGATAAAGTTTTCACCCTCGCCCAGGCCGATAACCAGCGGATTATCCTTCTTGGTGCAGATGATTTTATCAGGCTCGGCTTCGCACATAAACACCAGACTGTAGGAGCCCTTAATCACGCGCAGCACCTTTTTGACTGTGCTTTCAAAATCGCCGTCGTATTTTTCCGCCATCAGGTGAGCCACGACCTCAGTATCGGTTTCGGAAACAAATTCGTGACCCTGAGCGATCAATTCTTCTTTCAATTTTAAATAATTTTCGATAATGCCGTTATGCACCACAACGAACTTGCCGCTGCTGTCCGTATGGGGATGAGCGTTGCGGTCCGACGGGCGTCCATGGGTTGCCCAGCGGGTATGGCCAATGCCGACGGTGCCTACGGGCATATTGCCTGCCAGCTTCTGGCGCAGCGCGTCCAAACGGCCCACGCACTTATCCACGCGGATAACGCCTTTTTCCATAACCGCAATACCGGCGGAATCATAGCCGCGGTATTCCAGCTTGCTCATACCGTCCAGCAAAAACGGCGCAGCCTGATGACTGCCAATGTAACCAACGATACCACACATAAGAGTATCCTCCTAAAAATTATTTGCCATGCTGCCGCAGGAATTTTACCTCCCTTGTTGCCAAGGGGCTTTGTACCCTGCTTGCGGTTTACAGCTCACCGTGAGGCATCCGCTGACTCTTCGATAACCTCAATCCTCGTCCGCCGCTTGAAAACGGCGCTTGCGCTTCAGCACATTTCTGCCCGCAGGCATACAATGAGCCGCGCAGGCAGGCGGGCCACGCGCGGCACATCTTTGTGACTATATTTATTTTACATGATTATAATACTTTGGTCAAGAAAACGAAAAGTGAATTAAGCCAGTTCGCGTGTAACAACATCGGCAATAGCGCCGGCGATTTGCTCCAGGCGTTCCTGCTTCGGACCCTCGGCCATAATACGGATTAAAGGCTCGGTGCCGGAAGCGCGCACCAGAATCTGTCCGTTATCGCCCAGCTCCTCCTGGTATTTTTTTATAATTTCCTGAATGGCAGGCTTGCTTTCCCAACCGTTCTTGTCTTTTACTCTTACGTTAAGCAGCACCTGCGGGAATTTAGTCATAACGGTGCCCATTTCCGACAGCGTTTTATTATTCTTAATCATAGCGCACAAAAGCTGCACAGCGGTTAAAATACCGTCGCCGGTCTTGGCAAATTCGGAGAAAATAATATGACCGGACTGCTCGCCGCCGATAGAATAATTATGCTTGAGCATTTCCTCCAGCACATAGCGGTCGCCCACGGCTGTTTTCACCGTTTGGCCGCCGTGAGCCTTCATGGCCTGCTGCAAGCCCACGTTGCTCATCACCGTAGTTACCAGCATATTATCGTGCAGCTTATGGCGCTTCATCAACTCCAAAGCGCAGATAAGCATAATTTGGTCGCCGTCCAGCGCTTCACCGTTTTCATCCACGGCCAGGCAGCGGTCGGCGTCGCCGTCATTGGCAATGCCCACGTCAGCGCCTACTTCCACAACTTTTTTCTGCAGCGCTTCCAAATGCGTGGAGCCGCAGCCGTTGTTGATGTTAATGCCGTTGGGCTCGTTGAAAATAGTTACGACCTCTGCTCCCAGGCTGCGCAAAATTACTGGAGCAATCTGGCTGTTAGCGCCGTTGGAGCAGTCCATAACCACCTTCAAGCCGTTGAGCTTGGCATAAGCGGTGCTCAAAATATGCTTGATATACAGCTCGGCCAGATTATCCTCGTACACGATGCAGCCCACGCTGCTGCCGCGAACTGCGGTGCTGTAATCAATGGGCGCTTCCACGATAGCGGCGATTTCGTCCTCCACAGCGTCGGGCAGCTTATGCCCGGTCTGAGAGAAGAATTTAATACCATTATCCTCAAAGGGATTATGCGAAGCGGAAATTACTACGCCGGCGTTAGCCTTAACCTCCGACGTCAAGTAAGAAACTGCGGGCGTAGGCATTACGCCCAAAAGATGCGCGTTGCCGCCTGCGCTGCAAATACCTGCGGCCAAAGCGCTTTCCAGCATTTGCCCACTGCGGCGTGTGTCGCGGCCAATGATAATTTTGGGGCTGGACACCTCTCTGCCAAAATATTTTGCCGCAGCATAGCCCAGCTTAAAGGCCAGCTCCGGCGTAAGCTCTACGTTCGCTACGCCGCGAACGCCGTCGGTACCGAATAAACGTGCCATTTTCCAAAAACCTCCCTGAAATTTATCTTTAGTTTTGCATATTTTTATTTATATTTCACCTTAGCGGCGCAAATCTTTGCATAATCGCCCGCGCCACATGATAGCCGTCCAGCGCCGCGCTCATAATTCCGCCTGCGTAGCCCGCACCTTCGCCGCAGGGGTAAAGCAAATCGTGCGTCACCGACACATAGCTTTGCTTATCCCGCTCGATGCGCACGGGAGCCGAGGTGCGGGTTTCCACGCCCGTCAGCAGCGCGCCGCCGTCGGCATATCCTGCCAGCTTGCGGCCAAAGCTTTCGATGCCCAGCCGCAGCGTATCCGTAACGTAAGCTGGCAGCACCTTATCCAAGGCGCAGGCAGTTAAGCCGGGGCGGTAAGACCCAGCCGTCAGACTTTGCAGCGAGGGGGCGCTGCGGTGCAGAAAGCTGTCCGTATTCTGAGCCGGCGCATAATAATTGCCGCCGCCCAAGGCAAAGGCCAGCCGCTCGTACTGCCGCTGAAATTCCACGCCAGCCAGCGGCCCGCCGCCGAAATCCTCAACGCCCACATTAACCACCAGAGCGCTGTTGGCAATGCCGCTGTCCCGCTTAAACATACTCATACCGTTTACGACTACGCCGCCGCTTTCCGACGCCGCCGCAACCACCTGCCCGCCTGGGCACATGCAGAAGGAATAAGCCGTCCGGCGCTTGTCCGGCGTGTGGTAAACCAAAGCGTAATCCGCTGCGCCCAGCAAACGGTGGCCGGCAAAGCTGCCGTATTGAGCTTTATCTATAAGCTCCTGAGGATGCTCGATGCGCACGCCGATAGCGAAAGGCTTGGTCTTAAGGCCCACGCCCCGCCGCGCCAGCATGGCGTAAGTATCGCGGGCGCTGTGACCGCAGGCCAAAACTACGGCTCCCCCCGCTATTTTTTCGCCGCTGCTCAACACTACGCCGCTTACGCAGCCGTTTTCGATAAGCAAATCGCTGACCTGCGCCTGATAACGAATACTGCCGCCCAAAGCGCAGATGCGTTTGCTGAGTCCCGTCACCATGGCCCGCAGCTTATCCGTGCCTACATGAGGCTTATGCTCCCATAAAATATTTTCCGGCGCGCCTGCGTCCACAAAGAGCTGCAAAATTTCCGCCATCACCGGGTCGTTAACTCTGGTAGTCAGCTTGCCGTCGGAAAACGTGCCCGCGCCGCCTTCACCGAATTGGACGTTGGAGGCTGGGTCAAACTGTCCCGTCTGCCAAAAGCGCTGCACGTCCGTCACTCTTTGCGCCACCGGCTTGCCCCGCTCCAACAGCAGCGGCCTATAGCCATGCTCCGCCAGCTGCAAAGCGGCCAGCAGTCCCGCAGGGCCCGCGCCGATAATCACCGGCGGCGCGCTCAAGGGCAGCGTGCCTAAAACCAGCGGCTCCTTTACAGGCTTCTCGTATTGCGTAATATCACGGTCGGCTAACAGGCGCTTGCCCTGACGGGCGCTGACATCCACCTCTGCCAAAACGTGATAATTCAAGCATATATCGTTTTTCTTGCGCGCATCCACCGCCTTGCGCAAAACGCGCAGCGTCCCCAGGCTTTCCCTGCCCACGCCGGCTTTTTTGCAGACCGCCTGCTCCAGCGTCGTTTCGTGCAGCAGGCTGATGCGCACATTATTGATTTTAATTTTCATTGCCGCTTAATTCTGCCTTTCCACCGAAAGCATAATTTGCACGCTGCGAACCTCCGGAATCACATTATCCGGCAGCTCCAGCTCCGCCGCGATAGCCGTACTGCCGTTTAAGGTGGTCACGTCCACAGGCTTGGTGTTGACGGCCTTCAATTCTTTAAGCAAGGAAGGCGGCGCCGTCACCCTGATAGTCTTGGGCACAATTTCCGTTTTCGTCACCACCGCGCCGTGTGGCAGCGTGCCGCTCATAACCAGGTTCACCGGCACATCGACGGACAGCAGCTGCTTAACCATCGTCGCCTGCACCATAACCCGTTCGGGAATGATGCGCATATTAGGAATATCGTAGCCGTCGTCGCTGACCGCCACCAAATCGCTTTCCGCCTGGAAGCTGCCCTGACGATCGGTGACGTCGACAGGCGCAACCACCTTATTAACCTTATCGATACGGTGGGTAGCGCCGCGCAAAGTTACCTCCGACGGCGTAATAACGCTGTGCCCGATAGTCATATCGCCATTGGAATTTCCCACCTCGCGCGGCACTACGGGAACCTGCTTTTCGCTGACCGTATCCACATACACGGAAACCTCCGACGGCGTTACCGAAACTACCTCGCCGTCAGGAAAGGATACCCGTACCGGCAGGCTCTGCTGTCCTTCGGTCACATTCTTTAAATTCAGCGAAGCCATCAGGCGTCCGTCCACATTGTCGCTGACCTTGGTGCGCGAGCCGCGTATTTTTACCATAACCCTGTCGGGCACATTAAACACCATCATATTATTCGGCAGATTGGCCTGCTGCAAACGCACCTCCACGCTGCGCTCCACTATGGGGTTTTGGTCCGACATCACATAAACCCACAGGCCGCAGGCCACCAGCAGGCTGATAATCCGCGCCAGTAAATTTTCTTTACGCTCTAATCTTTCAAAGAATTTCATTTTTTATCACCGCCCCACAAGCCTTTAAGTCTGTCGGCCAAGGAAACCTTCATAGCCGCATGAGGCTGGAATATAGCCCGGCGCAGAATTTCCTTCACGTCGTTCACCGTCAGATAGCGCATCAGCTCGCCGTTGCGGGCAATAGAGATAGCGCCTGTTTCCTCGCTGACTACCAGCACCATAGCGTCCGACTGCTCCGACATACCGATAGCAGCGCGATGGCGCGTACCCAGCTCCTGGCTCAAATTGCGGTTTTCCGTCAGCGGCAGCAGGCAGCAGGCGGCCACAATGCGGTTGCCGCGAATCACCACAGCGCCGTCGTGCAGCGGCGTATCCTTCACGAAAATATTTTGAATCAAACCGCTGCTGATTAAGCCGTCGATGGGTACGCCTGTTTCAATGCGCTCCACCAGACCGGTCGCCCGTTCAAAAACCATCAGCGCGCCCACCTTATCGCGGCTCATAACTTTGGTAGCGTGGGCCACCGAATCCAGCATAACTTCCAGCTCCTGCTCATCCAGCTCGCTTCTCTTGTGGAACAGCTTACCGCGACCAATCTGCTCCAGGGCACGGCGCAGCTCCGGCTGAAAAACTACGGGCAGCGCTACCATAATCACCGTCATGCTCTTTTCCAGCAGCCAGCTGATAACGTGCAGGTTGAGCCAGCGGCAGATAACCATAATCAGCACCAGCACCAGCAGGCCCTTAACCAATGTCGCGGCGCGGGTATTTTTCAGCATCAAATATAAACGGTAGAGAAAATAGGCTACGACGGCAATGTCGATAATGTCCAGGACGCTGATTGTGGACAGCAGCCCCTGCATCTGAACTACCATAAGCATTCACCAACCTTTATCGCAAACTGACTGCGCTCAATCCATCTTCAAAATCGCCATGAAGGCTTCCTGCGGCAGCTCCACGCTGCCCACCTGCTTCATGCGCTTCTTGCCTTCCTTTTGCTTTTCCAAAAGCTTGCGCTTACGGCTGATATCGCCTCCGTAGCACTTGGCCAAAACATCCTTGCGCATAGCGCGCACATTTTCGCGGGCGATAACCTTATTGCCGATAGCGGCCTGCACGGGAATTTCAAACATCTGCCGAGGAATCAGGCTGCGCAGCTTTTCCACCAGCTGGCGGCCGCGCACCTGAGCGCTGTCCTTATGCACAATGGCGGACAAAGCGTCCACAGGGTCGCCGTTCAGCAGAATATCCACCTTCACCAGATTAGAATAGCGATAGCCGCTCAGCTCGTAATCCAAAGAAGCGTAGCCGCGGGTCGCCGATTTCAAACGGTCAAAATAGTCGAAAATAATCTCGCTCAAGGGCAGCGCATAGTGAATCATCACGCGAGTATCATCCAGATAAGTCATATTATCGTACTCGCCGCGCTTTTCCTGGCTCAGCTCCATGACCGCGCCCACATAATCCTTAGGGACGATAATCGTCGCATTGACGTAAGGCTCCTCCACATGGTCGATAAGCGTCGGGTCGGGGAATAAAGAAGGATTATCAACCATCTCCACCTCGCCGTTAGTGCGGAAAACCTCGTAAATTACGTTGGGAGCCGTGGTAATCAGGCTCAAATTATATTCGCGCTCCAAGCGCTCCTTGATAACGTCCATGTGCAGCAGTCCCAAAAAGCCGCAGCGGAAGCCGAAGCCCAGCGCCGTAGAAGTTTCCGGTTCAAAAACCAGCGAAGCGTCGTTCAGCTGCAGCTTTTCCAAGGCGTCGCGCAGATTGTCGTAATCGGAGTTTTCTACAGGGTACAGGCCGCAGTACACCATGGGCGTAGCCTTGCGATAGCCCGGCAGCGCCCGCTCCGCCGGATTGTTGGCGTCCGTAACCGTATCGCCTACGCGGGCGTCCTTCACGTTTTTAATGCTGGCGGCAAAAAAGCCAACCTGCCCCTCCTCCAGCTCATCTACATTCACCAGGCCCGGCTTAAAATAGCCCACCTCGGTAACTTCAAATTCAGCGCCGGTGGCCATCATGCGTATCTTCATACCCTTGCGGATACGGCCCTCCATGACGCGCACATACAGCACCACGCCCTTATAAGCGTCAAACTTGGAATCGAAAACCAAAGCCTTGAGCGGCGCTTCAGCACTGCCGCTGGGCGCAGGAATGCGGGCCACAATAGCCTCCAGCACGTCCTCGATACCCAAGCCCGTCTTAGCGCTGCACAGCACCGCGTCGCTGGCGTCGATGCCAATTACGTCCTCGATTTCTTTTTTCACATGCTCCGGGTCGGCGCTGGGCAAATCTATCTTGTTGATAACGGGCACAATTTCCAAATCGTTGTCCAATGCCAGATAAACATTGGCCAGCGTTTGCGCCTCGATGCCCTGTGTCGCGTCGATAACCAGCAGCGCGCCTTCGCAGGCCGCCAGCGCGCGCGATACCTCGTAGGTAAAATCCACATGGCCGGGGGTATCGATAAAGTTCAGCATATATTCCTCGCCGTTGCGCGCTTTGTAAATGCTGCGCACAGCCTGCGCCTTGATGGTAATACCGCGCTCCCGCTCCAAATCCATGGAATCTAAAATTTGTTCCTCCATTTCGCGTTTGCTGAGAGTTCCTGTATATTCAATCAATCGGTCGGCCAGCGTCGACTTGCCGTGATCTATATGGGCAATGATAGAAAAATTGCGAATGTGATCCTGCTCAATCATCGTTAAATGCCTAGCTCCTTTGCAGAAAATATTTTATCAGTACTATTTATTATAGCATTCTTAGCTAAAGCCTGTAAACATAAAAGCTAAGGCAAGAATGATTCTTCATTATATTATTCGCATTGCCAGCGGCAAATATTTTAGCAAACCCCTTGCGCAAAAGCGCTGCACGTGTTAAAATAGTTCAGTACAAGAACTATCAGGAGGTGAAATTCGTTGCCGAACATTAAATCTTCCATCCGCAGTGTAAAAACCGACGCAGAGCGCCGCGCTAAAAACGCTCCGGCTAAAGCAGCTCTCCGCAATGCTTCCCGTAAGGTTGTCGCTATGACTGCTACCGCAGCTAAAGAAGACGCTCAAGCTACCTTGGCTGTTGCTTCCGGTTTGCTCGATAAAGCAGCTCGCAAAGGCATCATTCATAAGAATGCCGCAGCTCGCAAAAAATCCAGACTTGCCAAAAAAGTTAACGCTATGGCTTAATTTGCCAAAAAAGAAACAGCGCTTGCAAACGCAGGCGCTGTTTCTGTTTTTTATATTTTCATATGAAAAATAGCAGAACGTCTGAACTGTTCTTACCCAATTCGTTTATAAATCTATAAACTCAACCTCCGGCTTTGCGCCCCGCTGCAAAGTCAGCACGGCAAAGCAGGGCTTGGAGCCGCCGCGAGGGCGAGCCGGGCTGCCCGGATTTACGAGCAGCGTATCGCCGTAATAAGCGTTGACCGGCACATGCGTATGCCCGTACACAACTATATCCTGGTCCAACGTCTTAGCCCAATAGCCTAAATCTGCTTTTTCCTGCCATTGAATATATTTATGCCCGTGCGTCAGCCACAGCTTGAAGTTTTCCAATACTAAAAATTCGTCGTACTTCGCGCCGTTGTCCAGCAAATCGCAGTTGCCGCGCACGCAGACCGTTTCAATCCCCGTCAGATTTTGCAGCAGATTAGCGTCCGCCGCGTGGTCGCCCGTATGCAGCCACAGCTCCACCGGCGGCGTGAGCTGCAATATTTTGCGAACGGCCTGCACGCTGCCGTGAGTATCGCCGGTGATGCCTATTTTCATTTCTTTTTGCTCCAGATAGCCACCAGCCTGCGGATAGCTTTACCACGATGGCTGATTTTATTTTTTTCCTGCATACTGGCTTCGCCCATGCCCTTGTGTAATTCCGTGGACCAAAATAGCGGGTCGTAACCGAAGCCCTCGCTGCCCAAAGGCGCATGCAGCAGCATACCGTCGCAGACGCCGTCCACCTCGTTCAGCACCTTGCCGTCGGGCTGAGCCACGCACAAGGCGCAGCGGAAGCGGCAGGTACGCTTCACCTGGAATTTCATATTGTGCAGCAGCAGGTTATTATTATCCTCGTCGCTGGCTTCTTCTCCGGCATAACGGGCGCTGCGCACGCCGGGCGCGCCGTCCAACGCCTGCACCTCCAGCCCGGAATCGTCGGCAATGCAGGGCTTGCCCAATTTTTTAGCGTAATACACCGCCTTCAACCGCGCATTAGCCGCGAAGGTACGGCCTGTTTCCGCAGGCTCCTCCACTTTATCAAAATCCGCCAGATATTTAATTTCGATGGGCAGGTCCTTCATTAAAACTTTAAACTCCTCTACCTTGCCCTGGTTATGAGTAGCAATAACCAATTCCTTTAACATGCCAAAACCTCGTTTCCAAACATTTTATTTATCAAGCCTCGTCCCCTTACAACTCCTCAATCACGCCGCCGTCTATATTTTGCACCAGCACATACTGCCATTTGCCGCGCTTCTTTTCCCGCAGGGCTTCGTCATAGGCAACCTGACGGCATTTGGCGCACACGCCGCGGGGCAGACAGACGATAAAAGCGCTTTGGTCGCCGAAGCGCGTGCCCTCCGCCGCCGTCTGCATAGTGAAATAGCCGCCGCAGGCACGGTACGCGCAATAGCGCAGGGTTTCCACCTGCTCCTCGCGAATGCCTTCCTCGTCATAATAAATATGCTTGCGCCGCTGCCATACGCCGCCGCATTTAGCCAGCAAACGCTGCTGCATAGCTTCCCGCTGAAAATAAATTTCTCCGGCCTGCTCGATAAGCTGGTCCACCCGCTTATTGCAGCGCGGGTCCTGCCGCCGCAGCATACTGCTGTCCGGCTCCACTACCTTGCTGTAATCCATGCCTGCCATAGCCAAAATAATGCCGGTATTCACATAGGGCAGAGCGCTTTCAATAGAATAACCGCCCTCCAGCACGGCAATATCGGCCCGCAGCTTATCTGCCAGACGCGCATAGCCCTGCGCCGTAACCTGCATGGAAGCCAAAGGGTCGCTGAAATGATTATCCTGCCCGGCGCTGTTGATAATCAGCTCCGGCTGAAAATCCTCTAAAATATGGCTGATGAGCCCGTCGTACAAACGGTGCAGGCCCTCGTCCCCGGTTCCCGGCAGCAGCGGCAGGTTGATATTGGTTCCCCAGGCCGCGGGGCTGCCAGCTTCCTCCGGAAAGCCCGTGCCCGGGTACAGCGTGCGCCCGTCCTGATGAAAAGAAATATATAAAGTATTGGGATCGTGGTAAAAAATATCCTGCGAACCGTCGCCATGATGCACGTCCGTGTCTACCACGGCAATTTTGCGGATATTATACTTGCTCCGTAAATATTCTACCATGATCGCTTCAATATTAACAGTACAAAAGCCGCGAATTCCGTGAACAACGCGCATAGCGTGATGTCCCGGCGGCCTTACCAGCGCAAAGGCGCGCTGCACCTCCCGCTGCATTACGGCGTCCGCCGCCGCCAGGCAGCCTCCGGCGGAGGTAAGATGGGCGGGCGTTATCAGCCGGGCAATGTTGGGCACGCCCACGTGCGCTCGCTGCAAATCCTCTATCTGCGCCAAACGGGGACGGTATTCGCGAATTTCCTCGCAGTCGAATAGCCCCTCCTCCTCCAGCTGGTCGCGGGTATATAAAAGCCGTTCCTGGCGCTCCGGGTGTCCGGGGCTGATCATCCAGTCAAAGGCTGGAAAAAAAACTAAGCCCAAAGTATTTTTAGCCATCAAAAACGCACCTCCCTGCCGCGAACCTTGTGCAGAATGCCTGGCTTGAGCTGCATACGCAGGCTGTAAATATCGCCACGGTCATAATAGCCGTGTACGGTATTGAAATACTCGTAACTGATAAGCTCCGTTTCATGATCAGGCAGCAGCCAATCCGCCGTCTGCTCCCGCAGCCATTGGCTAAGAATACCCTGCGCCATAGCCTTGCCGAAGCCCCGCGGCAGCCGCTCCCGCCGTCCGCTTTCCGGTATAATGTAATAGCCGTCGGTAGTATCCGCCCGCAGGCCAGCGCTCAAGGTGGGACGCGCTACCGCCGCGCCGACGGCGTTGGCTACCATTGCACCCAAAGGAATGTCCACGGGCAGGCCCATCTCCTCGCCCAAAGCCGTAATCAGACCGGGAGCGCCGCCGCCCACGCCGATTAAACGCTGAGGAACGAATTCCGTGCCGCGGATAACGTCGTCCACCGTATAAACGGGCTGCTTGGCCCATTCGTTCAGCATTTCCTGAATCGTGCGCCGGATGACAGCCACTGCGCCGGCAATAATCTGCCGCGCCGTCTGCTCCGGCTCGCCTCCCAAAGCGGCAATGGCCT
>NZ_CAJMEH010000064.1 GCF_905212365.1 uncultured Phascolarctobacterium sp.
CTCGCGGACTATACCGCCGGTAGGGAATCGCACCCTGCCCCAAAGGTTTACCTTATGAAGTTGCTTTTATTATAACGGCTGCCTATAAATTAGTCAAGCGAAGGAATTGTGACAAAAAAGGCGCGGCGTAAGCGCCCATAGCCTCGTAGGTTGCAGCCAAGGGGTGCACGCCGTCTAAATAAGCTCGCTTGCGCGCGCCGGCGTCCAGCCCGATGGCTGGCTGCAAATCCAAAAGAAAGGCTTTGCCAGCGCACAGCAGCTCCACGTCCTGCCGCAGCTGCAGCAAACGCCGGTTAAAATATTCGTCCGCGCTCACTAATGGCAAAACGATACACAAGGCGTAGCGCTTTTCTGCGCACCAGGCTAAAAGCTTGCGGTAATCCTCCAAAATATCCTCCTGCCTGCGCCCCTGCAAAATATCGTTGGCCCCGCCTAAAAATAAAATATTTTTGACATATTCCGGCAAGGCGTACTGCCGCGCGCGAAATAAAATATCGTCGCAGCAATCGCCGCACAAGCCGTAATTCAGCATTTTAATTTTTCCGGCCTTTTCCACCGCCGCCGTCCAAGAATATTTGGGGCCGTAGGGAAAGCCCTGCACCAAGGAATCGCCGTAGCAAGCGATATATTGCATCTTAACGCGCCTCCCGTTTTTCTTTTAATTATAGCAAAGACCGCTGTCCTTGGCAAACGCAGCTTATTTTACAAAAGCGCGGCGTCGTGCTAGAATTAAAGCAGCAGGCGACGCGCCCGCACGACGAAGCTTTTAAGGAGGCTGAAGCTACATGGATTATTTTAAATTTCAAGCGCCAACGCAAATCGTCTTTGGCAAAAATGCAGAAGCACAGACCGGACAGCTGTGCCATAAATATGGAGCCCACAAGGTATTAGTACATTTCGGCGGCGGCAGCGCCGTTAAATCCGGACTTTTGGATCGCATCTGCGATAGCCTGAAACAAGCCGGACTGGAATACGTCCTTTTGGGCGGCGTAGTGCCCAATCCCCTGCTCAGTAAAGTGCGCGAGGGCGTGGAGCTGTGCCGGAAGGAAAACGTGGATTTTATTTTGGCAGTGGGCGGCGGCAGCGTTATCGACAGCGCCAAGGCCATCAGCTACGGCCTGACCAATCCCGGCGACGTTTGGGATTACTATCTGCGCAAAAAGGAAATCACCGCCTGCGCTCCCCTGGGCGCAGTGCTGACCATCGCAGCGGCAGGCAGCGAAATGAGCAATTCTTCCGTCATCACCAACGAGGACGGCCTGCTCAAGCGCGGCTTGAACACCGATTACTGCTACTGCAAATTTGCCGTGCTCGACCCGCAGCTGACCTACACCCTGCCCGCCTACCAGACGGCCAGCGGCTGCACGGATATTATGGTGCATACCCTGGAGCGTTATTTTACTACGCCCAAGGCGCAGGCGCTGCATTTAACCGACAGTATTGCCGAAGCGCTGCTGCGCGGCGTTATGCGCAGCGCTAAAATTGCGCTGAAAAATCCGGAGGATTACGACGCCCGCGCCGAAATTATGTGGAGCGGCACGCTGTCCCATAACGGAACTACCGGCGACCGCGACTTTGGCGACTGGGCCTGCCATCAGCTGGAGCACGAGCTCAGCGGCATCTTCGGCGTCGCCCACGGCGCAGGTCTGGCGGCAATCTGGGGCAGCTGGGCCCGCTACGTCTGCCGCGAAAATATCGCCCGCTTCGCGCAGCTGGCGGTAAACGTTTTCGCCCTGCCCTATAATTACCGCGACCCTGAGACCACTGCTCTCGAAGGCATCGCCGCTATGGAAAGCTTCTTCCGCCACATCGGTATGCCCACCGATATTCACACCTTAATCGGCAAAGAGCTGACCGACGAGCAAATTGAAGAGCTGGCTTATAAATGCAGCTTCATGGGCACGCGCACCATCGGCCAATTTAAGGTGCTGAACCAGCAGGATATGGCCGCTATCTACCGCATGGCAAAATAAAATATACGGCAAAAGGCCCCCGACCTTCAGTACGCTGTGTACCGAAAGCTGGGAGCCTTATTTTTATCTGTTGCTGATATTTTCCGGATACAAGTCGTGCATCAGCAGGCGTTTTTTCGCCGCCGCTTCCCACTCTGTGCCCGGCTTGCCATAATTGGCGTACGGGTCGATGGACAGGCCGCCGCGGGGCAAAAATTTACCCCACACCTCGATATATTTAGGCGACAGCAGCTTAATCAAATCCTTCATAATAATATTCACGCAGTCCTCGTGAAAATCGCCATGATTGCGGAAGCTGAACAAATACAGCTTTAAGGATTTGCTTTCCACCAGCCGTTCGTCCGGCACATAGGAAATATAAATCGTCGCAAAATCCGGCTGGCCCGTCATCGGGCACAGGCTGGTAAATTCCGGACAATTAAATTTGACGAAATAATCGTTTTCGGGGTGCTTATTGGGAAAGCATTCCAAAACCTCCGGCGCATAGTCGCTCTTATATTGCGTCTTATGGCCCAAAAGATGCACTCCCTGTAATTCTTCCTTGCTTCTGCCACTGCTCATTACTTGCGCCCTCCTTCTAAAATAAAAAATTTGCCCGCGCCCACGCGCTCCAAAGCCGCTACTAAAAGCATACTTACCACGCCGCAAATGGCCTGACCCACCAAAAGGCTGGAAGCCAGCAGCCAATAGGGCAAATCTAAAATAGCCGACAGCCAGACGGGCACGCCCAAGCCGGGCACGAAGGTCACAGCCGCAGCGATAATCCAGTTGCCGCAGCCGCAGCGCTTGCCCCACACAATCAGACTGGTGGTCAGCAGCCCCACTAGGCCGCCTCCGATAATATCCGGCAGCCCCAATCCGCCCATTACCGTATTGCTGATAATATTAGCCAGGCCGAATGGCACAATGAGGAAAGGAAACAGCGCGCTCAGGCCGTAAAGCGCCGTCGCAATGCGAATCTGGTACTGCCCAAAGGCAAAGCTTTGGGTACAGAGCATCACCACGATGTACAGCGCAATGCACAACGCGGAAAAAACTAATTTTTGATTTTGCAGATGCTGTTTCATCATTTGCTCTCCTTTCTCAGCAAGGGGTCGGTCACGCCGTTGGCGGCAAAGGCAGCCTCCCGGTCGATGCAGGTGCCGCAGCAATGGCAGGGCGCGTCGCCGCCGTCGTAGCAGGACCAGGTCAATTCGTAGGGCACGCCCAGCCGCAGGCCCTCGGCAACAATATCCTTTTTCGTTTTATTGACAAAGGGCGCCAGCAAGCGCACCTTTTTGCCCGTACCCAAATAAACCGCCTCGTTCATAGCAGCGTTAAATTCCTGACTGCAATCCGGGTAAGCGCTGCCTGCCGCGTCGTCGGCATGAGGGCCGTAAAAAATCACGTCGCAGCCATACTCCAGCGCAATGCTGGCCGCAGCCGCCAAAAACAAACCGTTGCGAAAGGGAACATAGGTGCTCACCGCTTCCCCTTGCCGCTCCTTGAGCTGTTCGGCATAGGACGCATGGGGCACGCTCGCCGACGAATGCTGCAGCAAAGAACAATCGCTGTGCGCGAAAATTTCCGCTAAGTTCATATGCAGCAGCCGCACATTATAATAGGCGGCAACAGCCTGCGCCGCTTCCAGCTCCCGCCGGTGCTTCTGCCCATAAGCCATGGACAAAGCCAGCACCTCTGCGCAGCTTTCTTTCGCCAAAGCCAGGCAGGTGGAGCTGTCGACGCCGCCGCTCAACAATACTAACGCTTTCATTTTTATACCTCCGTTAGACAACCGCTAACGGGCGCAAAAAAAGGATTTCCTCCGCTACAGACGAAATCCTTACACACAAAATAAAATACTGGCAGGCGCCAGTATCTCGCCCGTAGTTTTATTTTAGGACAGGATGGTTACGAACTGTCCGTTATAAAGTTCTTTATCATTATACTAAATGCGGCAGTATTTGTCCAGACGAAATTTCCGCAAGGGCGCAGACTGCCGCATTGCACTATAAAATTTTTACAAACCCTTGGCGGCCTCCCGAATTTTTTGCAGAAAGCCTTGTAATTCGGCAATGCCTGTCAGCGGGTTCATCAGCGTTACCCGCAGATAAAATTTCCCTCGCACCGAGGTGCTGACAGAATAATATGTACCGTCCCGCAAAAGCTCCCCAGCAATTTGGCGATTCACTTCATCAATATCGCCTTTAGCGGGAATAAAGCGGAAGCAAACAATATTGCTGCTGGGCTCCAGCGCCAGCTCCATATCCTCTTGTTCTTTAATAAGCGCGGCAAACTGCCTGCCCAAATCGTAAAGCGTATCCACATTCTGCTGGTAAAGCTTGTCGCCGTACAGCCGCATAATAGCGTAGGTATGAATAACGGTCAGCGGCTTAGTGCATTCCAAGGTATGCTTAGCGGAATTCCACCATTCTTCAGAAAGCTGGTCCTGCCACAAATAAGCGGCCTGCGGTGAAAATTCGTTAATTTTTCGGTGCCCGCTATTATACAAAAGCGCTGTGGACAAAGGCGGCGTTAAAAGCATTTTATGAAAATCTACGATTAAAGAATCCGACCGATCAATGCCCTTAAGCAAATATTTATACTTATCGGAAAAAATTGCCGCGCCGCCATGAGCGCCGTCCACATGGAACCAGATATTATGTTTTTCAGCAAAATCGGCCAGCTTTTCCAAATTATCATGGGCTCCCACGGAGGTAGTACAAGCGCAGCCCACCACGCAAAAAACTATTTTCCCGGCAGCCGCAGCCTTTTCGTAATAGCTTTCCAGCAGATCGGTGCGCATAGCGAAGTCTGCACCTGTCGGAATTTTAATAATGCCGTCGCTGGGAAGCCCCATAATTTTGGCGGCGCGCTCCACACTGTAATGAGCTTCTTCCGAAACCATAACGGCCAGCCTGCCGTAATCGCGCTCGTCCACCCCGGACGAGGTCCGAGCCGTAACCAGCGCCGTAAGATTTCCCATGGACCCGCCGGACGTAATGAAGCCCGTTGCCCGCTGGCCGTAGCCATATTTTTCAGCCAGATGAGCAACGACCACCTTTTCCATGGCATTGCCCGCCATTCCCAATTCATAAACCGTCGTGCAATTATTCAAATAGCCGATAAGCGCGCTGGTTAAGGCCGTAAGCGGCAAAGTAACGGCTACCTGGTGTCCCAAATAGCCCTTGCTGTGAAAGCGAATAGAGCGCTGCATAATTTTTTGCGTCAGCTCGCTCAAGCTGCAAGCCGTGGGAGCAGCAAGCTCCTGCTGCCAAAAAGCGAGCTGCTCCTGCGGCGATTTTCTATCGATGGTTTTAATATTCTTTTCCGTTTGTACGTTCTCTAATTCAGCGGCAATCAGCTCCAGCATCTGCTGCGCATCTTTTCTGAAAGCGTCCGCCGAATACGACTGCATAAGTAAACTTTTTTTGCTGTTGAGTTCTCCATTAACAAAGCCTCCTGTTACGTTCTTTTAAAAGCAAAACTCTTTCACTCAAAAATTTCGGTCAGAAATTCACTAATCTGCTTTTTATTTATCAATTACATTAGCCGACTTGACTATATTGTAGTCCACGGCTTAAAATAAGTAAAACGAATGATTTTAATACAAACATCAGGAAAGGCGATTTGTCGATGAACAGATATATAGCTTTGCAAAAAATTATAGAAATGGGCAGCTTTACTAAAGCGGCAGAAGCTCTCGGTTATACGCAATCATCAATCAGTCAAATGATTGCTTCTTTAGAAAATGAGCTTGCTATCAAGCTGCTTACCCGTTCCCGCACAGGCGTAAGGCTAACGCTGGAAGGCGCAGAATTATATCCCTTCATCGAGCGCAGTATTATCAGCTATCGGGCTATGCAGGAAAAAGCAAACGAAATCAAAGGTTTGGAAACGGGAATTATCCGCGTAGGCACAATCACCAGCATTACCTGCCATTGGATGCCCCAGCTAATCAAAGGATTTAAGAAGCAATATCCTCATGTGCAATTTCTTTTTCACCAAGGGGATTACAGGCTGATTCCGGAATGGATAAAAATCGGCGCTATTGATTTTGGTTTCATTACGCCTGCCGCCGCTCCTGAATTAAATGCACTGCCTCTCAAAGACGGAGAAATGCTGGCCGTTGTGCCAGCTAAGCATCCGCTGGCCCAAAGAAAAAGCGTTCCCATAGGCGAACTTACAAAAGAACCCTTCATCCTATTGGAGGAAGGACATTACAGCGAACCGCTGAACGCTTTTCGTGCGGCAAACTTAAATCCGGATATAAAATACAGGCTTCACGATGATTACGCTATTATGACAATGGTAGAGGCGGGCCTAGGCGTCAGCATCTTAGCTGAGCTTATGCTGCGCCGCACTAATTTTAATATCGCATACTTGCCTGTAGACCCGCCTATTTACCGCTCTCTGGCTATTGGTTATAAAGATAAAGACAGCCTGCCGATTGCCAGCAAATATTTCATTAAATATCTGCAGGAGCATATCAGTGAGCTGCCATGAAAGGGAATTACAGATAAGGAGCTGCGATTTGAAAATTTCATTTCATAATACCTCCCTCAAATTCAGGGAACAAATCGTCTGCAAAACATCAAAAAATCCCCTGATTTTATCTGCCGGCGTCAAGTCTGTACTAATATAAAAATGTAGAGTATAATAATGAAATAAAGCGATAGATGGAGCCTCCCTCAACGCGGGAGCGCTTTCTGCATCCGAAAGGAGCTCATACATGAATCTGGAAGGACTTACTCTCAAGCTGCTCGCCGACCATTTGGACGGCGAGCTTTTGGGCAGCAAGATTTACAAGGTCTTTATGCCCAACCCCCACGCGCTTTTGCTGCTGGTACGCCGCAGCCGCGACGCTTCCGCCCTCATGGCCGATATCAGCAGCGGCAGCCCCGCCCTCTACATTCCCGATAAGCTGCCGGAAAATCCCGAAACGCCGCCCAGCTTCTGCATGCTTTTGCGCAAGCATTTAGAAGAAGGCCGCATTACGAAAATCAGTCAAAGCGGTCTGGACCGCATTATTACTTTAGAAATCGATTTGCTGGGGCAGTCCAGCCGCATTATTACCAAAAAGCTGATTTTTGAGCTGACGGGCAAAAACGCCAATATCCTGCTGGTGCAGGACGATATAATTATCGACAGTCTCAAGCATATCGGCGCGGCTCAAAGCAGCTACCGCGCCGTTTTGCCGGGCAAGCCTTACATCGCGCCCCCGCCCCAGTCCGGCCTGAATATTTTGACAGGCGACCCGGCGGCCATCGTCAGCGCCGCCAACAGCCTGCCCAGCGCCAATTTCGCCAAAGCTTTCGTCAGCGCCACCACGGGCGTGGGCAAAGCCACCGCAGGCGAACTGCTGGCCGCCGCGGATATTCTGCCGCAAACCGTGCGCCTGGAACCGGCGGAGTGCAAAGCCCTGGCCGCTGCCATAAAAGCACTGCAAGAGCGCGTCAACGGCGGCAGCTCGCCGGTTTACGCCATCGTCAGCCGCACGAATCAGGTCAAGACTATTTTAACGCTGCCGCCGCAAAGCCTAGAGCCGGGCGCCAGCGTCAAGGAATTTGCCAATATCAACAACGCCATCAATTACGCCGTCAGCCTGCGCCCCATTCAGCTGCCCCAGCACGAGCAGCTGCAAAAGCTGGTAAATGCGGAAACGGCCAAGCTCCAAAAAAAGCTGCAGGCCTTGCAGCTGGATTTGGTCCACGCCGACGACGCGGAACAGCAGCGCATCCTGGCTGACACGCTGATGGCTAATATTTACCAAATCAAAAAAGGTCAGACCTCCGCCAAGCTATTGAATATTTACGACGGCCAGCCGGTGCAGATTGCTCTGTCACCCGTGCTGTCGCCTACGGAAAACGCGCAAGCCTATTACAAACGCTACAATAAATTTAAGCGCGCTCAAAGCGAGGTGCGTTTGCAAATCGCCGCCGCAGAAGACCTTTTGCAATATCTGGCCAGCCTGGATTCTTCACTGCTGACGGCCACTACCAAAAACGAGATAGAAGAAATCCGTCAGGAAATGCTTGCCGCCGGTCTGCTCAAGCTGCCGGGCAAAAAGAAATATAAAAATACACTGCAAAAATCTCAGCCGCTGCATCTTAAAATCAGCGACGATACGGATTTGTACATCGGCAAAAATAATAGACAGAACGATTATGTGACCTTCACCTTAGGCGGGCCGAAGGATTTGTGGTTCCACACCAAGGATATTCCCGGCTCCCATGTGATTATGAAAACGGCTCTGCCCCAGCCCAGGCAGGAGGATATCGCTTTGGCGGTGCAGCTGGCCGCCTATTTCAGCAAGGCGCGCGAGGGCAGCAATGTGCCGGTAGACTGCGTGCAGCGCCGTTATGTGAAAAAGCCTGCGGGCAGCAAGCCAGGCTTCGTCATTTTCACTAATCAAACCACCTATTACGCCACGCCGGACAGCGCCGCGCTGGCAAAATATACCGGCGAATAATTTTAAAAAATTCAGGAGGAATCGCTTATGTCCATTGACAAGGTGCGCGCTTATCTGCGCCAATTTAAAGTAGAAGACCGCATTATTGAATTTGCCAGCTCCAGCGCTACCGTAGAGCTGGCAGCCCAAGCCGCAGGCTGCGACCCGGCCCGCATTGCCAAAACGCTGTCCTTTAAGCTCCACGACGGCAGCTGCCTGCTCATCGTAGCCGCAGGCGACGCCAAGGTGGACAACGCCAAGTTCAAGCACTTCTTCGGCTGCAAGGCCAAGATGCTCAGTGCAGAAGAAGTAGAGCCACTTATCGGCCACGCCGTCGGCGGCGTATGTCCCTTCGCTATTAACGACGGGGTTAAAACTTATTTAGACATTTCCCTCCAGCGCTTTAGCACCTTCTTCCCCGCCTGCGGCAGCCACAACAGCGCCATCGAGCTGACGCCGGAGGAGCTGGAAAAATATGCCGCCAACTGCCAGGGCTGGCAGGATTTATGCAAAGGCTGGCAGGAAAATTAAAACGTAAACGCCAAACGAAAATCCCCCTGCAAGCAGAACCGCCGCTCTGTCTGCAAGGGGATTTTTTATTTTACGATTGCGTTTTCATTATGGATTTATAAAGCAAAATTAAAATTACAATTTACAGCTGCGCTTTCATAATGCGTTTGTAAACCTCTACGCCGGGCTGGTCATAAGCGTCCACGTCCGCCAGCTCGCCCTCGTAGGCCACGCTGAGCATCAGGAAGTACATCATCTGCCCCAAATAATATTCGTTAAGCTTGGGCAGAGTGAACTTGGCGTTATAACGGTTATCGCTGCTCAAGGCCGCTTCGTTGGCCGCCAGCGCCACCTTCAGCGCCTTATTCATATCCAGGCCGTCGTATTTTTTGAAGAAGGGCACGTCGGCAAAGGGATTATGGATAACTGCTTCCTCCTCTGGGTTGGCAATTTCCAGGAACTGTACCACTTTATTTAAGCGCCCGTCCTGATGCTGCTGGGTTTGCGCGTGCATATCCGTCGTGCCCACCGCCACGATGGGCGTTCTGCCGTAGTTGACTATTTTGCCGCTACGGTCGTAGCGCTTGCCCAGGGATTCCGCCAAAAGCTGCACATACCATTCGCTCAAGGATTTCAGGTGCATACTGTAGGGCATAAAGACTTCTATTTCGCGGCCCTTGCGGTAAGCCATATATTTCAGCAGCGCGTTTAAAAGCGCCGGGTTTTCCTCCAAATTCGCCTGCTGGCAGAAGCGGTCCATTTCCCGCGCGCCGCGCAGGAACTCTTCAATGTCGCTGCCCAAAGCGGCCATCGTCACCAGTCCGGGATCGGTCATAACGCAAAAGCGCCCGCCGATTCCTTCCTTAATATCAAAGCGCTCCCAGCCGAAGCGCTGCGCCAGCTGCAAAAGCGGCGCCTGCTCCACAGCGGCGGTCAAATCGGTAACTACCGTGCAATCCAGCGCAATATCCGGGTCTTTTTGGAATACGTCGAAGAAATAGGTAAAAGCAGAAATAGTTTCCAGCGTCGTTCCCGATTTGGAAATCGGCACCAGCATCACCTTCAGCTTTTGCCCGCGCTCCGCATGTCTGGCAGCCAGACGTTCCACCTCGTACACCAAACCGTTGCAGTCCACCGGGTCCAGATTATTACCGGAAAAATAAATGCGCGGCTGGCCCTGCCGCAGCGTGCTGTTAGTATTCCAAGGGCAGCCGCCGAAAGCGTCGAACAGTACCTTGTTGCCTAAATAGGAGCCGCCCACGCCCAAAAAAACTACTACGTCCTGCTGCCGCAGGGCTTTGCTGTATTTCAACAGCTTAATAATAGAAGCCTCGGTATTGGGGTTGCCCTCCGCCACATAAGGCATTCTCGTAAAATATACATGCTCCGGCGTTCCATCCTTGGACAAATGATTTTTCGCAACGCCCTCAGCCCGAATGCTTCTCACCGCGGCATCCGCCCGACTGCCGCATTCGACGATGGCCTGTGCCACTTCGTCCTGCTGCAGGCGGTTCTCGCCGAACATATTAGTAAAATCAAAGACCAATCCGCTGGGCATGGTAATTTTATATTTCAAACCCTACACCTCTACAATCTCTCTCAGAGCTTTTTATTATTAAATATAATTTTAACATAAATTTATTGAATATGCAAATAACTCCTGGAGCTAAAAAGAACTCCAGGAGTATTGTTTTACTTACTTTTTATTTTTTCGGTCCTTGGCGGCGGTTGCTGCCGGTCTTCGGCGCTTTGCGCTTATCGGCCACGGCATTGCGTCCGCGTTTGGGCCTGGCAGGCTTCTTCGCTTTCGGCGCGGCGCTGCTCACACGGCGCGCCACCGTTTCGCCCTCTAGGTTCTGCCGCTCCAGCAAAATTCCCAGCTTGCTTTCAATATTGCGCAGCCATTTCACTTCCTCCGGCGTATATAAGGTAATCGCCACGCCGTCGTTGCCCGCGCGTCCCGTGCGGCCGATGCGGTGCACATACCAATCCACATCGTGAGGAATATCGTAATTGATAACGTGGGTCACGCCCTCTACGTCCAGGCCCCGCGCCGCCAAATCGCTGGCTACCAGAATTTGAATTTTAGCGTCGCGAAAAGCCTTCATCACCGTCTTGCGCTTAGCGGGCGACATTTCGCCGTGCAGCACGTCCGTATTATAGCCCTGCATCCCCAGCCAATCGCCCAGCTCCTTCGTGCGCTCCTTGCTCTGGCAAAAAACAATCATCAGATACGGGTTCAGCCTGTCGATGAGCGCCGCCACCGCCCGGTTTTTATATTCGTCGGTGGTTTTCAAACAAATCTGCTTAATCTTATCCACTGTCGCCTTATCCGGGTTGATGTCGATAAGCGCGCTGTTCTTCGTCAGCTTGCGGCCCAGCTTGCGCACCTCCTCGGAAAGCGTAGCGCTGCACAGCATGGTCTGGTGCTCCGGCGCAGTCATGGCGATTAAATCCAGCGCGTCGTTCATAAAGCCCTGCTCCAGCATCTCGTCTACTTCGTCCAGCACCAAATATTTTACGCCGCCCAAATCCGTATTGCCCTTGCGGATATGGTCCAGCAAACGCCCCGGCGTACCGATTAGCACATGGCTGCGGCCCTCCAGCTTATACTTTTGCGTCTCAAAATCACGGCCGCCGGTTACGGCCAAAACCTTGAGCTGGCTTTCGCCCAGCACACGCTTCAGCTCGGTAGCAATTTGCTGCGCCAGCTCGCGGGTCGGCGTAATCACCAAAGCCTGTGCATAGGGCTTCGCCGCGTCGATTTTTTCTGCCAGCGGCACCAAAAAGGCCAGCGTTTTGCCAGTGCCAGTTTGCGCGCGGGCGATAACGTCGCGCCCGGCAAACAGCGCCGGAATCGCCTGCTCCTGTACGGGCATAGGCTTTTTAATGCCCATCTTATTCAATTGCGCCACCGTATGGGCGCACACCTTTAAAGCTGCAAATCCATTAGTCATCTTCTTTTCCTTTATCCTTCGTTAAATGTCTTCATTATAAGTCCAGCTGCATATAGATAGTGGTTTCTCAAGCATTATAT
Organism: uncultured Phascolarctobacterium sp.; assembly: GCF_905212365.1. GTDB lineage: Bacteria > Bacillota > Negativicutes > Acidaminococcales > Acidaminococcaceae > Phascolarctobacterium_A. Next base: position 11,951 of record NZ_CAJMEH010000064.1, read on the forward strand.
CATATTTTTTTTATCCGTACTAGCAAAAAGGCACGCAAGCTAACAAAGCAGAGCCTGCTTCCCGCAGACTCTGCTTTTTTGTCATTCGCAAATTTAATTTTACGCGCCGATAACCGGTCTGCCTTCCATAGTGTTGACTAATTTGGAAAGCTCCCATTTAATCGTTTCTTCCGGCTTGTCGTAATTGCCCAAGTCCCGCAGCTGCCGCTCGCGCAATTTTTTCTTGAGTAATTTAGCGCCGTCCTTTTTGTAAACGTACAAATCGGCGTCGGCCACTACTCTGACGTATGTTTCCCGGTCGCGGAAGAAACCGCCGGACACCATCGTTTCGTCCATTTCATAAACGCGCGCCACTACCAGCACGTCCACCTTGCTTTTTTCTGCCAAAGCTTCCATGCTTGCCTTATCCAGCTTGGCCCCGCCGCGCAGCGCCTCGCTGACGTTCTGCTGTGCCGTCCCGTCGTCCGTAATCTGGTAATAAGGAAAATGGTAAGCCCACTTCACAACCTGCCGCCAATTTTTATAAACCGCGCCGTTGACGCCGCCGTCATGGTCGATAACCACAAAGCCAACCGGACGTTCCGGAAAATCGGCTCGCGCTGT
>NZ_CAJMEH010000065.1 GCF_905212365.1 uncultured Phascolarctobacterium sp.
AGCGCCCACCACACAAACGTTAGAGCGCCGACCACAGCTTTTGGCAAAGACCCTTTTTAATATAGGCGCAAATTTCCTTCGCGCACTGCATTCCTGCAAATTTTTCCAACGCTCCACCTCGTGCAGACCGGACGCGCATTTTATTTAAAATATGTCGCTATGGCTTCCGGTCCTCATAAGGTACAGCAAAAGCTCTTTCTCAATGGTTTCGTACACAAGCAACCAATCAGGTGAAATATGGCATTCCCGGCATCCAATATAATCCCCGCTAAGGCTATGGTCCTTGTATTCGGCAGGTAAAGATTTTCCTTCAGCTAATATCTCAACAACTTTTTCAAGCAACCTTATATCATATCCGCGTTTCTTAATGCGTTTGAAATCTTTTTTGAAAGCTGCTTGGTACTTAATCTTCAGCATTCAAATCCTCCATCAGCTCGGCCACAGAGGAAAAGCTACGGCTCAGCCCTACGCCGTTTTTAGCATCTTGAATAGCTTTTAACGTTTCGGTATTAGGAATGGGCGTTCCAATCCTAAACGGGATAGCCTGCTCGCGTACAGCTTGCCGAAGGAACATATTTACCGCCGTGCTTAAGCTCAAGCCGAAACTTTCAAACAGCGCCTGGGATTCATGCTTCAAAATCGGGTCAATTTTAATATTTGTGCTTACTGCTGTCATAACGTCACACCACCTTTTTATTTTTATTTTAATCCTAAAGTATTTACCTTGTCAACATTTTAGGCAAGAGCGACCTTGGGTTTATTTTAATTGCATTTGAGATTATAAAATTTCTTTTTCCTCCTCGCGCTGCATCCCTGCGAAATTTTCCCAACGCTCCACCGCGTGCAGGATAGCCGCGCCTTTGTCGTGTTTGTTTGTAGGCAGCTTATACATAGCGATTGTGGAGCCGCAGGCGAACGCAAAGCTTAGCATATCATATGCCCGTGTGGTATAATATTGTAGAAAAATAGTTGCAAGCCGTCTTATTTTTTTGCGGCGGCTTACGGAGGAACACCATGCCGACTTTAAATTGGATTGGAAAAGATAAAGTGCTTAACCATCATCTGGAAACGCCGTTCCATGTCTTGGAAAGAAAATATAGTTTCGATGAACAAGGACAACACGACGAAGACAACGACAGCGAAAACATGATTATCCAAGGCGACAATTTATTGGCGCTGAAATCTTTGCTGCCCAAATACGAAGGAAAAATCAAATGTATTTACATAGACCCGCCCTACAATACTGGTAACGAAAACTGGGTGTACAACGACAATGTCAGCGACCCGCAAATACAGCGCTGGCTGCACCAGGTTGTGGGCAAGGAGGGTGAAGACTTGTCGCGCCACGATAAATGGCTGTGTATGATGTACCCGCGCTTGAAATTATTGCAGCGCTTGCTAGCGGACGACGGCGCGATTTTTATCAGCATCGACGATAACGAGCAGGCAAATTTAAAATTGATTTGCGATGAGATTTTCGGCGGTAGAAACTATATTGAGAGAATTACAGTCATCGTTAAAACGGAAGGTAGAAGGTACGGACAGTTTGCAAAAACGCATGAGAATATATTAGTGTACGCAAAAAATTTAGAACTAATAGATTTTAATGAAGTAGAAATTGAAGGTAAGGAATACCAATACTTTGACGAGAATGGAGGATTTAATTTAAAAGGATTGCGCAATCGTAACGTAAGAGCCTTTAATTCAACAAATCGACCTAACTTACGCTATCCTTTTTTTGTAAACATCAACAATCCTGATAAAAATGGATTGTGTTCAGTTAGCGTTTATTCTATAGATGGATATGTTGAAGTGTGGGCGCAAGAAGTAAACGGACTAAAAAGTGTTTGGCGTTGGGGTAAAGATACTTCACAACTCAATAGTTCTTCACTTTGTGCATATAGAGGGAATGATGGCATTATAAGGATATTTCAGAAAGAGAGGAAACTAACAGAAATTCCTAAAACTGTATGGATTGATAAATCTTATACTTCAATATTCGGAACGAAAGAGCAGAAAGATATTTTTGGAAAAGCCATATTTGAATTTCCTAAACCGTCAAAATTAATAGAAAGAATTTTAGAAATATCCACTGACAAAGACTCCATCATCCTCGATAGCTTCGCAGGCAGCGGCACGACGGCGCACGCAGTGCTGAACATGAATAAGCGCGACGGCGGTAGGCGCAAATTTATCTGTATCGAAATGATGGACTACGCCGACAGCATCACGGCCGAGCGCGTCAAGCGCGTTATCAAAGGCTATAAATCCGCAGACGATAAAGAAGAATTTATTTACGACGCGGAATTAAAGCCGTCCAATTTGGCCGACGCGCCGCAAATGCTGGCAGAAGCTAAAGCAGCTAAAGAAAAAGCCAAAGCGAGCGGCGTGTACACGAGCGTAGGCAACCCTAAAATTGCCGCCAACCATTTGCAAGTAACGGCCAAAATTAAAGCGACGCAGGAAATCGTCGGCACTGGCGGCAGTTTCAGCTATTACGAACTGGGCGCGCCGCTTTTAATCGGCGATGCGCTGAACGAAGCGGTAAGCGAAGAAAAAATCCGCGAATACGTTTATTATATGGAAACGCGGCAGGCTTTGCCGCCCAGAAATCTTGCCGAGCCTATGCTTTTGGGCGTGCAGCATAATGCGGCTTATTATTTTTATTACGCCAAAAACGCGCGGACTATTTTAAACAGGGAATTTTTGCATACTATTAAAACTAAAGCCCAAGTTTATGTAATTTATGCGGATGTTTGCGCGCTTGCGGAAAAAGAATTACAAAAGTACGGAATTACTTTCAAAAAAATTCCGCGCGACATCGCGAAGCTGTGACGGTGGTGGAATATGGAATTAAAAACTTACCAGAAAAAAGTAATAGAAGATTTGCAAAGCTACCTGCAAAGCTTATCGTGCAGCGCCAGCCTAAGCGACGCCTGGGAAAATTATTGGCGCGACAAAAATATCGCCGTCGCTCCCAGCGGCGCGCCGAAGTATAAAGATATTATCGAGGGCGCGCCCGCAGTCTGCTTAAAAGTGCCGACCGGCGGCGGCAAAACCTTTTTGGCCTGCAACGCGATTAAGCCCATCTTTAATTTTATGCCGCAGGAAAAACCGAAGCTGGTAGTTTGGCTGACGCCGTCCGACGCCATTTTGGAGCAAACGCTGAAAAACTTGCGCCTGCCCGGACACCCCTACAAGCAATTTTTAGATAGGGATTTTGGCGGCAGAGTACAGGTATTGGATAAAAATATGCTTTTGAGCGGGCAGAATTTTTCAGTAGACGCCTTGCAAAGCCAACTCACGATTTGCGTATTAAGCTTCGACTCGCTGCGCATCAATTCCGACCGCCGCTGTGACAGGAAAATTTATCAGGAAAACGGTAATTTAGCAAGCTTCGCCGCTTTTTATAAAGACGATGATATTTTGCTGGCAGGCACGCCGGAAACTGCGCTCATCCAAGTTCTGCGCCATCTGCGTCCGGTGGTAGTTGTGGACGAAAGTCATAACGCGACCTCTCCTTTAAGCGTAGAAATGCTGCAAAATATTTATCCGTCTTTTATTTTAGAATTAACCGCTACTCCCAGAAAAAACAGCAATGTTCTATCCTATGTCGACGCGCGGGCTTTAAAAAACGAAAACATGGTCAAGCTGCCCGTTATCGTTTATAATCGCAGCAGTCGTGAAAGCGTTATCGCCGACGCTATCCAATTCCGCGGCAAGCTGGAACAAAAAGCTTTAGAAGAAGAAGCGGCGACGGGCGACTATATCCGCCCCATCGTTTTATTCCAGGCGCAGCCAAAAAATAATCGCGACAATACGACTTTCGATAAAATTAAAGAAATCCTTTTGGATATAGGTATACCGCAGGAACAAATCGCCATCAAAACCAGCGAAAAGAACGAGCTGAAAAATATCGATTTGCTGAGCAAGAATTGTCCCGTGCGTTATATCATCACGGTCAACGCGCTGAAAGAAGGCTGGGACTGCCCTTTCGCTTACATTCTCGCTTCGCTGGCTAATAAAACTTCGTCCGTCGACGTAGAGCAAATCTTAGGACGCGTTTTGCGCCAGCCTTACGCAAGGCAGCGGCAACATTTTCTCTTAAATTCTTCCTACGTTTTCAGCTGTTCCAACGATTTTCGCCGCACGCTGGACAGCATTGTAGCCGGGCTTAACGGCGCGGGTTTCAGCCGCAGCGATTATCGCGTGGGCGCCGAAAGTGAAGCGCAGCCGCAGGGGCAGGCGCGCGCCGAGCAGCAGGATTTATTTGGCGAAACGAAAAACGAAAATGAAAACGGCGCGGCAGATAATTTTGCCGACGTGTCGCCGCAAAACGTCAAGGAGCAAGTCGAAGCCGCTTCGCAAGATAGCAAGACACTGCAAGAAATGGAAGCGCAGGCAGAGCGGCAGACGCAGGAATACGAAACGGAAACCGCTGCGGAAAATTTTATGCAAGGGGAGGAAGCGCAAATGCAGCGCAAGTTTAAAATTAAAGACGATAACCTTACAGCGGCGAAGGAATTACATATTCCCCAATTCTATATCAAATCCGAGCCGGATTTGTTTGACGATAACAGTTATGTATATTTGGAGCCCGAAAACCTGCTGGACGGCTTTTGCCTTACAGGGCAGGACGCCAATGTTGATTTCAAATTTGCGTCGGGCGAAATGTATTCTGTGGACATAGCCAAAAGCGGCGAAGCTGTGCCGCAATACAGGATGGTTACGCAAAGCGATAAACAAAAATTGCGCGAGTATCTCGACAGTCTGCCGCAGGACAGACAAATTGAAACCTGCATAGGCGCTATTTGCGCCGTCATCAATCGCAACAACGCTTACGAAAGCGCGGAAATCAAAGATTATGTCCGCCGCGTCGTCGCCGGCCTGCATAGCGACGATTTGACTGCCATGCTGACGTCGAAGGAATTTTACGCCAAAAAGATTCGCGAAAAAATTGATTCCCTTGCTGCGGCCTATAGCAAAAGAAAATTTGCGCAGCTTATGGACGCGGGCGAAATAGAATGCTGCGAACGCTACGTCTTGCCGGATTTCATCACGCCCGTCAATTTTATCGACGCGCTTCCTAAATCGCTTTATGAAGCGGAAAAAGACGATATGAATGAATTGGAACGCAAAGTGCTGGATGTGATTATCAGCAACGATAATATAGTTTGGTGGCACAGAATCAGCGAACGCCAGGGATTTTGCATCAACGGCTTTATCAAGCACTATCCGGATTTTATGGCGTTCACCAAAACCGGCAAATTATTATTGATTGAAGCTAAAGGCGAGCATTTGGCGAACGAGGACAGCCGCAACAAATTGCTTTTAGGGCGCAAATGGCAGGCAGCGGCGGGGCGCGAATACCGCTATCTGATGGTCTTTGCCCAAAACGGTTTGCAGCTCGACGGCTCGTATAACTTAAATGAGTTTGCGGAAGTGATTGCAAGATTATAACGCGCCGCGCAATTTGAAAAACCGAATAGCATAATAAAAGCGTAAGCCCGGTTTAGCCGCCGGGTTTGCGCTTTTTGCTTCTTGTCAATTATGAGAACTATTTTACTGCGGCAGGAAAAACCGGCGGCGTTCACGAATATAAATACCGTTATGATTTTATAAGCGGAAAACGAAAGGAGCAACGCAATGAAAGAATTTGTCAAACAATATTTGGCCGGGCATTACGAGGATTACGTCAAGGATTTGGAGACGCTGACCAATATCGATTCGGGCAACGGCGACCGCGAGGGCACGGAGTGCGCCAATAAATTTGTGGCCGCTAAAATGGAAGCCATCGGCGCGACGACGGAGTTTCGTTATAACGACCGCGCCTGCCATTTGATTTCCCGTTTGCGGGGCAAGGGCAAGTATACGATTCTGCTGGTGGCCCATGTGGATACGGTTTTCAATAAGGGCGAGGCCGCCCGCCGCCCCTTCCGCGTTGATGAAAATAATTTTGCCTGGGGTCCGGGCGTAGGCGACGACAAGGCCACGGTGGTAGAGGTTATCTACGGCTTGGCGGCGCTGAAAGCGGCAGGCTTCGATAATTTTAAAGAGATTATTTATTACACCAACGGCGAGGAGGAGGGCGGGTCCAAAACGGCGGAGGCTATCGTGGCCGAGCTGAGCCAGCAGTCCGATTTCGCCATTATCATGGACGTGGCGCGTCCTAATTGGGGCATCGTTACCCAGCGCAAGGGCAACGCTAAATACCGCGTAGATGTAACGGGCATAGGCGGCCATCACGGCAACGCTTCCCAGGAGTGCGCCAACGCTATTCATCAGCTGGCTTATACCATTACCGAGCTGCACAAGCTGGCCAGCCCCATGCCCGGCAACCCCGCAGATTTTACGGCGGAAGCGCTCAAAGCCCGCGGCATTGTTGACACAGGCCAGTTTATTCCGCAGAACACAGTGAACGTGGGTGTGATTGGCTCTGCTAACGATAAAATCAGCGTTATTCCCGGCGACGCCTTCTGCGAGGTTAATATCCGCTGCTTTACCATTGAGGAGCAGCAGCGCATTGACGCCGCGGTGAAGGCTTTGGCAAATAAAATCGTTATTCCCGGCACCACGGTGAAAATTACCGGCGGCATCGTGACCGGCCCCATGCAGAAAACCGCTCAGGCGCAGAAGATGGTGGACGTTTATAAGCGCATCGTCAAAGAAGAATTTGGCGGCGAGGTCAGCGAATGGGTAGCAGGCGGCCTGACGGACGGCAACCGCACAGCTAAATTTGTGCCGACGCTGGACGCTTTGGGCGTAGAAAATTACGACGAGCATACGGATCACGAATCCGTAGATTTAAACACGGCTGTTCCCAGAACGGCGGCCTTCGCTTTAACGCTGGCCGAGCTGGCGGAGGTTTTTTAAACGGCGATAGATTTATAAATTGCTAATGTCAAGCAGGCTCCCGACTTGTGGTCGGGAGCTTTGCTTATCAGATGGAGTTTTGGGTAACGAATCGTTAGGCGAAACGTTTGAATTGATTCCAAAGTAAATTTTCATGACGGTAGAGACTTTTCATGGTATAATAGAATAGTTAAATTTTTTGTGATAAGGTGTGATTTGATGTCGAAAAAAAGTAATAAATACGCCGGTTACAATCCCGGCGAGGTGTACGATCCTACAGGCATGAATCAATATCTGGGCCTGGGCCGTCCTATTGATTTTGCTAACAAGGTTACTAAGGTCGCCATGATGTGCGCCGTTTTTATTTCTGTTGCCGTAACGCTGTGGAAATCTGCGGAGGGCATGGAATCCGGCGCTTCCGTTTTGACGGCGGTGGGCGCGGCTTTGGGCTTTCTGCTGTGCTATATGATTGCGCAGGAGCTGGACCCCGACCGTCAGCTGGGCGGCATTATCGGCGGCGGCCTGACGCTGGTGGGCTATCACTTTTTAGGCGAGGGCAATATTTTAGTTATGCTGTGGCTGCTGTTCGTGCTGCGTATGCTCAACCGCAGCTCCGGCGACCGTCACCGTCTGGCGGATAACGTCATCATCATCGGCTCGGCCGTTTGGCTGGGCAAGCAGGGCTTTTGGGTTTACCCGCTGCTGACAGGCGCGGCCTATGTGCTGGAAAGCCAGATTCAGGGAGGCTACTTCCGCAGCCTGTATTTAGCCGGTATTTCGCTGGCAGGCTTGATTATCGCCGAATACAGCAAGCAGCCCAATATTTTATCCATGCCGTATATTTATATTATGTGCGCCGCGTTTATTTTGTATCTGCCGGAAATCCGCGTAGCGGTATTTACTCAGGCCAAGGGCGATAAGAACGGCAAGCGTTTGCTGCCCCGCCGCTTACAGACCATGATGGGCTATTTTCTTATGGTGCTGTTCAGCCTGACCTTCCTGCACGGCGACGGCGCGGGCCAGCAGCTTTTGCCTGCGGCTATGGCGGCCATCGGCTGCGGTGCGTACCTGTTTGTGGCTTTGCTGCGCCATCAGGTGGCTTTTAAAAAATATTGATTGGGAGGATATAACCATGAGTGAAAACAGAAAAATTAAATTTACGACTAACAAAGGCGTTTTTGTAGCCGAAATGTTTGAGGACAAAGCGCCGCTGACTACGAAAAATTTTATCGACCTGACGGAAAAGGGCTTTTATGACGGCGTGATTTTCCACCGCGTCATCGACGGCTTTATGATTCAGGGCGGCGACCCCACCGGCACCGGCATGGGCGGCCCCGGCTATCATATTAAGGACGAGTTCGGCGAAGGCTTGAAGCATGACGACGAGGGCGTTCTGTCCATGGCTAACGCAGGCCCCAACACCGGCGGCAGTCAGTTCTTCATTACCCTGGCTCCCACTCCCTGGCTCAACGGCCACCACGCTATTTTCGGCAAAATCGTCGAGGGCATGGACGTAGTGCGTTTGATTGGCGTAGTGCCGACTGATTTCCGCGACCGTCCCCGTGAAGCGGTAATTATGGAAAAGGTTGAGGTTGTAAAATAAATGGCGGCTTATGTATATATGCTGCGCTGCAAGGATGGCAGCCTATATACCGGCTGGACTAACGACGTGGCCCACCGCCTGGCCATGCACCAATGCGGCAGGGGCGCGAAATATACTCGCGGACGCGGGCCGCTGGAATTGGCCTATGTGGAGGAGCTGCCGGATAAGGAAAGCGCCATGAAGCGCGAATGCGCGGTAAAGGCCTTGCCTCGCGCTGACAAGCTGGCCTTATGCGCGGCTTGGGAAAAAGAGTTGTAAATTTATTAAGAAGGTTACACTTTTATAGTGCAGCCTTCTTTTTTTATGGGCGTAAAGAATTTTTTGCGAAAAAGTGTTGACAAACTCGTAAAAGAGAGTAAAATAAGCCATAACATATAAAACCTATTGAATTTATATGATTATAGACAGGAGGATGAAATCCATGAAAAGCTTTACCGTTGTGAACGCTTCCATGATGCTGCGCGTCATGTGTATGTGTATGCCTTGTTGTACTATGCCTGCGCGGAAGTGTACTTGCTATAGAGTTAACGAATAGTAAGCCGAATACATTTTTGCAGGCGTCCGGCCTGCTTTTTTATTGCTTATATTTGTAGGAGGGAAGAATAGATGCTGAAGGTTACGGGTATTCGTAAAGCTTTTCAGGGAAACGAGGTGTTGAAGGGCGTAGATTTAGAGGTACAGAAAGGCGATGTGGTTACGATTTTGGGACCCAGCGGCAGCGGTAAAACCACGCTGCTGCGATGCATAAATTTTTTGGAAAAGGCCGACGCCGGGCGTTTGGATTTTGATGAGCAGCATTTGGATTATGTCGCCGTAACAGGCAAGGAAATCAAGGCTGTACGGCAAAAGACCGCTTTCGTTTTTCAAAACTACAATTTATTCAATAATAAGAACGCTTTGGAAAATGTTACGGAGGGTCTTGTCTACGGTCGCGGAGTCGCCAAGGATAAGGCGCTGGAAATCGCTAAAAAGGCGTTGGATAAGGTGGGCCTATCCGACCGTTACGATTATTATCCCAGCCAGCTCAGCGGCGGGCAGCAGCAGCGCGTCGGCATTGCCCGCGCAATCGCGGTGGAGCCGGAAATTATTTTGATGGACGAGCCTACCAGCGCGCTGGATCCGGAGTTGATCGGCGAGGTGCTGGCAGTTATTAGGCAGCTGGCTCACGAGGGCAAGACTATGGTTATTGTGACCCACGAGATGCAGTTTGCTAAGGAAATTGCTACACACGTAATTTTTATGGCCGACGGCAATATTGTGGAGGAGGGCTCGGTAGAAAAAATTTTTACCAACCCGGAGCAGGAGCGCACCCGCAGATTTTTGCGGCGCGTACTGCCGGAGGCCGAGTACATTATCTGATTTTATTTTACGAATTTGGAAAGGATGATTGAATATGTCTCAGAATAAAAAGGAATTAATTTTAGCGGCTTTGAATAATCAGCCGGTGGACCGAGTACCCGTAGGCTTTTGGTTCCATTTTACGCAGGAGGATGAGCGTGGTTTGGGCTTAGCTAAGCCGGAAATTATCGAGCGTAACGTGTCCGGGCACTTCGCTTTTTACGACGCATTTAAGCCGGACTTTGTAAAGATTATGAGCGACGGCTATTTTGCGTATCCCAACGAGCAGCTGCACAATGTAAAATCCTTAGCCGATTTGCGGGATATTCGTCCGCTAGGAGCGCAGCATCCCTGGATTCGGGGGCAGGTGGAGCTGGTGCGCCGTTTGACGCAAAAATTCGGCGGCGAGGTGCTGAGCTTCTATAATGTTTTTGCTCCCGTAAAATATTTGCGCCTGCTGCAAAAAGAAAATCAAAACCGTTTGGTGGCCGAGCTGATTACTAAGGAGCCGGAGGCGCTCAAGCATGTGCTGGATATTATCGCCGAGGATTTGGCCGAGCTGTCCCGTCTGGTCGTTACCGAGGGCGGCGCCGACGGCATTTACTTGAGTGTACAGAATATTCCTGAGCCGGAGGTTACTAAGGAACGCTATGAAAAAATTATAGCTCCCGGCGAGCTGGCAATTTTGGCTGCGGCCAATAGCGTCAGCAAAAACAATTTGCTGCATATCTGCGGGTTCCGCGGCAACCGCAACGATTTGAGCTGGTATGTGGATTATCCCGCTAAGGCTGTAAATTGGGCCGTGAATGTGGAGAATGTGTCTCTGGCCGAAGGCAAGGAGCTGTTTGGCGGCCGTGCGGTTATCGGCGGCTTTGACAATACGGCCGAAGGAATTTTGTACAGCGGCAGCAAGGAGCAAATCGCTGCCTTCACCGAAGGTCTAGTAAAGGGCGCGGGCCATAAGGGCGTTATTTTGGGAGCCGATTGCACCGTGCCTAACGATATCGACATAGCCCGTTTGGAAACTGTTCGCATAACTGCGGCGCAGTTTTAAAAAAGTTAGAGCAAAGACAGAGGAGTGGATTAAAATGTTGGATAAATTTTTGCATCGTTATTTTAAGTTCGGGATAGCAGCCGCTTTGGTGGCGGCGGTTGCTGTAGGCGTGACCGGCTGCGGCAAGGACGATAAGAGCGGCGCCGCTGCGGAGGGTAAAAAAATAGTAAAGGTAGCGCACCGCTCCGACTATGTGCCCTACTGCTTCGTCAACGAAAAAAATCAGCCGGACGGCTTTGAGGTAGCCGTGCTGCAGGAGGTTTCTAAAAAGCTGCCTCAGTATGAATTTAAATACGTCGCTACCTCCGACGACGATTTACTGATCGGCGTGGAAAGCGGCAAATACGATGTGGGCGTTAAAGGGTCGTGGTACACCAAAGCCCGTAAAGATAAATATATTTTCCCGAAGCATTATATTGCCGCCAGCGTTATCGGCCTGACCTTCCGCAAGGAGAATGCGGATAAAATTAAAGATATGGAAAGCTTCGCTAAATTCAGCGGCAAGCTGGTGCCTATCGCGCCGCAGAACGCGCAGTATGCGGTAGTGGAGCAGTATAATCGCGATCATCCCGATAATCAGGTTAAATTGCTGCCTTCGGAAAACTTCCAGGTATCCGACGCTTATACCTGGGTTTTGGAAGGCCGCTACGACGCCTATCTGAATATCGAGCTTAATCACATTAATAATGTGGTTAAGGAAAGCGGTAAATACCATAAATTCGCTGACAAGCTAGCCTATGCGCGCCATATGGCAATTCCTACCTATCCGCTGTTCAATAAAAAGGACGCGCAGCTGGCCGCCGATTATGATAAGGCTATAGAAGAGCTGCAAAAGGAAGGTAAGATTCTGGAGCTGGAAAATAAATATTTCGGCGAGGATATTTTTAAATACATAAAAGGCGACGGCATTATTGAAAAATAAATTGGGAAGCAAGGAGTGAGGCGGCTATGAGGCCCTTTGAACCGGAATTGATTTTATCGTTTATAGTGAATGTGCTGCCCTACCTGAGCGTTACTCTGGGCGTAGCGGCGGCCTCC
>NZ_CAJMEH010000066.1 GCF_905212365.1 uncultured Phascolarctobacterium sp.
GGATAAAGCCGTAGGTGGCAGCGGCAAGGTTGGCGGAGCTATAGCATCCAGTGCAACGAAGAATAATGACCTGTTGCTTAAACCAGATGAATTGGCTAATTTGGTATTTGATAATGGCAGGGCGGAGGAATTTTGTAAAGAACAAGGAATACCTGCAACGCAAGAAAATATTGATGCAATAAAATCATCGTTTATTAAATTTATTGAGAAAAATAGCGAGTCTGACGCTATTATTGTAACAGGAGGTTTTGGTACTGAATATAGTTATATATACGATTTAAAGTATAATGAACATTATTTGGCTGCTGGTGGTAGCATTGGACCTGATGGTATTAGTGGTTCCTTATCATTGGTAGCTGTAAAAATAATTGCTTCTGATTCTAGTGTAGATGTTAATGATGATAAAGTCAGAGAAGAAATTTTAACAGGAACAAGTGTAGGAGCTAATATTTATTTGGGAGTAGGTGGAGGAATATCGGTTCCTTTTAATTCTAAATATGCTGGCAAGGTTACACTAATTGTTAAGGGAATAGGGACGCCTCAAATTAGTATTTCTGGTTCCGAGACACAAACAGTGGAGGATAAAGCGCAGAATATATACAATGATTCAATGGATAATAAATATGGATTAGATTAGGAGTAAGTAATAGAATTATGAATATTTTGTTTGAATACATAAGGAAGCGTAAGAAAAATATCATTGTTATGCTCTTATTTCCTTTTATTGTCATCTTTTTACATAGATTTATCTATGGTGATGATATAAAAAAATCGGAAGAAGAGCTGCAGGCTTGTATTCCTACTTTTTGTGTTTATGGTTCCACTGTACCTCTAAATGAAGTGCTTATAGCGGCTGCTAGAAGTCCAGAACGGGCTTTGGCTTCACATGCTTTCTTTTTAACAAAAGATATGTCTGCAAAAGAAGTAAAGCAATATTATACTGAGCAATTGTTAAAATCTGGTTGGAAAGAAAGTAGGTATCAATTAGAAATAGATAGAAGAGATAATTTATGCACTGCAGATTATTTTTATTTTCAAAAAGGCGAGCATATATTTTTACTTAGATTTGCGCCCCCATTAGAAAAAAGAGAAAATAAAAATATATTATGAAGCACCAAAATACACTATCCATTTTGCTAAAAAAAAGTATTATATCGTACTGTTGACTTAAATGAGAATTGAGGCATAGTACCTTTCAATGGTATGATGTTTCTGCCAGAAAATAAATAACCAGAAAGGACTATGCCTCATGCAGAAAATTATAAGCTTAAGTTGCTCTCAATGCAACAATTCTCACAGTTTCTATAAATATGGCAAGGATAAATTTGGTAACCAGAAATTTTTATGCCGCTCTTGTAAGTATCAAGTGGAAGGCATAGCCAAGGGCCAGGGCGTGACCATTAACATCAGCATTGGCAGTACCAAAAGCAAGAGCGAAAGCGAAAGCAGCACAGTAATTGCGCAGGGCAGCAAGGTGCAGGCGGGCGGCGACGTTAATATTACGGCGACGGAAAGGGATATTAACATTAAGGGCAGCAATATAGAGGGCGAAAACGTAAGCTTGAACGCTAAGGAAAACCTTAATATAACTGCGTCTGAAAACACCAACGTAACAAAACAAGATTCTAAATCCAGCAGCGGCAGTATAGGAGTAACCGTTGGAACAGGCGGATTACAGGGTATTAACGCCGGATACAGCCAGTCGCAGGGCAATGTAAAAGAAAACAGCACGGCTTACAATGAAAGCTCTGTAACAGCCAATAAGGATTTGAGCTTTACCAGCGGCAACGATACCAATATTCAAGGCGGCAAGCTGAGCGGTGAAAAAGTAACCGGCAGCGTGGGCGGCGATTTGAATATTGAAAGCAAGCAGGACAGCAATAATTATACGGAGAAAAATACTGCCGGAGGCTTCGGACTGGAAATCAATTTGGATAATACTGCAAAAATTTCCGGCAGCGGCGTAACAGGCGGTGCAAGCAGCAACAACATCGACAGCAATTACAGCAGCGTAACGGAACAAAGCGGCATTTACGCAGGCGAAAAAGGCTTTGATATTCGTGTAGAGAAAAACACCGACCTCAAGGGCGGCGTAATAGCCAGCGAAGCGGAAGCGGAAAAGAATAAAATTTCAACCGGCACGCTGACGTGGGAGGATATTCATAATAAAGCTGAATATGAAGCCGGAAGTGTAGGTGTGAACGTAAATATAAATAACGGTGCGGACTATAACGAAAAGGGAGTAACGCCTAATATAGGTATGCCTGCTGGCGATGAGGCGGAAAGCACGACGAAAGCTGCTGTTGCCGAGGGTACGATTGAAATCAGGGATAAGGAGCAGCAGAAGCAGGACGTAAGCCAACTGAATAGGGATACGCAGAACAGTCTGAACAAGTTGGGAGAGATTTTTGACCTTGACGATGATGTTAAGGAAAAACAAGAATTTGCAGGCTTGTTCCAAGAAGCTGCCCACAGGGCTATTGGCGATTTGACAGGAAAAATCAGCAAAGAAGAAAAAGCAGCGCTGAACGCCTTTATCGACGGGCTGATAGCACAATGGACTAACGGCGATTTCTTGGCGGGAGCAAGCGGAACGGTGCTGCTGGAATCCATGCAGGGAGCTTTAAATGAAATAGATGACCCGGCTGTGAAGCAGATAGCGGCAGGAGTGCTGGGTGCTGTTGCAGGCGAAATTGTCAGTGGCAACACGCAGGCTGGCGCTTCGGGTGCGATTAGCACGGAGAAGTATAATCATTTAACGCATGAGCAGTATGAAAAAATGCTAAAGGCCCTTGCAGATGCTAACAATATCAGTGAAACTAAAAATATTTTTATCGAGAACAGCGAGCTTTCGCAGAAACAAGAAAAGGAGTGGTTTGAAGCTCATAAAAACGATGAAGCATTCTATAAAGATGAAAAGGGTAATGAATTATATGTTCCTGTTAATGTAGGGAAAGATATTTCTGGAAACGATGTCTATTTTTATCCAGGGCCAGGCGAGAGAAAGTTTACAGTAGATAAAAAGCTCGTAGGGACTGAATTTATGCAGGATAAAATAAATTCCTATGATTACAGTTCTTTGAAAGATGGTGAAATATATAGCGTATCTCAGAGTTTGTCTATTGGATTTAGCAGTGTAGCTATCAGTTTGTCCATAACAAATACAGGTGAAAAATATCAGGATATAAAAATTTTAGGAGGAGTTGATAAAAATATTTTAGAGAAAATAAGTAGTCTAACCTCTTTATCTTTTGGAATGGCTTATTCAGAAGGTAAGGCTATAGTGTATGATAGTCAAAACAATATTGTTAGTAATCCTGAAAAAATCAGAGATACTTTGACAGGAACTTCATTTGTAGCAGGAGGTACGATTTTCTCTGCTAATAAGAACGCAAGTTTTGCATCTAATGGCAATAGAGTTGTGAGTATCTCAGAATCTAATATTAGCACATCAGGAATGGGAGGAAATGCTGGTATTAGTATAGGTAGCTATTTAGGAAAATAAGTTAGGGGGGTTGAAGTATGTGGTTAAAAGTAGGCACGAGAGGCGATTATAGGGTTATTTATGTAATTGTAGCGTTTTATATTTTTTTGGAACTGCATAGTGCATATAATAGTTTATATAATTTGAATAATGGACCTGAAAAACAAAAGTTAATAGTTCGAGAAGTGGATATTGTGATGCCTATAACTGACGAAATTAGGCTGCAACGTACAAAAGTTACAGAACATATAGGAGGTAGTAGAGATTTTGAAGAAACTTTATTCACAGCTTTAAGTAAAGAAGAAGTATACCGTTTATTTAAAGAGAATGCCGAAAAAAATGCTTGGCAAGCTGTGGATAATGGTCAATATTTTGTTAAAGACAATATGAAGATGAGCTTTAAGTACGTTGATATTTCAGAGTATAATAACGCTAAACATTTAATAGGGAAAACTATTTTTAGAATTAGAGTGGAGATAAAATAATGAGTGAGCAAGTTTTGATTGTTATAACACTTTCTGCATTGGCTATACTTGTGCTTTTTGTAAAAAATGACATTATAAAGAAAAAATATTTTCAAATATGTTTTAACGTGTGCTTTTTTTGTTTTGAGTATTTTTGTTTTCGATATAATTACATGGAATTGGCGAATAATGGCATGTGCATATATGGAGGAATAATATTATTTTACTGTGTTAAGGAATGGATACATAAAAAATAAATTGCGCTTAATAAGCAGTAATAACAGCCTGAATAAGCTGAGCGAGATGTTTAAGGACGACCCGGCAATGCACCAGTGGGCCAGCGCGCTGATAGGCGGCGTAGTAGCTGAAATAGTTGCCAATAACGCGCAGGCAGGTGCAAGCACAGCGGCCAGCGGTACGAAGAATAATTTATTGTGGGAATATATTCCTGAATTTAGAAAATCTATTAAAGATGTTGATGTAAGTGATCTTCCTGAAGGATATTGTCGTATTTTAGCTTTTGGCGCTAGTATGGGTGAGGTAATATCTGGAGGCATATCAGATGCTGCTATAATATTTAATACACCGGGTAATGATGTGTACTCTAGCACTGATATTACTGGTAGTGCTGGATTTAGTACGCCAGTAAATATACAAGCTGGTGTAGGTTGGTTAGAAGATAGTTCTGGTAATGTTGTAACAGACCCTGATGTGATTCGCGAGCAAATGCAAGGATTTTCGTATACTGCTTCTGGAGTAGCTGGAGGCGGAATAGGAAATTATTTGAATGGAAAAGGTTATACATTCAAAGTAAAATTTATAAGTTCGTCTGTTTCATTTGTATGTGGTGGCTCTTATACGAAATATTTAGGGAAAAAGAATGATGTAGCTAACGGAGATTTTTAAATTATGATGATAGTAGTAACTGATTTTTTAAAATTACATTGGCAACGAAAAATACAAGTAATATTATTCTTGTTTGCTATATTCTTTTTTCTCAAAGAATATAATGATATATATTTAGAACAAAAAACTCCTTGTGAAATTGTAAGGATGTATAATGAAATGCCATTGCCAAAAACTGATGGAGCTATGATTTCTGTTCAAAATCATGGAAAGATGTCAGTGTTTGCTATTTCTTGGCAAGCAGATGATTTCGATAGACAATACGAAAAAGAGCTAAAGAAGTTTCTCCAGAGTAATGATTTTACACAAGATAAAACAAATAATTATAAATATTATAATAATACTAAAATTGTATCTATGAAAAGAGAAAATGGTAAGCTTATTGTAAGATTGAGTAATATTGTAAAAGGAGTCTTTGATGATAAAAATATTAAATAAATTTTTTAAAGAAAATAATCTAGACATATCTAATTGTTGGATAAAATTTATAATAGGTTGTTTTGTCGGAACCATACTTATAGTATTATATTTTTCGTTGCTCTTTCCCATTCTCTTAAACTTGCAAAATAATTCTATTTCACGGCAACAAGAAACAACATTAATGTATTTAATACATTCTGTTTATAAAAATGACAGCAATATTACATATTTTAATATGTTTCCGATAATAGGTGGGAATAGAATATTTGTCGTAAAAGCAGATAACGACAATCTGTCGGAAAAATTTAAGAATTTAGATTGGAAAGTTGCAGATATAAATAATAAAAAATATCAGGCTGTACAGAAAGAATATGTAGCTGTATTTACAGAAGAAAAAGACGGCGTTTTGATTGTAGGATGCAAGGATAACTTGTGGAGTGATTTTTGGTATAGTATATATGAAAAATATTATTTTTAAAATATGTATTTTGCCTAAATTAATCCAAATAAAATACATGAAACAAGTCAATGCTTTTTGGAAATTAACTAGGCATATTTGTTAATATTAAGTTTTTCTTCTTCCCTTCGCAAAACGCGATGGGAAAAGAATGTTCGCTTTAATTCTCTGCTGTAAATTTATCTGTATTATTGCATTGCCGTCAAAGGGAAGGAGGCTCGCGGGGTTAAATGAATATAAGAATGTATAGTTCGCCGTTTAATAACGCGGGCCGTCTGACGCTGAACGCGCAAGGAACGGTGGAAAACATCGGCACAATTAAGGCCGACGGCACGGTGGCTCTGCGCGGTGAAAACCTGCTGAATAGAGGCGGGATTTCCGCAGAAAATATTACGGCCGAAGCAGATGAAACCATAAGCAACAGCGGCAGTATGCGGGCGAAAATCGACGCCATACTGCGCGGCGAGAATATTGTAAGCGAAACTGACAATGAAACTAAGTTGATTTTTAGTGACAACGAAGAGGTTTCTAAGCAACAGGAAAAAGCTTGGTTTGAAAAGCATAAAAAAGATACACCTACATACATAGATGAAAATAACAATGAATTTTATATTCCAGTAAACGTAGGTGTAGATGCGTCTGGCAATGAAGTATATTTAGTTCCTGGTGCTAAAGGCGGAAAAATTATTGTTGATAGTAAGATAATAGTGCCTAGCTATATGCAGGCGCAAATTAATAGGTTCGATACAACTTCATTAAGAGATGGAGAGTTTTATTCTGTATCAACTAATTTGGGGCTTGCCGGTGCTTCAATAGCAATAACAGTAGCCGTAAATCAATATAATGATATATTTCAAACCATTGAATTCGGATATGGCGTTAATATGCAAACATTTGATTTGAGTAAATTAAGTAATCTGTTAGCAAAATCTTCGGCTAGTTGGAATGAAAGTATTGGTAAAGTAACCGACAGACATAATCAGGTAATTATAAATAGGCAAGAATTAATAGATACAATGACAGGAGTGGGTATAGGATTCGTTGGGAATATATTAAATAGTGTTAGAGGTGGCTCTCTGTCTTCTAATGGTAATATAGTTCAAACGATAGGTAGCAATTTATCTTCAGATGGTTTTGCATTAAATGGCAGTATAACTATAAGTTCTTACGTAGGAGATAGGAAAAAATGAGAGGAGTGGGTAGGAATAGATTAGTAAAACTTTACTGGAGAGGGAATAAATTTAGTGTAGCTTTTACCATAATAATAGTTCTAATAATTGTCATATACTCGGTATATGGAAAGATTGATTTTGAGATAGGTAAAAATGAATATTTTTTACGTAATGAATTGAATGCCGTTGAATATGCTGATGATTTAATAAGTAAAGAAATAATTAGTGATTTTGATGGGAAAAAAATAGAAGTAAGAAAATCTATTTGGCTAGAAAGCAGTCGTAGAGAATATATAAAAAACTATTTAGTACCGTCAGTATTGATAAGTACTAATATTTCTTCTAAAGACAAAAAAGAAATATTAAAAATATATGATTCGTCTCTTGCTGAAAATGGTTGGCATAAAATCGTTGACAATAAATATCAAAAAAGAAATCTTATTTTGTCTATAACTTTTTTGGAAAATGATAAGAATAATAAGTGTCACTGGAAAGTAGAAGTTTATACTAATTAGGGGGTACTGATTTTAAAACATTATGATACGTATAACTAGGGGCGGCAATTTAATTATAGTTACTAATGGCGATATAGATAACAGCGGCGTTATCAGCGCGGCGAATATTTATAACCAGAACGGGGGGCTGGCCTACGGCTCGCTGCTCAACGCGGCGGGCAGCCTGACCAGCGGGCTTTTGAGTGGAGGAGGATTTGGCTTTACCATTGGCAAGGAAAAACAGCGGGACGAATACGCTAACCAAAACAGCGAGCAGATTGGCAGCACAGTCAGCAGCGTTACTGTGGGCGGCAGCAAGGCCAAGGGCGAAGTGGACGCCAACAGCACGGCTTACAATGAAAGCTCCGTAACAGCTAATAAGGATTTAAGCTTTACCAGCGGCAGCGATACGAATATTCAAGGCGGCAAGCTGAGCGGCGAAAAGGTAAGCGGCAGCGTGGGCGGCGATTTGAATATTGCAAGCAAGCAGGACCGCAATAATTATACGGAGAAAAATACCAGCGGCGGCTTTGGGTTGGAAATCAATCTGGACAGCAGCGCCAAAATTTCTGGCAGCGGCGTAACGAGCAGCGTGGGCACGAGCAATATTGACAGCCAGTACAGCAGCGTAACGGAGCAAAGCGGCATTTACGCAGGCGAAGAAGGCTTTGATATTTATGTAGGCAGCAATACGGATTTGAAAGGCGGCGTAATTGCCAGCGAAGCGGAAGCAGAAAAGAATAAAATTTCTACCGGTACGCTGACGTGGGAGAATATTCACAATAAAGCTGAGTACGAAGCCGGCGGTATAGGCGCAAATGTGAATATCGATAACGGAGCTGATTATAACGAAAAAGGCGTAACGCCGAATATCGGTATGCCTGCTGCGGACGAAGCGGAAAGCACGACGAAAGCCGCCATTGCCGAGGGTACGATTGAAATCAGGGATAAAGAGCAGCAGAAGCAGGACGTAAGCCAACTGAATCGCGATACGCAGAACAGCCTGAATAAGCTGGGCGAAATCTTCAACAAGAAATCTATTGAAGAACGACAAGAGCTGATAGGATTGTTTGGAGAGATAGCGTATAATCAAATTCATGATATGAAGGATTTGACAGCGGTACAGAAAACCTTGCTGCATGGACTTGTCGGCGGCATTATGAGCAAGCTGGCAGGGAAAGATATGCTTACGGGCATCAGCGCGGCGGCAATCAATAAAATGTTGATTGAAGAAATAAGGAAAGCGGCGCAGGACGACCCGGCGGCAATGCAGTGGATAAGCGCAGCTTTAGGAACAATAGTGGATAAAGCCGTAAGTGGAAGTGGCGAAGTTGGCGGAGCTATAGCATCCAGCGCAACGAAGAATAATGATTTAGACCAAGAACTGGCAACAGAATTTGGACATATACCAAAAACAGAGACAGAAGTAATGGAAGGAGGTGAACAGAACTTAGACAGCGAGTATGCAGATACATTTGATGATTTTGCTCAAGCTATATTTGGTAATACAATAGATACAACTAAAGATAAAGCATTACAAGAAATGGTATCGAAAAATTTCCCGGACTATATTATGATAGAATCTTATCCCGGTAGTAGTAAAACTTTCAAGATTTATTATAATAGTGGAGGTAAGATGGTATCATCGGTTTTGAAAGAAGTACCACTTATTTCTGGTGGTTCGCTATTTATAAAATTAAGTAATGATTTTATAGATAATCAAGATATAAAATGGGAAAAAGAAGTTGGAAAATTTGCAATCAGTAATGCATCAGGTAAACTAATGGAAAGCGTTATTGCTGGACCAACAGGAATAGTTATTGGTGTAGTTGCAGGTGGCGTAGTAGAGGTAACAGTAGATAAGATTTGGGACAGAATATCTGTCTTTAGTAAAGGTGGTGTTCCTCTTGACTGATTTGTTGATAGATATTTTTATAGATACATTGTTACTTGGATTTACTGCCTTTTCTATTAAAATTGGTTTTAAAAAATCTAAATATAGTATATTTCAAGGGAGATTATACATTATATTAGTTGTAATAATACTTAGAATAATCTATTTGGTGTATAAAGTCATAGAAGGTTTGTTGCGAATATAAAATGGTTTCCCCTCGCAAAACGCGATAGGAAAAAATGTTCGCTTTAATTCTATGCCGTAAGTTTATCTGTATTATTGTATTGCCGTAAAAGGGAAGGAGGCTCGCGGGGTTAAATGAATATAAGAATGTATAGTTCGCCGTTTAATGACGCTGGCCGTTATATCTTGGTGAAGCAGACCGAGGCGGCGGGGACGGTGTTCTTGTCCAAAACCGGAATTTATTTTATAGTATAAAAAGCTTTAATAACTAACAAGCAGTAAACGGCAGCGTGTAAAGTGCGCCGCGATTATTTCGTCAGGTTTATCAGCTGCAGGCGAAATTCAGCAGTACCAATCCGAGTACAGATTTTACGGTAACCGGAGGTACTGTTTTTTGTTTTTCAAAGAAGAGGTAAGAATTAAATTTTTTAACATAGGGCTAATTTGTTCTTAACGGCTGCGGCGGTATTTTTTATTTGTGCTAAAATGATGGGTATGATAAAATATTAAGATATAGCGGCGCATAATAGTGCGCCTGGAGGCCGAAATGAATTTTTACAAAGACGACGCGGGTATGCCGTTGGTAAACGCCATGCTGCGTTATAAATATGAAAACGTGTATCCGCTGCACACGCCCGGCCATAAGGGCGGGCGCGGTATGGAAAGGCTGCTGCGGCAGGAGCTGGGCGGCGGCGCGGCCATGGACGTTTCTTTGATGAGCGAGCTGGACGATATTCACGAGCCTGTCAGCTATATTAAAGAAGCGCAGGCTTTGGCTGCCCAAACCTACGGCAGCGACGCCTGCTTTTGGGCGGTCAACGGCACCAGTCAGGCGATTCACGCTATGCTGATGACAGCGCTGCAGCCGGGCGAAAGGCTGCTGCTGCCGCGCAACGCGCACCGCAGCGTGGCCGGCGGTTTGATTTTGGGCGGTATCGAGGCCGTTTATCTGCAGCCGGAATTTAACGCGGCCTTCGGCTTACAAATGCAGGTGACGCCGGAGGCGGTGGAGCGTGCTTTAGTTAAGGATAAGGAGATTAAAGCCGTTTTGCTGACGACGCCCAATTATTACGGCGTAGCGGCGCGCACGGCGGAAATTGCTGCGGTATGTCACGCGCATGGCGCGGTTTTATTAGTGGACGAGGCCCACGGGCCGCACCTGGGCTTCAGCGATTTGCTGCCGCCTTCGGCTTTGCAGAGCGGCGCCGACGCCTGCGCCCAAAGCACGCATAAAATTTTGGGCGCGATGACCCAGTGCAGTATGCTGCATGTGCAGGGCGAGCGGCTTGACTTGCAGCGGGCCGCCGACGTGATGAGCGTGCTGACGACCACCAGTCCTAATTATTTGCTGATGGCCAGCCTGGACGCGGCGCGCACGCAGGTGCAGGCTTACGGCAGGCAAATGGCGGAGACCGCTGTGGCGGCGGCGCAGAAGCTGCGGCGTTTGTGCGCGGCGCACGCGGGCCTGCGCGTTTTGGAGGAAGCCGATTGCGGCGG
>NZ_CAJMEH010000067.1 GCF_905212365.1 uncultured Phascolarctobacterium sp.
ATGGACACCCTTGCCTTCGGCTAACGCTTCCTGCTACCGAGCGCGTAGTGGACTTCCACCACCTAGTTATCGCCCATGCCGGGCACACCAAACAGTAAACCCCACTTGCATTAGACCGCAATCTAACGTAAGTGGGGTTTTTGCCTGCTTTATTCAGACAACAAAAAAGCCGCTCATCGAGCGGCTCCCTAGCTTTTGAAATTGGTCGGGGCGGCGAGATTCGAACTCACGGCCTCTTGTACCCGAAACAAGCGCGCTACCAAACTGCGCCACGCCCCGACATCAGCGCTGTGCTTATGCATCAGCAACGAGTAATATTATAAAGCAAATCGGCGCTCTTGTCAACACCTTTTCGCCTTATTTCAGCATTAAATTTTTAGCCCTGAGTAACTACACGAATGCTGGTCACTTCAAAGGCCTCGGCAATAGCCGGTAAAATTTCACGCTCGATATTGGTGCGGTGCAGCTCGCTTTCAGCTACCAGCATAATACGGGTGTCGGCATAATTGATGTTATGCACGCGGCTTACCAAACGCTTAAAGGTATCCTCGCCAATCAGCTCCTTCAGCTTTTGCAGGCGGGCAAACACCTCCGGTTTTTCCTTCTGCATACGCTCCTCCAGCGGGGAAAAAGGTACGGTCACTACGCGGGCGTCGCGGGCCAGGACAAAATTTTCCTCATTCTCGCCAGGTACTACTAAATCTTCACGCATTGTCTATTCCTCCATTTATGAAATATCAGCTAAACCTGCTTGCGCAGGATTGGTTTTATAATATTATATGCTACGACGACTTTTCAGTCAAGCGGCAGGATTTTTCGTCTGGAGGTAGAATATTGTATAAAAAGTTTAAAGGAGGATGCTTATGTCATTTAAAGAAGATTTTAAAAAGTTCGCTATGCGCGGCAATGTGATAGATATGGCTGTAGGCGTTATCATTGGCGGAGCCTTCGGCAAAATTGTCGGCTCGTTCGTCAACGACATTATCATGCCGCCGCTGGGCATGGCGATTGGTAAAATGGATTTTACCAATTTATTTATCAGCCTTAACGGCCAGCATTACGCTACCCTGGAGGCAGCTAAAAAGGCTGGCGCTCCCGTTCTGGCTTACGGCAGCTTTATCAACGCCGTGCTGGATTTCGTTATTCTGGCCTTCATTATTTTTGTCATGGTTCGCCAGATTAATAAGCTCAATCCGCCGCCCGCGCCTAAGCCGGACCCGCGGCTGTGCCCTTACTGCCGCTCGGAAATCGCCGACGATGCGACACGCTGCCCGCACTGCACCTCGCAGCTGGATTAACCAGATTTCAACGCTGTAAGCGCCTTTAAGCGCTTATGGCGTTTTTTATTTGCTAATCTAGATATAATGGGTTATAATGAGTTGTGATTATCAGCTGTGCGGCGCACGCCGCAGGTTTAAATATTTTAAGGAGGTCATTAGATGTCTGTCTTTGACGTGCTTTCGGAACGCGGCTTTATTAAGCAAATGTCCCATGAAAATGAAATTAAGGAATTACTGGAAAAGGAAAAAATCACTTTCTATATCGGCTTCGACCCCACTGCCGACAGCCTGCATGTAGGTCATTTTATCGCGCTGATGATGATGAGCCATATGCAGCGCGCCGGCCATCGTCCCATCGTCCTCTTGGGCGGCGGCACCGGTATGGTGGGCGACCCCAGCGGCAAGGACGAAATGCGCAAAATGCTGACGCCCGAATTTATCGCCCACAATATCGAATGCTTTAAAAAGCAAATGAGCCGTTTTATCGATTTCAGCGAGGGCAAGGCTATTATCGCCAACAACGCCGATTGGCTGCTGAATTTGAATTACGTTAATCTGCTGCGCGAGGTAGGCGTGCACTTTTCTGTCAACCGCATGCTGACGGCTGAATGCTTCAAAAAACGTTGGGAAAAAGGTCTTACCTTCTTTGAATTTAACTACATGATTATGCAGTCCTACGATTTCTGGAAGCTGCATCAGGATTACGGCTGCGTTATGGAGCTGGGCGGCGACGACCAGTGGTCCAATATGCTGGCCGGCGTAGAGCTGATTCGCCGCAAGGAGCAAAAGCCCGCCTACTGCATGACCTGCAAGCTGCTGACCACCAGCGACGGCCGCAAGATGGGCAAAACGGAAAAGGGCGCTCTGTGGCTGGACGCAGAAAAAACCTCTCCCTACGATTTTTACCAATACTGGCGCAATGTAGACGACGGCGACGTGGAAAACTGCCTGAGCCTGCTCACCTACCTGCCCATGGACGAGGTGCGCCGTCTTGCCTCCCTGAAGGACGCGGCTATCAACGAAGCGAAAAAGGTGCTGGCCTACGAGGTTACTAAACTGGTACACGGCGAGGAGGAAGCGCGCAAAGCCCAGGAAGCTGCGGAAGCCCTGTTCGGCGGCGGCGTAAATCTGGCCAACGTGCCGACCATTGAAATTGCCGCAGAGCAGATGAGCGCCAAGGTTATCGACGTACTGACTGCCGCCAAGGTTTTCAGCAGCAAGCGCGAAGCGCGCCAAATGATCGCCCAGGGCGGCCTCACCGTGAAGGACGCCGTGCTGAGCGACCCGGAAGCAGCGCTGAACCCCGGCCTGTTCGACGCCGATAAAAGCTTGCTGATCCGCAAGGGCAAAAAGAAATATTTCCGCCTGCTGGTCAAATAACTCTCAAGCAATCATAAGTTTCAGGGCAGATTCTTGCAGTCTGCCCTCTTATCATGTATACTGAGTACAAATACCTCTTTGCTGTAAAGGATGAATGAGATGAGTTTAGCGAAAATTCTGCCCATAGGCCTGATGCTGTTTTCTTTTTTCTTCGGCGCAGGCAACCTTATCTTTCCGCCGGTGTTGGGCCAAATGTCGGGCGAAAACCTGACGATTGCCGCCTTTGGCTTTTGCTTGAGCGGCGTCGGCTTTCCCTTGCTGGGTATTTTGGCCATGGCCATTATCCGCAGCAATAACCCCGACGATATGGCGCGGCCTGTCAGTACCCTCTACGCCCGCACGGTCTCCATTTTATGCGCGCTGACCATCGGCCCCTTTTTCGCCATTCCGCGTACTGCAGCGGTGTCCTTCGATACGGGCATCCTGCCCTTGCTGCCCGACGGCAGCGGCACTATCGGTCTGGCAGTTTATTCCCTGTTCTTTTTCGGGCTGAGCTATTTTCTTTCCGTCAATCCGTCAAAAATTGTAGACAATATCGGTAAGATTATGTCGCCTTTGCTGCTGATCTGCCTGGGTATTCTTATCTTTTTCGTTATTACAAATCCCATGGGGGACTTGCAGCCCGCCAACAGCGTTTACAAAACCGCGCCCTTCTTCAAGGGCTTTCAGGACGGTTACAACACGATGGATTTGCTCTGCTCCATGCTTTACGGCGCAGTAATAATCAAATCCATCGAAAACACCGGCATCAAAGAGCAAAAGCAGCTTACCAACATGTGCATTTATGCCGGTATCATCGCAGCCATCTGTCTGGCTTTAATTTACGGCGCTCTGGCTTATGCGGGCGCTGTCAGCACGGCGGCCTTCGGCATCGTGTCCAACGGCGGCCAGCTGCTGAATATGATTTCAGTCCACTACATGGGCTTTCCCGGTCAGATGGTGTTGGCGCTGATTATTTTCTTCGCCTGCATCACCACCTCCATCGGCCTGACGACATCTATTTCAGGTTACTTCCACGAGCTAAGCGGCGGCCAGCTGCAATACCAGCGCTTATGCCTGTATATTTCTTTGTTCAGCCTGGTCGTATCCAATTTCGGCCTGAATAATATTATTAAATTTTCCATTCCCGTTATCTGCATGCTGTACCCCATCGTTATCGCCATTGTGCTGCTGAACGTGGGCCACGGTTTTTTAAAGGGCGATAAGGTTATCTTCCGCGTTTGCCTGACGCTGACCACCATCTTTGCCATTTTCGACGGCCTGCGGGCCGGCGGCTTCCACCTGCAAGCGCTGGACGCGCTGCTGGTAGAGTATCTGCCGCTGTTCGACATTGGCTTCGGCTGGGTTCTGCCCTGCTTCGGCGGTATGCTGCTGGGCTACCTTTATCGTCTAATTTTTACAAGCAAGGTGAAAAATAATGAGTAACGAACAACAATGCAGCAGCTCTGCTACCTGCGGACGTTCCAGCTGCGAAGGCTGCCCTTCTGCCGCAGGCGCGCAGCAGCCCCAAGATTTTACCGCGAAGCTCCATGAAATGAGCAGCGTGAAAAAGGTTATCGCCATCGTCAGCGGCAAGGGCGGCGTGGGCAAATCCCTAGTAACCGGCCTGATGGCGACCGCTATGCAGCGCCGCGGCCATCGCTGCGGCGTGCTGGACGCCGATATTACCGGCCCCTCAATGAGCAAAAATCTGGGCGTCAAGGGCAAGGCCCAGGCTTCGGAAATAGGCATTCTGCCGCAAACAGCTCCCTGCGGCGTCGAAGTAATTTCCGCCAATATGTTCCTGCCCAACGAATCCGACCCGGTGGTTTGGCGCGGTCCGCTGATTGCCGGTATGGTCAAACAGTTCTGGAGCGACGTTATCTGGACGGATGTCGACTACATGTTTGTGGATATGCCGCCGGGAACGGGCGACGTTCCCTTAACCGTTTTCCAATCCCTGCCCGTCGACGGCATTATCGTAGTTACCTCGCCCCAGGAATTGGTATCCATGATCGTCGCTAAAGCCGTGAAAATGGCTAAGATGATGAACATTCCCATTCTCGGCCTTATTGAAAATTATGCTTACTTCCGCTGCCCGGACAACGGCAAGGATTACGAAATTTTCGGCCCCAGCCATTTGCAGGAAACTGCGGACGCCTACAGCCTGAAGGTGCTGGCGCGGCTGCCCATCGACCCCGCCATTGCCGCCGCAGGCGACGCAGGCAGGCTGCACGAAATACGGCTGCCGGAAATCGACGCCTGCTGCGAATACGTGGAAGGAGCCTTTAAGAACTAAAAAGAATACAGCAAAAGCCGCCTGATAAAAATCAGCCGGCTCATACTGTAGAAAAAGGTCGCTAAAAGGCGGCCTTTTTTAGCTCAATTTATATCTATATTTTGCTTGACTAGACCAGATCTTCTGGATGATAAATAAATTTCTCAATAGCTTTTTGCAAATTGTGAGTGCCTAATTCCACAAAACGTTGTATATATGATTGGATATGCTTTAAATTATCAGCTTCCTAAAGAAAATGAGCCAAGAATCCAAGCGCAAACTTTTACAGACCATGGTGCAAAAAGTCGTCATAAATAAAAACAACGGCGACGATTCTTATACCGTCACCGCTGCATTAAATTATACGCCTACTGCAACTACGAGCAATAAAGTTGATATAAATCTTGATAAGGCAGCCTGCAATAGTTCGCATAGATACGAATTGGTGGGCCCAGTAGGGTTCGAACCTACGACCAGCCGGTTATGAGCCGGCGGCTCTACCACTGAGCTATAGGCCCATACAAGCTACCAAACAGTAATATTTTATAATAGTATTCAGTTTATGTCAAGGCCTACTCTAAAAAGTCCTTCAGCTTTTTGCTGCGGCTGGGGTGACGCAGCTTGCGCAGGGCCTTAGCCTCAATCTGACGGATACGCTCGCGGGTTACGCCGAAATGCTGGCCAACCTCCTCCAGTGTACGCGACCGCCCGTCCTCCAGGCCAAAGCGCAGCTCCAGCACACGCTTTTCACGCACCGTAAGGGTCTCCAGAACCTCCTCCAGCTGTTCGCGCAGCAGAGTAAAGGAAGCGGCGTCCGCAGGCGCAGGCGCATCGTGATCCTCGATAAAATCGCCTAAATGGGAATCTTCTTCCTCGCCGATAGGCGTTTCCAGTGATACAGGCTCCTGAGCTATCTTCATAATTTCACGCACTCTGTCCACCGTCGTATCCATTTCCTTGGCGATTTCTTCCGGCAGCGGCTCGCGACCCAGCTCCTGCAGCAGCTGGCGGGAAACGCGAATCAGCTTGTTGATGGTTTCCACCATATGCACAGGAATGCGGATAGTGCGCGCCTGATCGGCAATAGCGCGTGTAATGGCCTGACGAATCCACCAGGTAGCGTAGGTACTGAATTTAAAGCCTTTATTATAGTCAAATTTCTCCACCGCTTTAATAAGGCCCAAATTACCCTCCTGAATCAAATCCAGGAACAGCATACCGCGCCCCACATAACGCTTGGCAATGCTGACTACCAAACGCAGATTAGCTTCGGACAGGCATTTCTTAGCGTCGTTACCCTGCTGGCGCACTGCCTTGAGCAGTTTATCGTAGCTTTCGCTGAAATCAAGATACTGCCCTGCCAGCGCCGTATCCTTTTCACGCCCGTCGGAAAGGCGGGCTTTGAGCTCGTCCAGCAGCGCCTTTAGTTGATAAAGATTATGGATATCCTTATCGCTGGTCGGACGGTTAACTACCAAACGCTCGCATTCGGGAATCAGGCATTTCTGCTCTACCATCAAGCGCTGCAAATGCAGGCGCTCATCGCGGGTAAATTCAAAAATCAAATCCTGATAATCCTCTATTTGATAGGGATTGCCCTCCTCCTGACGCTTCCGAATCATCTGCAGGACCTTGAACACCGAACGCATATGGGTCATATGCCATTCTTCCTGCATATACTGCCCGATTTTATCCAGCAGCGCCTTACTGTCGTCGGCAACGCTGAAAACCGGCGCGTCCAGCGCAATCATTTTACCGCGCAGCAAACGCTCGGCCTGACGTCCCTTGTCCATACGCTTAGCCAGCTTAATCTCATCCTCGCCTACAAGCAGAGGCACGCGCCCGATCTCTTTCAGATACATACGTACCGGGTCGTCAATGCTGATGCCTTCGGGAACGGAAAGGTTGGCTAATTCGGCTTCGTTGATTTCTTCTGTTTCCACATTATCGTCATTTTCGACCATGGGCAGCACGTCGTCATCAGCGGAATTGTCATCAACTATCTCCATACCCTTGCGTGTGATAACCTCGTACAAATGCTCCACATCATCTGAGGATACGGTTTCTAACGTGCTGATAGCACTCATAATGTCACGATAAGTGAGAACACCATTCTGCGATTTACCCTTCTGCAACAATTCGTCGATTTGTTCCTGAGACAGCTTATTGGTAGTTTCTTCCATGGTGTTCCCTCCTTCCATATTATTTGTAATTTCCATAGAGCTTTTTGATTTCATCCTTGATCCTTTGAGTCTCCACCAATTCATCCATAAAGCGCTCGTCCGACGACCTTTCGTATTCGTCCGCCAGCAAACGGTGCTTTTCGTATTCCCGCTCCCAATAGCTGCGCTGCAGCTGGCGCAGGTAATCCGCCAAAAGCTTATTTGCGTCGCCCGACGGTATCTGACGAGTTCTGATGCCAGCTAAAGCCGACTGTGCGGCGTCCTCCAAGGCATCGTTTAATTTATCAACAGTAAAAGCGTCCTTTGCCTGCAGCTCGCACAGCTTATCAAAAATCTGCGCCAGCTGCGGCGTGCTGAAGCCTGTTCTCCCAACTGTTTCCAGGCACTCATAAGCCAGCAGCGGCTGCTCTAGCAGCACTGCCAACAGCAGCTCCTCCGCCTGCTGGCCAGCGTTCGCCTGCTTACGCTGGGGCAGCCGCACATTTACAGGCTCATTTTTAGCTCCGCCTTTTTTTGCCGCCTTACGATATTCCTCAGCAATGAGTCCTTCGTCTATGGTCAGCCTTTGAGCCAGCCTGCGGATATGCTCTGCCGCTTCAATCTCGCTTTTACATTCTAATAGGAATGGTAGTATATTCGACACAACGTCGACTTTTCCTGCCAGATTTGTTACATCACCCTGCAAAATTGTTTCTTCAATCTGAAAATCAACGCCTTCCTGGGCTGCGGCAATTACCTGCATGAAGGCTTCCTTGCCGTGATGCCGGACAAATTCGTCCGGGTCCTTGCCCTCCGGCACGCCGGCAATACGCACCTTCAGCCCCGCCTCTCTGGCAATGCTCACCGCCCTTACGGAAGCACGCCGGCCGGCGCTGTCGCTGTCGTAGCAAAACACCGTCTCGTCCGCCATACGCTTGAGCAAAGCGGCCTGCTCCTGGGCGAAAGCCGTTCCCATGGAGGCCACCACGTTACCGATGCCTGCCGCGTGCAGGCTGATAGCGTCCATATAGCCTTCGACGATAATCGCCTGCCTGCTGCTGCGGATAGCCTTATACGCAATATCCATACCAAAAAGCAGCCGCCGTTTATTAAACCAGGCTGTCTCGCTAGTATTGAGATATTTAGGTGTGCTGTTGTCCAGCACCCTGCCGCCAAAGCCAACGATACGCCCCTTAGGGTCCTTAATGGGAATCATCACCCTGTTGCGGAACTTGTCGTAAAAGCCGGACTTACCTTTAGCGGCCAAGCCCGCAGCCTCCAGCTCCTGCGCTCCAT
Source organism: uncultured Phascolarctobacterium sp. (assembly GCF_905212365.1). Lineage (GTDB taxonomy): Bacteria > Bacillota > Negativicutes > Acidaminococcales > Acidaminococcaceae > Phascolarctobacterium_A. Next base: position 8,376 of record NZ_CAJMEH010000067.1, read on the forward strand.
AGCCACGTTTGCCCAGGCTCGTTACCAAAGCGCCAAAGCTGTTGACAGCATAGCCAATGCTAAAGCTGTCGATAATTTCCTTGGTAATGCCACGCCCGGCAAGATAAGCCAGCGCCGACTGCCCGTAAGCGGTCTTTAAAAGACAGGCCTGAAAAAACTTAGCCGCCGTTCCGTTCGTCTGATAGATACGCTCTCTTTGCTTTTCCTGCTCGATTTCAGCCGCCGTCCTTTGCTTTTCCGGCACAGGTATACCATAGCGCCCGGCCAGCAGCTTCATGGCGTCCATAAAGCCGCAGCCTTCAATCTTCATGATAAACTTAAAAATATCTCCGCCTTCATGGCAGCCAAAGCAATAAAACATATTCTTGCCGGGATTAACGGCAAAGGACGGAGTTTTTTCGCCGTGAAAGGGACAGCAGCCCCAAAAATTCTGGCCGCGTTTTTTCAGCGGCACATAGCTGGAAATCACTTCGACAATATCAGCGGCGCTTCGCACCTGCTCTTTAAAATTTTCAAACGCTCCATCCATGTCCACTTTTCCTCCGCCGCTAAATTACACATAAGTTATATTCAATGTTTAACGGCAAAATCCTCTTTTTTCTCTGAAAAATCTTCAAAAAATTGCTTACAACGCTTGCAGTGCAGGCAAAAAAATACTATAATATTTATTACGCTAAAATTAAATACAGCGGCGCTTTTCTTGCAGCCGCTGTTTTACCGAGCTTGTGTGTTCACGATGAGGTGCCGTCTATGAAAAAATTTATTTTATCCGTCGTTATGCTGCTGATGCTGCTGCCCTCCTTATGCTGGGCCGTAGAGCCTGTAATCACCAGCGACAGCCGTACCTTTAACCCCATTAAGGGCATTTATGACCTACGCGGTAATGTTTTTGTGCAATTCCCCACTCACGATACCACTCTGACTATTACCGGCGATACGACTCAAGTACACCTTTACAATATGGAAGTACATGGGCAGGGCAATATCCAGCTAAGCTTCGGCGATATGCATTTTAACTGCGATAAGGTAGACGTTTACCATAGCGACCGCACCGCTTATGTCAACGGTAATTTAAATTTTCAGGACGATACGGTGCATATCACCGCCGACAGCGGCAGCTATTGCTGGAAAACCAAGCTGGCCGCTTTTCACGGCAACGTAAAAATTAACGGCGAACCGCAAAGCGGCGACGTAACCTATAACGTGATGACGAAAGAAATTACGCGGCAAACGCCCCAAACAAATATAACTAAATAGCAGAAAAATCAAGCCCGGTCATTGTACCGGGCTTTTACTTTATACATATTCCGCAGGCACGTAATACGTTTCCCCATCAAGCTGCTGCAGCTCCCCGCCTATACCGATAATGCAGCCGCTGCCTAAAGCCGCCCCCTGCCCGGCAGCATAGTCTTGCAGCAGCGCAAAGCTTTTCTGCGCCCTGCGCACGCTGAAGCCGCCATTACAGATATTAACAGGGCACAGCCTACCGGCAGTACGCAGAATCAGCGTAATTTCCTTATTATTGGAATCGCGGTAAAAGTGAAAATCAGGCTCCTGCCCCCAACGCAAATAGCCCTCCCGCAGCGCGCTGACCACATAATTTTCGTACAGATTTTTAAAATACACGCTCTGCAGCAGCGACGCTCCTTCATGCAGCTGTAACAGATAAGCCGCTGCGCCCGTTTCCCTGAAATATACCTTGGGCGCTTTTACTAACCGCTTGCCATCAACCCGCTCTACCGGCTGCAATAAATACACCAATCCAGTCCCGGCTAAGAATTGTAGCCATTGCTTGGCGGTAGGTGCGGTAATTCCCACATTATTAGCCAAAATAGTATAATTCACTACGCAGCCCGTCATACTGGCCACAGCGCACAAAAAGCGGTAAAATTTGCCGCTGTCGCTTACGGTAGTACGCTCCATGATATCCTGCTGCAAAACGCGGCGTACCCAGGCCGCATAATCCGCTTCCGCGCCCAGCATTGCAGTCACAATCTGCCGCCGCTCCGCTGCCGTCAAACTGTACAAATAATCGGCCTGCACCACAAACGGCTGCCGTT
>NZ_CAJMEH010000068.1 GCF_905212365.1 uncultured Phascolarctobacterium sp.
GCGTCGCTGCCAGCCGCCGCCGTAGCCCGCGCCCGCGTGCGCAGGCTTTCGGGGTCGCGCTGCAGCAAAATTTTGCCGATGCTCGCGCCGTAATCATGCGCCAGGCCTTCCTCGGAAATAGCCATATTGTACTCAATCTGGCGCTTTAACAACGGCAGTACGTTATCCAGCGGCATATTACGCGCCGCGTCCAAAACGTCCTCGATAGTCCACACGCTCTGCGCCGCTCCCGCAGCCTCCGGCACGATTGGTTTTTCCAAAACCGTCGCGCCGTTCTTTTTTATAGCAGTGATATTGGTGTGGTCCGTGCGAATAGTCACCTCGGCGTTCTGCCCGCCTGCCGCGACGAAAACGCGAATATAAAAAATATCAGGCTCTTCGGAAACGTGAATCTTAATCACGCCGGACTGCGCCAATTTTTTAATCGTTTCTTTTTCCCGACCGTCGATATAAGCCAGCACCTCCAGCTGGCGCTCCGGGTGCGCGGCGACCAAGCCTGCGGCGCAGGCGACCTCGATGCCCTTCATCTGATTGGTATTGGGCACGACCACGCTCTTGACGTTTTTAATAATATTGCGGCTGACCCAAATTTCTACCTGCTCCGGAAAGCAGCCCAGCTGCTCGCGGCACACGGCCGCGCAATAGGCGATAGCGATGGGCTCCGTACAGCCCATGGCCGGGATCAATTCCTCGGCCAGCGCCTCCTCGTAAACGGCGTATTTATTTTCCATAATTACCCTCCATCCGCAAACGGCACGGCCCGGCCGCCGCTCTGAATATTCTAAAACAATTTTATAATAAAAAAATCCGTCCAACAAGCAATTTTTGTGTGACGGATTTTTCTGTTTGTTAAACGCCGGCCGGACGCTTACATTTTTATCTGTGCTTCCGCCTCCAGCTTCGCGCCGTATTCGGGGCTGAAATCGAAGGTTGCGAAATAATCGGCGGGAGTTTCGGCGCGGCGGATCAGCTTAGCGCTGCCGTCCTCCTGCAAAAGTATTTCCGCGCTGCGCAGCTTGCCGTTGTAATTGTAGCCCATGGAAAAGCCGTGCGCGCCCGCGTCGTGAATAAAGAGCAGGTCGCCGATATCGATTTTGGGCAGCATTCTGTCGATAGCGAATTTATCGCTGTTTTCGCACAGGCCGCCGGTAACGTCGTACTTGTGGTCGCAGGGCGCGTCCTCCTTGCCCATCACCGTAATATGGTGGTAAGCGCCGTAAATAGCCGGACGCATCAAATTGGCCGCGCAGGCGTCGCAGCCGATATATTCCTTATAGGTGTGCTTCTCGTGGATAGCCTTCGTAACCAAGCCGCCGTTGGGAGCCAGCATAAAGCGGCCCAGCTCCGTAAAAATCTTTACGTCGTCCATGCCCGCCGGCACTAAAATTTCCTCGTAAGCCTGACGCACGCCCTCGCCGATAACCATTAAATCGTTATCCTGCTGTTCGGGGCGATAAGCCACGCCGATGCCGCCGGACAAATTGATAAATTCGATATGCGCGCCGGTTTTTTCCTTCAGCTCTACGGCCACCTTGAACAAAATCCGCGCCAGCTCCGGATAATAAGCGTTGGTCACGGTGTTGGAAGCCAGAAAAGCGTGCATGCCGAAATGCTTCACGCCCTTTTGCAGCAAAATTTTATAAGCTTCGATAATCTGCTCATGGGTCATGCCGTATTTAGCGTCGCCGGGGTTATCCATAATATTATTGGCGATAGCAAAATGGCCGCCGGGATTATAACGACAGCTGATGGTGTCGGGAATATCGGCTGTCTTTTCCAAAAAATCGATATGCGTAATATCGTCCAGATTTATCGTGACGTTCAGCTTGCGCGCCAGCCGAAAATCCTCCGCCGGCGTAGCGTTGGAAGAAAACATAATCTCGCTTTCCTTAAAGCCCACAGCGTCGCTCATCAAAAGCTCCGTATAGGAGGAGCAGTCGGCGCCGCAGCCTTCTTCGCGCAAAATTTGCAGCAGGTAGGGGTTAGGCGTAGCCTTCACGGCAAAATATTCCTTAAAGCCCTTGTTCCACGCGAAAGCCTTGTACAGCAGGCGCGCCGTGCGGCGAATGCCTGCCTCGTCGTACAGATGAAAGGGCGTGGGATATTGGGCGATTATTTTCTCTAATTGCTCTTTAGTTACAAAGGGTACTTTCTTCGACATATATATCACCTTTCCGTAAGTTGAATAAGCGCGATCTCGTTTTTCAAAGCTTCCTTAAATAAATCCACCAGATTACGCTTACAGGAATACAAGCAGCTGGAATCTTCCGCGTCCTCCAAATCCCCGGTCAAAACCGTGCGGGAATCGGCAATCAGGCGTATTTGCTCATTTTGTTTGACTGTACCGTAGCAAATTGCGCCCGGAAGCGTAAAGGACTTATCGCTGATAACGACTACCTTCAGCCCGCGGGCCACCGCTTCTGCCAGCGGCTGGCGCAGCAGCGCCAAAACCCGAGCGTTGGCCGACACATAAATGCGCGCCTGCGCCTGACGCACCGTATTGCGCAGCTTGTTGATGATTTCACGCTCGCCCTTAATCGTGATGTAGCCTTCCGCGTCGCTTTGCAGCACCGGCAGCCGGCTGAGAATATCTTCCTTAATCTCTGCCAATCTGTCCAGCTTATTGGCGCAAAATTCCGCAGGGGCCACCGGCGTATAGCGCGTCACCTTGCCTTCCTCCAGCACATAGGCCGCGCCCTTGTCCACCAGTCCGGCCAAAGCCGTGTAGGTATTGGAGCGCGAAATCCCCGTTTGCTTGGCGGCCTCGTAGCCCGTCAGCTGACCGGCCTTGAGCAGCAGCACATACAGCGTCGCTTCCTGCTTAGTCAAATTAAAATTAGTAAGCCCTTCGATAAGATCCATAGTCCCTCATTCAGCTCTTCTTTATTGTTCCTGTTTAAGAACACTATACTATTTTTTTCTGCGGTTGTCAATGACTAACTGTGAAAATAAAGCCGCAGGCGAAAATTTTTCTCGCTTTGCCGCTCCCTGCATATCCTTACCACTCGTCCGCCGCCAGCTCCGCTATTTCTTCTCCCGCCGGTTCGTCGATTGTTTCCAGTTCCACAGGCTCGCTATCCTCCCAAGAATCGTCAATAGCTTCCAAACTTTCTCCATCTTCTTCCTCCTCGCGCTTTACTTTAGCCTTATCGTTTACGCCTTGCGCTTGAGCGTCAGCGTTCTGATTTGCCTTTTGCCCCTTGCGATTCGCCGCCGCCATCGCGTTTGCGCCGTCAGCCTGCGCCGCGTTTTCTGCTTGCAGCCGCAATTCTTCTGCGTCCAGCACCGCCAGCGCCTCCTCGTCCTTCGTCTGCAAAAATTTGCTGATAAAATAGCGCTGACCCTTACCCGTCACCATGGGCGTGCGCGTAATGTATTCGCGCCCGTCCCGGGGCGATGCGGCCACGCTTTCCTTGATAATGAACAGCCCCGCGTCCACACACCTTTGGTAAGGCATATTCCACATCTGCCCCTGCTTGCGCTGCAAATAGCCGTTCTCCCGCAGCCATTCAAAAAAACGGTTCTGGCCGATTTCCACGCCGTTCTGCGCCAGGAGCTTGGCCATTTCGCCCACCAAAATCGCCGTACGGTTTTCGTAAACAGCCTTAGCGAAGTCGATACGCGGCTTGTTGCGGACAAAATAAGCGTTCTTGCGCTCGATGAGCGCGTCCCTTTCCTGCAAGGCAGTTTCACGCTGGCCCAAAAGCTGCAGCGTCGCGATATGCTTTTGCCGTTCCTCCGCCAGCTTGTCCGTCAGCCTTTGCAATTCCTCCGGATTTTGGCGGGCGGCGGCTAAAGCCGCGTCCGTCAGATACGCGCCGTTTTGGCGCAGCGAGGGGATGACTTCGCCGCACAGCCAGCGCTTAAAATCCTTGGCCGCAGGCAAGCTGCTGGATAAAATCAGCGAATAAATGCCAATCTCATTAATCACAACGGCTTTACGAACGCCCTTTTGGGTAACGATTCGTTCTAGGAAGCGGTCGTCCTCGTCCACATGGTCGATAACCGCTTTGTGCGGATTGGTATAGCCTAGGATTTCCGCTGCGTCGCGGCCCACAAACCACGTTTCGCCGTTACGCCGCACCGTGCGGATTTTAAATTGCTCGTTTTTGATTAGCTGTAGCTGCATAAGCACCGCCTCCCACTACGCAAACAGCGACTGCACTGCGGCGGGCAGCGCCCGGGGCGCCAGCAGCTTGCGCTCGATAAAATTCTGCATATAAGCCTGCGCCCGCTTGCGCACGCACACGCCGCCAAAGTCCAGCTCCCGCGAATTTTCCCGCGCAGGCAGCCACATCAAATCCCGCGAAAAATCGTCCCGCCCGGTAAAATACAGCTGCGCCATATGCTGCTCGTACATGGTCTTGACTGTGCGATAGCAAATTTCCTGCGCCAAACCCCGGGAAAGAATGGCGACCACAAGGGCTAATTGGGCGATTTGCAGCTCCGTAGGGTAATCGCCGCAAATAATCCGGCGCTTGCTGTCGAACAGCAGGCCGCTGTTGGTATAGCGCAAATCCTTGCCGCAGCACAGCGCTATGTGGATATCGCCGGACAAAAAGCCCCAGTCCGGAATATTATCCAAAAGATGGAGGCGGGGCCGGTAAATTTCGCCCGCCTTGTCGATACACAAATGAAATTCGTCGAACACCTCGCCCCACCGCCCCCAGGTATAATGTAAAAAAAGGGTGCGCTCACGCTCGCCCTTAGCCAGCCGCGCCATTTCCAGCAGCGGCTCGTGTTTTATCTTCACCGGCTTGATTTGCATTTTCATCTTGCTTGCTCCTTTACTTATCCGCCGCCAGCACGCGGGCCAGCGCTTCGATATTGTTGGACAGTTTTTCAATCTTCGTTTCCATGCGAATCAGCAAATAACAGCTCACAATCATGGGAAAGCCGTAATTGCCGATGGCGTTCATCAACTGTTCTGCTTCCATAGGTTCCTCCTTTCGATTTTTTTATAATCTCCCCCAGTCATTTTGCAAATCTGCAAACTCCCTCAGTCACCTGCGGTGACAGCTGGCTTTTAAAACTCCCTCAGTCATTTTGCAAGCAAAATGCCAGCTCCCTCAAAGAGGGAGCACAAGAGTTTAGCTTTTTACTTTCACCTTGTCCTTCAAAGAGGGGGCACTTCACTTTCGCATTACGCTTTAGTTTTGTTCCCCCTCTTAGAGGGGGATGTTGAGCGTAAGCGAAACAGGGGGAGAATGCTTTACAGCAGCTCCGCGTACTGGCAGGTGTGGAAGCGGGCTTCCGCCAGCTCTGTCAGCTCGTCCTCCGCGTGGGACAAGAGCAGAATATTATTGTCTAGGAAATACTGGGCCACCTCGATGCACTCGTCGTTAGTGGCGTCGTCCTTCTGGTCGTAGATAATAATGGTTTTGGTGCGCCCGAATTTAGTGCGGAACACCAGCTCCAAAGATTTGTTGTCGCCGTCTTTTACCTTAGCCATAGATTTCACCTCCTTTCGGTTTGATAAACTCCCCCAGTCGCTTTCAGCGACAGCCCCCTCAACGAGGTGGCACAAGAGTTTAGCATTACACTTTAGTTTTGTCCCCCCTCTTAGAGGGGGGTGACTGCGAGCTTACGAGCAGACAGGGGGAGAATGGGCCTTACGCCGTTTGCGTCAGCTCGTATTTTTCCGTCAGCACGACTCTGTTGGGCGCAGAGCTCATCAAAGAACCCAGCTTGCGCATACCTTCCAGCAGCACGTCGTCGCTGACAGACGGCTGCACGCGGCCGATGTTGCGGGCAACGAACTTCTCATTGCCCTCGTCGTCGTAGCCGTTGGGAATTTCCAGACTTACGCTGCGGTAAGTCAGAATTTTGTTAGCGGACATAAATTTCACCTCCTTTCGTAGTATTTTTAACTTCCTCATACTCCCGTGCCAGTTGGCGCAGCAGCCGGCCGCCGGGCTGTAAAATTCCCCGAGCGTCCGGCAGCCAAGCCAAATCCCAGCGCAAATCCGCATCGCCGCTGCCGGGGCCGTAGCCGTCCAGCTCCGCAACTTCGCAGTGAGTGGCGACGTGCGCAGCGTCCGGCGGCAGTCCCATACCCTTGCACAAAACTGCGATTACCGCCGCCAATTTTGCTACCTGCGCCTGCGTCGGCTCAAAGCCCTGCGGGTAAACAGGCTCGCCGTCCGCGTCCAAAAAAGCGCCGTAAGCGCAGCACAGCGCGATTCCCACCGCACCGGTATTGCGCCGCCAGGTGTGGGCCTTGCGCTCCGTCAGGCTGACGCAGGTCTGAAAAATTTCGCCCCCGCCGCCAATGTTCAGGTGGTAATCGCTAAAGAATTGGCCGTAGCGCCCAGCCGTCCAGTGCAGGTACAGCCGCTGGATTTGGCCCCGCGCCCGGCAGGCCAGCCCTTCCAGCTCCGGCAAAGAAATTTCAGGAGGACCAGCAACAATCATAAGCATTCGCTCCTTTCAAATTGCGCCGTTTGAAAAATTTTACGAGGGAATGGCGCGTGTAAATTTACCCCCTATATACAATATGGCGTTTTTTAACGAAAATCATACCATGGGCAGAGGAAAAATTTTTTTATTTTTTTTTTGCAATCGAAGGTATGATTTTTAGATTTTTTTGCCATATTGTATATAGATTCTTTTTTTCTGCTTTTTCTTTACTTGGTTTCTTTTTCGTCTTTTTTTCTTGCCATGTCTATTTCTACTAGAATTTACGTTAGTAAATTCTACCTATTGGCTAGTAAAATATTATAGAGTTCTACGGTAGAAGTAGAACGTAACGCCAGAACTCCAAACCCAAAATATATCCGAACATTCTTTCCTAGAACATTTCGTTACCCTAAAAAAAGAACGCCCCAAAAACCCCTAAAGATTTTCAGAACGTCCTTCAAAAAAATTCACATAAATTTTTCAGTTTTAATTTACTAAAACGAAATTTACCTCAATTTTGCGCGCAGCAAAGCTAACCCCCGCTTACGCAAACGATAAGCGCAAGCAGAGTTAATGCCTTTAGCACGAGCAAATTCCTCCAACGTATAGCCTTCGATAACAGTCGCCACAATAATTTCCCTCTGCTTTTTGGTAAGCGAGTCTAATAAATCTTCCGCCAAATGCTTATCATGCAGCTTATCCATTAAACCGTTTTTATCCGACGGATTGATTAGCCTTCTGCCATCGGCGTCAGTTTCATCAAGAATGACGCTATCTTGAACAGAATTATTCCTGAAAGCCTTATGCAGCAGTTCATACCGCAAATTGATACGCGCCAGCGTGGGAAAACGCCGATAGCTTTTATTATCGTACCGCTGCAAAAAATTCAAAAAACTTTCCCAAGCGGTATTTACAGAATCGTCGCCCAGTATTTTGATAATATTGCTATTGTGAGCTTCCTTGTAGACCAAGGGTTCAAAAGCTGCGCACAGCTTGTCGATAGCAGGCTGCTCGAAGCGCTGCGCGGCGGCGACCAGCTTGCGCAATTCGCCGGCGGAGAGGCGGGCGTAAGCCTTGCCTGACGCTTGACGCGAGCCTTTAGCGGCGGTTTTGAAATGTGCGCCCGGCTTGCGCGTTTTCGCAAGGGAGCCTGCGCTTTGGTTTAAAGCGGAGCTGGCGCAAATTGCGTCCTGCTTCGCTAAAGCGGTTTTGCGAGCTGCGCCGCGTAGTGCAGGCGCGGCAGCGTAGTTGGAGATGCGTTTTTCGGTTTTCATTTTGTCCCGTCCTTTCGGGCAGAGTACGGCCTTGGCCAAACCTGCCTAAATATGACGGGCCCGTCTATAAAATTGTCGACGGGACTATTATATAAAAATTTTCAGAAAAATGCTATTAAAATTCGAAAATTCTGAAAATTATAGTAAGACTAAGATAGAAAATAAAAAAGCGCGGCGGCTGAAAATGCCGCAAAACGAAGATTTAAGCGAACGCTCTTTCCTATAACGATTCGTTACCCTAAACCCCGCCCCATGTAAAAATCTTGTGAAATAATTTAGCCGCCGCTTTACAAGCCCCTTGGCTGAGCGTATAATATCTCAAGCTTAGCAAGGCGTTAATCGCCGAGAAAAGGGCGCTGGCAGGCTTATCCGGGAAAAATCCGCGCCGACGGCACGCAGCCGCTTACACAGACAGCGAGCCCCGGATATATTTTCACCTGCCGCGCCTGCGAGGGGGCAAAACATGAGTAAATTCAAAGAGCACGGCGAAAGATTGTCCGTCTTTAAAATGACCTGGCCTATCTTCATCGAAATTCTGCTGCAAATGATGGTCGGCAACGTGGACCAATTTATGCTGAGCCGTTATTCCCAGCATTCCGTGGCCGCTGTCGGCAACGCCAATCAAATCATCAATATCGTTATTATCGCGCTCAGCGTTATCAGCATGGCCGCTACAATTCTTATCGCCCAGCACCGGGGCGCGGGCAACAAGGAAAAGGTCGCAGAGGTCTGCACTGTCGCCCTGCTGACCAACCTGGTCCTCGGCGGCGCTATCAGCTTGGTATTATTTGTTTTTGACGATTTCTTTCTGCATCTTTTGGACGTGCCGCCGGAAATTTGGGCGGAGGCCGCGCTGTTTCTGCGTTATATCGGTCTGTTCATTATCGTGCAGTCGGCCTACATCTCCTTTATTTCCTTCTTCCGCGGCTATTCCCTGCTGAAAGTCACCATGATGACTTCCATTATTATGAACGTCATCAATATTACGGGCAACTGCTTTTTGATTCACGGCTTCGGCCCCATTCCCTCCTTGGGCGTTCTGGGCGTTACCATCAGCACCAATACCAGTAAGGTGCTGGGCCTGCTGCTCATTATGTATTTCTTCCGCCGCTTTATCGACGTGCGCCTGTCCCGGAAGTATCTTACGCCCTTTCCCAAGCATACGCTTTTTAAAATTCTTTATTTGGGCCTGCCCTCCGGCGGCGAATCCCTTTCCTACCAAATCTCCCAGATGGTCATTATGCGTTTCGTCAACGTCATGGGGCTGGTGGTCATTACCACGAAGATTTACGCCTACATTATCGCCAACTGCACCTACGTTTATACGCAATCTCTGGCTATGGCGACGCAAATCATCGTCGGCTTTTTAATCGGCACCGGCAATCTGGACGCCGTCAGCAGCCGCGTGTGGAAAACTATTCGCCTGGGCGTGCTCATCAGCGGCGCGCTGACCTTCGTGCTTTATCTGAACAGCGATTTTATTTACGGTATTTTTACCGATAATCCCGAGGTTTTAGAGCTGGGGCGGCATATCTTCCTCATTGAAATTTTTTTGGAGATGGGCCGCGCCGTCAATATGGTTATGGTTATGTCCCTGCAGGCGGCGGGCGATATTAAATGGCCGGTAACGACGGGCTTGATTTCCATGTGGCTTACCGCGACCCTGGGCTCCTACATTCTGGGCATTGTCTGCGGCTTGGGGCTCATCGGCGTTTGGCTGGCCATGTGCGCGGACGAAATTCTGCGCGCCTGCGTCTTTATCTACCGTTGGCGCAGCGGCGGCTGGCGCAAAATCAAGCTGATAGATTAAGCGGCAGCCCAAATTTTTTCTTGCAAAAATAATATGAAAACGACAAAAGCGACGGACGTCTAAGCTGCAATGTCCGTCGCTTTTTTGTATGTATTTTCGTTATTAAATATGAATCATCTGCACGCTTGGGCAAAGGTATTGGTCAGCCGCGCAAATTCCTCCAGGCTCAAGGTTTCGGCGCGGCGCTTGCCGTCGACGCCCGCCCGCTCCAGCCAGCGCCCGGCCTGTTCGCCGGTGACGCCCATATTTTTCAGCGAATTGCTCAGCATTTTGCGGCGCAGGGAAAAGGCCGCCTTGACCACGCGGAAGAATAAGCCTTCGTCGCACACCTCTACCGGCGGTTGGCTGCGGCGCTTGCACACGATGACCGCAGAATCCACGGCCGGGGCGGGAATGAAGGAGGAGGGCGGCACGATGAAGGCAATTTCCGGCTCCGTATAATACTGAATGGCTACGGACAGCGCGCCGTAATCCTTGCCGCCGGGCTGCGCCGCCATACGCTCGGCCACTTCCTTCTGCACCATGGCTACCAAACGCTCCATGGGCAGACGCTTTTCCAAAAGCGCAAAAATAATCGGCGTCGTAATATAATAGGGCAGATTGGCGCACACCTTAAATTCCGGCGCGTCCACCTCCCGCATAATATCCACCTGCAAAATATCGCCGTTGACGATGCGCACGTTGTCATAGCCGTCCAGCGTCGCAGCCAGAACAGGCAGCAAGCGCTTGTCCAGCTCCACGGCGACAACTCTTGCGCCGCTTTCCGCCAGTCCCTGGGTCAGAGTGCCGATGCCTGGCCCCACCTCCAGCACCGTATCGTCCGCCGTCAGCTCGG
>NZ_CAJMEH010000069.1 GCF_905212365.1 uncultured Phascolarctobacterium sp.
CGCGCGCAAAACGTCCGCCAGCAGCAGGCCCGCCTGCCGCCCCACTAAAGGCGCTAACAAGCAGGCCGCCTGCCCGCCGCCGACGACGGGAATACGCAAAAGCTCGCGGCAGGCGTCCACCGCCGGGCCGCTGAAGCAATAGATAACCACGGCGTCATAACCCTCGCGCTGCGCCCGCGCCGCCAGCGTAATAATTTCCGGAGCGGCCAGCGCCGCGTCCAGCGCCGAGTCAAGCGCGATTTTATTTTGCGTCAGGCATTCCATATGCAGCTCCACGTCCGGCCCCACATATTGGGCAAGCAGCTGGCAACGCTGCGCCAACTGCCCGTCCGTCATCCCGTAATCGGGATTGATAATAAATATTTTCATCGCTACACCAAAATAGAAGCCAAAAATTTCTTCGCGCGTTCCGTTTTTGGATGGTTAAAGACTTCGTCGGGCGTACCGCTTTCAATCAAATAACCGCCGTCCATAAAATACACGGTATCGGATACGTCCTTGGCGAAGCCCATCTCGTGCGTCACCAGCACCATGGTGATGCCCGTATTAGCCAACTGCTTGATAACGTCCAGCACCTCCTTAACCATTTCCGGGTCCAGCGCGCTCGTCGGCTCGTCCAAAAGCAGCACCTTGGGCTCCATGCACAAAGCGCGGGCGATAGCGACGCGCTGCTTCTGCCCGCCGCTCAAACGGCTGGGATATTCGTTGGCCTTGTCGCTCATATTAACCTTTGCCAAAAGCTTCAGCGCTTTTTCCGTCGCTTCGGCCTTAGATAATTTATTAACCACGCGCGGCGCGTACGTCATATTTTCCAAAACCGTCATATTGGCGAACAAATTAAAATGCTGAAAGACCATGCAGGCGTTCTTGCGGATGTCCTCAATTTTTACTTTGGAATTAACGATGTCCACGCCCTCGAACAAAATCGAGCCGCCCGTGGGCTGCTCCAATAAATTAATGCAGCGCAGGAGCGTCGATTTGCCGCTGCCCGACGAACCGATAATCGTCACGACTTCGCCCTTATGGATGGTCAGGGACACGTCCTTGAGTACCTGCAGGCCGCCAAAATTTTTCGATAGGTGTTGAATCTCAATCACTGACGCGCACCTTCTTTTCTAAAATCGAACCTAAAAAGTTCAAGGCCATAACCAGAACGTAATACACAGCCGCCGCCACGATAAAAGCCTCGAAAGCGCGGAAGGTCTTGGCCTGAATCAAATCGGCCCAGCGCAGCGTATCCGCCACGCCGATAACGGAAACGAGACTGGAATCCTTGAGCAGCATAATGCTTTCGTTGACCAAGGACGGCAGCGCGTTCTTAATCGCCTGCGGCAGAATGATATCCAGCAAAAAGCGATGCTTGGGCACGCCCAAAGACATCGCGCCTTCCCACTGCCCCTTATCGACCGCCAGAATGCCGCCGCGCAGCGCCTCCGAAATATACGCCGCCGAATTCAAGCCGAAGGACAGCACGCCGGCCTCCAGCGCGGAAATCGTATAGCTCGTTAGCTGCGGCGTAGCAAAATAAATCAGCATCAGCTGCACTAAAAGCGGCGTGCCGCGGAACACAGAAATATAAGCCTTCGCCAGGAAGGACAACAGCCTGTTTTTCGACAAAGTGATTAACGCCAGAATGAAGCCGCCCAAAAAGCCCATGATGGTGGACAAAAAAGTAAACTTCAGCGTAATCCATATCGAAGCGGCCAGCAGGGGAAAGTACGGTTCCAGTACGGAAAAATCCAACATTTGCTTCGCACTCCCTTACAGCTTGGCGATATCCAGTTTTTCAGTTGCTGCTTCGTATTGCTTAGTCGCATCCTCGCCCAAATGCTCCACTAAAATTTTATGCAGCTCGCCGTTGGTACGCATTTCTTTCAGCAATGCGTTCAGCTTTTCCGTATCCTTGGAGCCCTTCGGCAAAGCGATAGCGAAGGTATCGCCCATGAGTACGGGCGCTTCTACGATATGCAGCTCCAATTCCGGGTTTTGCTTTACGAATACGGCGGCTTGGGAAGAATCGAACAGACCGCCTGCCAGACGCCCGTTCTTAATGTCCTGGATAACCAGCGGCGTAGTGTCCAGCTCCACTACGTCAATACCGGGTACGGCCTTTAAATCCTTAACGAAGGTCGTGCCCATGGAAGCGCCGGCCTTCTGCCCTTTCAGCTTGTCCATCGTGTCGAAGCCCGCGCCTTTTTTGCAGATAATCGCTTTCATCGGGAAATAGTACGGCTTCGTAAAGTCGACAACCTTCATGCGCTCTTCCGTCGGTGAAATCGCGGAAATAATAATATTAGCGCGGCCGCTCTGCAGCGTCGGCACCAAGGAAGCGAATTTCATATCGGTGAATTCAACCTGCTTATTCATCTTCTTCGCCAGATAATGAGCGATATCGATGTCGATGCCCTGATAATCCTTCGTACCTTCCTTTACCGATTCAAACGGCGGGAAGGTGGAATTGATGGCGACAATCCATTTTTCGCCCTTGCCTGCATCGGCCTTGGCTTCTTCTTTCTTTTCGCCGCCGCAGCCCACCAGCATCATAGCCAGCATAGCCGTCGCCAAAAAGGCGAAAATGCTTTTCATCGTAAATTTTTTCATCATGAACCCCTCTTTTCATTAATATTTTACTTCTATATTATACCCCTTCTGGGCTAATACATGCCTGGCAACCTGTTCGTCCGTCGCAATCCACACGCCGTTTGCGGCGGCATAGCGCAAAAAACCGCGCAGCGCGCGCACATACCCCGGCCGTCCGATGAACTGCGGATGCATCACCAGATTCAACATCCTGCCTTCTTCCGCCAGGCCGTCGATTTCGTCCTGCCAGATTTTTACCATCTCGCGGCCGCTGCGCAAATAATAATGCTCCGGGTGCTGCAGGGTATACATATCGTAGGACGTATCGTCCACCACGCCGTCCTTTGGCAGCTCTACGATAGGAATTTCCCCGCCGTCCAAATCCAGCAGAAACGGCCCGTCGTTATTGCGCCAGTTGGAAGAATAAATTATGCCGCGCTCCAGCCACAGCCGCTTGTGAAAATCGTGGATAATACCGTCGGGCATCCGCACGCCCACCGGGCGCTTGCCCGTCAGTTTGCGAAAAATCGCATCCACCTTATCCATAAGCGCGCTTTCTTCCTCGTAGGTATCCTTCACCTCGTGCAGGTAGCCGTGATAGCCAATCTCGTGCCCCTGCGCCGCAATATACTGGATAATTTCCGGATGGATTTCGGCGGTGTAAGCCGTGGTGAAAAACGTAGCCTTGAGTCCTTCTTCGGCCAGCAAGCGTAAAATGCGCGGCAAGCCCTGCTTCGTCGCGTACAGCCCGCGCGACATATTCGCCAGATGGCGCGCGTTGATTTCATTGCGCGTCAGCCACAGGGTTTCGGCGTCGATATCGAAGGACAGGCACAAAGCCATGCGTTTATTATCGGGCCAATGCCAGTTCATCGCTCCCCGCCCCCTTCCGCAGCTCCGCGTCCGGCGTAAAATTTTTTAACGTAAGCCGCCACCTCGCGACAGGACGCCAGCCAGGCACCGTGTTCTTTCATATAGATTATCAAGCGTTCCAGCATACGCACGCGGCTGGCGCGCCCTATAAGCTGCGGATGCAGCTTGAGAACCATAATCTTGTCGCCCTCTTCCGCCAGCTCGTCGAAATTATCGCGCCAAATCTCATAAACGTAATCCACAGGATACGTGCAGGTAATCGTCGCCTCGTCGGCGTAAGAAAAATAAAAGAAAGAAAAATCGTCCAGCGACGGCTCCGTGGGCAGTTCCACGACGCCCGTATCGGGATGGATATACGCCCAGTCGCAGTCCTTCAAGGTCGAACAATATAAATAACCGCGCCGCTCCATTAAAGCCAACGCGCAGTTCGGCAATAAATCCAGCGGCCCGCGGTAGCCCACAATTCTTTGCCCGCCAAACGCTTGCAACAGCGCTTCGCTTTTAGCCATATTGCCTTTTTCCTCCGCCGCGGGCATATCCACTGACGCTTCGTGCAGATAACCGTGGTACGCCAGCTCGTGCCCCGCGTCCGCAATTTGTTTTACTTTATCGGGGTACAGCTCGGCTACGCGCCCCGGAACGAAAAAAGTAGTTTGCAAATTCTGCCGCCGCAGCATATCCAGGCAGCGCGCTAGGCCTTCGTCCGGGCCGTACCTGCCACGGCTGCGGTCGGAAAATCCTATATCGCGTTTACCAATCACCGATTGGCGCAAAAGCTCCGCGTCAAAATCGAAGGTCACCATCACGGCAATCTTTTTGCCCGACGGCCATGCAATGCCGTCGCCATTTTTCAAAACAAACATGATAACCTCCCTGCCGCTTTGCAATATTATTCAAAAAATTGCATGATACTGCATACCTTAATTATACCAAATCCGACGCTGCATTAAAAGAGCAAACGCCAAACAAAAATTTTTCTTAAAAATTACGGCGCACTATTAGAGCCGCAAATTAAAAGCTTCCCTACAATACGAAAAGCGAAAGCCCAGGCTGCTTTGCCCGCGGCTTTCGCTAAAATATTTTTGTATGCTCTAATTAAAATTTACAGTCCGGCCTGCTCCCGCAAAGCTTCGGCCTTATCTAGATGCTCCCACGGCAAGTCGACGTCGGTGCGGCCAAAATGACCGTAAGCCGCAGTCTGCTTGTAAATCGGGCGCAGCAAATCCAATTCTTTGATGATGCCCGTCGGGCTCAAAGCGAAATTTTTGCGCACCAGCTCGGAAATTTTTTCGTCGGCGATTTTGCCGGTGCCGAAGGTTTCTACCAAAACGGAAACAGGCTGCGCCACGCCGATGGCGTAAGCCAGCTGGATTTCGCATTTGTCGGCCAAACCTGCGGCCACGATATTCTTCGCCACATGACGGGCGGCGTAAGCGGCGCTGCGGTCAACCTTGGACGGGTCCTTGCCGGAGAAAGCGCCGCCGCCGTGACGGGCCATCCCGCCGTAGGTATCGACGATGATCTTGCGGCCGGTCAGTCCAGCGTCGCCCTGCGGCCCGCCGATAACAAAGCGCCCCGTGGGGTTAATATAATATTTGGTATTTTCGTCCAGCATAGCTTCCGGGATTACCGGTTTGATGACCTGTTCGATAATATCCTTATGGATTTGCTCCTGCGTAATTTCCGGCGCGTGCTGGGAAGAAACTACGACTGCGTCTACGCGCACGGGCTTGCCGTTATCGTATTCCACAGTAACCTGAGTTTTGCCGTCCGGACGCAGGTAAGCCAGCGTGCCGTTCTTGCGCACTTCGGTCAGGCGCAGAGATAATTTATTAGCCAGATAAGCTGGCATGGGCATATAGCTGTCGGTTTCGTTAGTAGCATAGCCGAACATCATGCCCTGGTCGCCTGCGCCAGCTTCTTCATCGGCGGCCATGCCTTCCTTAGCCTCCAAAGCTTTATCGACGCCCATAGCGATATCGGGGGACTGCTCGTCAATGGAAATCAGTACGCCGCAGGTGTTGCCGTCGAAGCCGTACTTAGCGCGGTCATAACCGATGTCGATAACCGTCTGGCGGGCGATGCGCGGAATGTCGACGTAACATTGCGTGGAAATTTCGCCGAAAATATGAATCTGGCCTGTGGTAACAATAGTTTCGCAGGCTACGCGACCTTTGGGGTCCTTGCTCAAAATGGCGTCCAGCACCGCGTCGGAAATTTGGTCGGCAATTTTATCTGGATGCCCTTCGGTTACGGATTCAGAAGTAAATAATTTTCTCATATAAAGCTCCTTTCGCGGACTTTGCCGCAGACATTAAAAAAGCGTTCTCGTAATGAGAACGCTGCAAAAAATCTTTAAAGCATCCTCATCTCACAGCTAAAGTGCTGCCGGACTTAGCACCGTTTACAGATTCTGCTCTGCAATGGTTGCTGCGGCTTCTCAGGGCCAGTCCCTCCACCGCTCTTGATGAGTAATATTAACTTATTACTTTGACTAGTATAATACATCCTGCCGGGAATAGCAAGCGCTTTCCTGCAAATTCACAAGAATTACACAAGAAAAATTATCGCCGTCCGCTACTTACCTGCTCTTTCTGATTTTCAGCGCTTCGTCAAGAATGCAGTTGGCGACGTCCACCTTGGGCATCTGCTCCAACGAACGCACCTCGCCGTCGGCAAACAAAAACTTCACGATATTCGTATCGGCGTTAAAACCCGCGCCTGCGGCCGTGACGTCGTTAGCGACAATCATATCCAAATTTTTCTTAACCACCTTTTCTCTGGCGTTGGCCAGCAGGTTCTGCGTTTCGGCAGCGAAGCCCACCAGCACCTGATGCGTTTTTTGTCCGCCCAA
Organism: uncultured Phascolarctobacterium sp.; assembly: GCF_905212365.1. Classification (GTDB taxonomy): domain Bacteria; phylum Bacillota; class Negativicutes; order Acidaminococcales; family Acidaminococcaceae; genus Phascolarctobacterium_A. The sequence goes on from NZ_CAJMEH010000069.1 coordinate 6,308, forward strand.
GGTTTTTAAAATATCCGGATTCTTGTCCATGACCACAGTCAAGGCGTCGTCGGTTTTCTTCTTAATCTTTTGATCCGCCACATCGTGCGGCCGGTAATCGGCTACGGCGGCAGCCTTGATTACGATATCCATATCGCCGTAAGCCGCAAGGCAGGCCTCCAGCATTTCGTTAGTAGTTTCCACTTTAACAGCCTGCACATTGGCCGGAATCGCCAAAGCCGAAGGCCCGCTGATCAGCAGCACCTCCGCGCCGCGCTCGGCAGCCATCTGCGCCACGGCATAGCCCATTTTGCCGCTGGAACGGTTGCCCACGAAACGCACCGGGTCGATAGGCTCGCGGGTGCCTGCTGCGGTAACCAAAACCTTAAGTCCCCGCAGATCGCCTTCGCGGCGGGCGAAAAAGCCGCTGATAAATTCCACAATCTGCTGCGGTTCAGGCAAACGCCCCGCGCCGCTGGTGCCGCAGGCCAGCTTGCCCACGGCAGGAGGCATCACGGTCACGCCGCGCGCCTTCAGCTTGGCGATATTTTCCTGAGTCGCAGGATTTTCATACATACCGGTATTCATAGCCGGACAAACGATAATGGGAGCCTGCGCCGCCAAGAGCGTCGTACTCAGCAAATCGTCCGCCAGGCCGTAAGCCATCTTCGCCAGAATATTGGCGGTCGCCGGCGCTACTACGAAAGCGTCGGCCCAATTAGCCAAAGCGATATGCTCCACATTAAATTCCTGATTGCCGCTCCACATGGATACAGCCACCTGATTGCCGCTGATTTCCTTAAAGGTCAGCGGGGTAACAAACTGCTGGGCGTGCTCCGTCATCACTACGCGCACCTGGCAGCCCTGCTTACGCAGACGGCTCACCAAATCCACCGCTTTATAAACGGCAATGCCGCCGGTAACGCCTAAAACTATTTTTTTACCCTTCAACAAGGCTTCGTCCTCCCGCTTTTACACGTTCTTCGTGCGCTCGTAAGTAATGGTATCGTCGGCAATTTCCTTCAAAGCGGTGCTGACTTCCTTTTCCGGCGCGTTAATTTCCGGCTTCGTCAGCTCGCGCGCTCTTTTGGCGGCCAAAATAACCAAAGTATATTTGCTGTCCACCTTTTCAGCCAAATAGTCGATGGACGGATCTACCATAGACATAACTATTCACTCCTTCGTATTTGTATCGGCTTTGCCCTTGCAAATTTTATCTACAATAAAATACGTTCTCGCCACACGGTAGCGCTCCGCTTCCATAATCGTCAGCACCTTCTGCGCCGCCTTTTCGGCAATATCGTTCACGATGATATAATCGTATTCCGCAGCGTAAGTCAGCTCGCTGGCCGCCGAAGCCATGCGCCGCTGAATAACGTCCTCGCTGTCGGTGCCGCGCTTGTAAATGCGCGCGGACAGCTCGTCCAGTGACGGCGGCACGATAAAAACGAATACGCCCTCCGGAAAACGTTTTTTTATCTGCAGCGCTCCCTGAATATCTATTTCCAGCAGCACGTCGCGGCCGCTTTGCAGCTGCTCCATAACATATTGGCGCGGCGTACCGTAATAATTGCCGTACACCTCGGCATATTCCAAAAGCTCGCCGCGTTCAATCATCTCCTTGACCTGGGGCACGGTCTTAAAAAAATAATTTACGCCGTCCACCTCGCCGTTACGGGGCTGGCGCGTCGTTACCGAAATAGAATAGCCCAAATCCGGCAGCTTCTCGCGCAGCATCTGGCAAATCGTGCCCTTGCCAGCTCCCGAAGGCCCGGACACCACCAGCAGCACGCCCTTGGGAGTGACGCTTTCCTTTTGCTTTCCCATTACCATCGTTTTACTCCTCATCCTCTACATCGTTTTGAGCAAGGCGGTTAGCCACTGTTTCCGGCTGCACGGCGGACAGCATAATATGCCCGCTGTCGGCAACCACCACAGCGCGGGTACGGCGGCCGTAAGTAGCGTCGATCAGCAAGCCCTTATCGCGCGCCTCCTGAATAATGCGCTTAATGGGCGCGGATTCCGGGCTGATAATGGCAATGATGCGGTTGGCGGCGACTACGTTGCCAAAGCCGATATTGATAAGCTTAATATCCATACTAACCTCCTCGTTTTATTTACGCAGCAGCCTTCTGCTTTATTCGATATTCTGTACCTGCTCGCGGATTTTTTCAATCTCGGCCTTAATTTCCACCACAATCTGCGCCAAAGTATAATCGTTGGCCTTGGACGCGATGGTATTGGCCTCGCGGTTGAACTCCTGAATCAAAAAGTCCAGCTTGCGCCCCACCGGATGGTCGGAAGCGAGAATCAGCTTGAACTGCTTGATATGGCTCTTCAAGCGCACAATTTCTTCCGTAACGCTGGTGCGATCGGCGAAAATCGCCACCTCCTGCAGCAAACGCTCCGGCTCCACCGTCACATTATGCTCCGCCAAAAGATTATTCAGACGCTCCGAAAGCTTATTCTGATATTCCTCCACCACTATGGGCGAACGCTCCTCGATTAAAGCTAGCTTTTCGGCAATCAAATCGGCGCGGTAAATAAAATCGCCGTAAATATTGCCGCCCTCGGCCTCGCGCATAGCTACCAAATTGGTCACAGCCTGCCGCAAAGCCTGCTCTACCTTGGGCCACACGCTTTCTACGTCAAAAAAGCCTTCCTTAACATTGATAACGTCCTGGCAGCGGGCGATATATAAAATTTCCGCAGCGGCGTTAATACCTGTTTCCGCAGCGCCAACTGCCTCGCCCACCTCCTGCAAAGCGTTGTGGTACGCGGCGGCTAAATTCTTATCCACCTTCAGCGTGCAGTTGCCGCTGGCGGTATAATCGGCGTTAATAAAGACGTCGATGCGTCCGCGGCTTATAGTTTTCAAAATTGTTTTGCGAATGCGGTCCTCCAACGGATTCAAAAACCGCGGCAGCCGAATCGCAACCTCGTTGTAACGATGGTTTACGGCCTTCATTTCCACGGTGATAGAAAAATTATCGTCCTCGTATTCGCCGCGGCCAAAGCCGGTCATGCTCTTTAACACAAAGTTCCTCCTAACCCCGCTAAGCGGCGTATTAAGTGTACAGTCAAAAGATAAGCCTCGTTGACAAATCTTATCTTGAAAAAATATTATATCATATCTTGCCGCAGATTTCAGCTATTTTGTGGAAATTACCTCAGTAAAGCGCATTATGATTTTCGTCCTCAAGTACGTAAAAATAGCGTAAGCCTTAGACTGGTCGATTTTATAAGTTTTATTTTCGACTTTGACTATCTGATTAGTAAAGTATTCCACCGTCGCTTTCGTCGGACGCGCGTAAAGATTATCTTTAATATCCGTTTGCAAACCGCCGACAAAATCTGTGTAGCTTTCGCTGGCGACAACCGTCAGTTTATTTATTTCCTGTACGGCGTCGCCGCAAGCTTCTGCGTCCATGCGCTCGCCCTGCTGGTTGACGCACAAACGCATCCCGCGCCCGTTTCCATCTCTATATCCAGACTGCAGCGTCCTTGTCGGCAGTTATCAGCGCATAGAAAAAGACTCAAGCGAATGCTTGAG
>NZ_CAJMEH010000070.1 GCF_905212365.1 uncultured Phascolarctobacterium sp.
CCAGCCGATGCCCAGATGCACAATGCGCGGCAGCAGGCGTACCGTCACAGTAAAGGGCTGCAAATGCTTATTCAGCGTTACAGCCATGCCAACCGGCAGGCTGTCGTTTAGTTCTACCTGCCGCGGCAGCTCGCCCTGCACCTCAATACCATCGTCCACATACAGACCCACTCTTTCACCAGCCACCAACGCGGCGGCAAAGTCTTTAGCCGCCTTCAAGGAGCACAGCGTCATATCGTTGCGCGCCGCCCATTCGTCCACGGCAAACAGTCCGTTTACGTCGGTAGCGGTAGTCACGCAGGCCTTAGCGCCCAAAGCGGCAGCCAAACAGCGGGCCAGCTCGTTGGCCCCGCCGATATGCCCGGACAAAAGCGGAATAACAAAATTCCCTCGCTCGTCCAGGGACAACACAGCCGGGTCTGTCAGCTTGCTTTTGATAAAGGGTGCGATAGTGCGCACAGCAATGCCCACAGCGCCCACAAAAACCAGCGTCTGGGAGCTGTTAAAATCTTCGGCGCAGACTGCGTTATGGTCGGGCAGCATAGGCTCCAGCCCCGTCTGCTCCGCATATTTGGCTGCAGTGCGGTTAGTCACCTCATAGCCCACGCTCTGCAAATACCGGCATACCTTTTTGCTCAGCTCAGCCCCGCGGACGGAAAAGGAATAGATCGCCGCCTGCATAACGCTTATTTAACCTCTGGCTTTACGTTCAGCTTACTGGGGTCCGCCTCGCGAAAGCCGTGAGCGAAGGTGGGGTTATACAGCTCACTGCGGTCATACTCGTTGCCCAAAAAGCCGCCTACGGTAATCAGCGCGGTTTTGTTAATGCCATACTTAGCGGCGCTTTCAGCCAAGGTGCCGACGGTACAGCGAATAACCTTTTCATCTGGCCAGCTGGCCTTGTAAACAATAGCAGCCGGAGTATCGTTGGTGTAGCCGCCCTTAACCAGCTCCACCTGCAACTTTTCCAGCATACCGGAGCTCAGGAAGATAACCATAGTAGCCTTATGAGCTGCATAATCGGCAATCTTCTGACGGTTGGGCACGGGGGTACGGCCCTCCATACGGGTAATAATTACGGATTGGCTTACGTTGGGCAGAGTGTATTCCGCTTTCAGCACGGCAGCGGCAGCGCAGAAGGAGCTTACGCCGGGCACAATTTCGTAATCCAGATTGTAGCCGCGCAGCAGGTCGATCTGCTCGCGATGCGCGCCGTAAACGCTGGGATCGCCGGTGTGCAGGCGCACTACCAGCTTGCCCTCCTGGGCGGCGGGAACCATAGCCGCGATAACTTCTTCCAAAGTCATATGGGCGCTGTTCATAATCACGCATTCGGGCTTGCAGTATTTCAGCAGCTCAGGATTGACAAGGGAGCCCGCATAAATGCACAGATCCGCCTTTTCCAATAATTCTTTACCTTTTACAGTAATCAAATCAGCAGCGCCGGGGCCTGCACCAATAAAATAAATCATTACTTATCAAACTCCTTTTCTTTCACCAAAATAACCGAGAAATAGCTGCTGGCAGGATCGATTTCCTCCAGATTGCGATACACCTTCTCTCCCGGCAAACCGCAGCGCTCTACCATACCGGCGTTTTTAATCAGGCCCTTTTCGCGCAGCTCGTCGCGTACGCGGCCAATTTCGCTGGCGGATTTCATAAGCACCTTATTGCCGGGGCCGTCCAAAAATTTAGAGGATTCCTTATAGCTGCCGGGCAGCACAATCAAGGGTTCCGCCCTTTCGCACAAAGAAGTATTCAGCTTAGCTGCCACGGCGCAGATAGAGGTTACGCCCGCCACCAGCTCGGCGTCGTAGCCGTCGGCCAGCACAAGCTTATGCACATAAATGCAGGTTGCGTAAACCGTAGGACAGCCCAAGGTGATAAACACCACGTTCTTGCCCTCGTCCAGCAGCTTTTCAATGGCGTCAGCGCCCTCGCGGTGAGCCTTATCCATTGCAGCCATATTCTTTGTCATCGGCATATAGATGATTACTTGTTCCTTTTCGTCCAGATTAACGATCTGATTAACGATCTCTTTTGCCGTCATCACATCAGTGTCGCCTTTAGGCAGCGCAACCACGTCGCACTCCTTCAGCAAACGTACAGATTTCAGCGTCATCAGTTCCGGATCGCCAGGGCCAATACCAACGCTATAAAGTTTACCTCTCATAGTCACTCACATTCTCCTTTTTGCTTGTGTAATTGGATTAAATCATCTGCATACTTAGTTCTGCCCAAAATGCCGTAAACATTAGAAAACATCAAAGCTGCAGTTTTTATTTTGCCATGCACCCTATGCTGCATGTAAAAATCAATTTTTTCCGTTACTTTTTCAACAACGGGCTCGAATAAATGCTCCCGCTGCAAAACCTTAGTCACCTCGTCAGTGGTCAGGCAGCCGTAAATTTCCTTGCCCACCTCTACCGACGCTCCATGGAACATGGCCTCCAGAGCAAACAGCTCCGTGCGGCAGTCCGCGTACTTGGAATGGGTATTCATTACGCCTTGGGCCAGCTTTACCAGCTTGCCGGAATGGCCTATTAAAAGCAGCGTCTCAAAGCCGCAGAACACGGCGTAATCCAAAAGCTCGCCGACGAAATTACTGCAGGTAACCGCGCCCTCTAAATCCAGGTGCATAATATCGCGGGTAAAATCCTCGCCGTAATTGCCGAAAAATACCAATAGATTTTTGTTGCCTCTGGCCTGCTGCGCCCTGATTTCCACATACATGGTCTCAATCAGCGCCTTTTCGCTCATGGGCTCCACAATACCGCTGGTGCCCAGCACCGACAGTCCGCCGATAATGCCTAAGCGGGGATTGAAGGTTTTCTTGGCAATTTCCACGCCTGCGGGCATGGAAATTGTTACCAGCAGGCCGCCTTTATAGCCCTCCTGCTCCATCACCTGCTGCACCTCGGCTGTAATCATGCGCCTTGGCGTTGGGTTAATAGCGGGGCCGCCCACCTGGCAGGCAAGTCCGGGCTTCGTTACGCGGCCTACGCCTACGCCGCCTTCGATGTTCACGCCGTGTTCGGCACATTTTTCCACTTTGGCATATACTAAAATTCCATGGGTATCGTCCGGGTCGTCCCCGGAATCCTTGCGGATAGCGCAGCTGGCGTACTCGCCAGTAATCGTTACGTCCAAAGGTTCCAAATCAAGAACAATGCCTTTGGGCGTATCTATGCGCACCGTATCCACACGCTCGCCTGTAAGCAGCATTCTGGCTGCCGCCTTAGCCGCGGCCGTAGCGCAGCTGCCGGTCGTATAACCGCAGCGCAGGTTCTTGCCCTGCGAAAATTGATATTCTTCCACAGCCATTTCTCCTTTACAAGCTATTTTACCATATAAGATAAATTATTGATAATAAGAAAAGACTTCTGCCGAATCCGACAGAAGTCATAAAGACAGAATTTTGCTAATGACGATAATTCGCGGCAATTAGAAAACCCACTGTCTCCATCACTCGTGGATTCAGAGAACAGCGTAGGCTGGCTGCTGACTTAGACTTTGTGCCTGCACAGCGGCGGGACCGTATGGAGTGAACCATCTTACCATTTAGGCATACTGCACCTACACCAATAGCTTTGTTTATTATAGCATAAAGCCGCCTAAAATCCAATACCTTAACGATAAAAAACTCAGCCCTACTAGGAAAAGATATCGTATCGCCAAAGTACAGGGATTTTAACGTATTAGTAAGGATTGCTAGAAACAAATTTTTCTTTCCGCCATCAAGCTCAGTAGTCTTGCCGAAGGCCCACAGGAAATCCCTCCGTATAATCCTTAAAATTGATAGCCGTAACATTTTCTACCATGAATAAACCTACTATCAGCAGAGCAGGCGTTGTAGCGAAATTTGCAATTTTGCAATATAAATAAATTATATCACAGAATACCCGCCCATGCTGATATAAAATTTTCTATTTTGTTGATTTAAAAGGATACATAAAAGGCAGACAAGCTAAGCCTGTCTGCCTGAAAACTCGTATTTAATTATAAAACTCTGCAAGCGCCGTAATAACGCGCGCCCCAATATCCGGTGAAGGCGGAAGATATGGTTACGCCCGTACTCGTACCAGCGTGAATGAAATTGCCGTTGCCCACATAAATACCTACGTGGGAAGCGCCCGGCTCATAAGTCGTAAAGAAGATTAAATCTCCGGGGCGCAGCTGGCTCATCGAAATTTTCCGGCCTGCATAGAATTGGCTGTCTGCCATACGCGGCAGGGAAATCCCCGCACGAGCGAACGCATACTGCGTAAATCCGGAACAATCAAAGCCGTAAGGCGAAGTCCCGCCAAATACATACGGCGTACCGATAACGCTGTAAGCGGCGCGCATTACGCTGCGCGCAATGGAATTGCTACGGTTAGGAGGCATTTCTTTGTTCATCAGCGCTTTGTAGGTAACTTCGCCAACAACGCCGTCTACCTCCAGCCCTGTATCCGCCTGAAAACGCTTCACCGCGCTTTCGGTAGCAGGACCGAATTCACCGTCTATATTACCGATATTATAACTCAATTCAACAAGCCGTTTTTGAATGGCTAAAACTTCTTGCCCATCGTCACCGCGTTGAAAGGAAGCAAAGGCTATCGTTGTACCCGCCAAGCTAAACATGACGGTAAGACAAAATATAAGTATTCTTCGTTTTACCAAAAGCATCTACATCCTTTCATCTTTAATTACGAAACTATTATAGCACAAATTACCTCATCTGTAAAACGCATTCGCCGCTGAAATTGTGAAATCGGCATTATTTTTTATTTATTTCCCAAGTTTTTATCCGTTTTTATACGCCGTGCTACTAAATATAGCGGTCGATGTTTGCTTTCCTCAAAAATGCGGCCTATGTACTCGCCTAAAATACCTATACCCACGAGTTGGATACCACCCAAAAACAAAACGCTGACAGTCATAGTAGCCCAACCCGGCACAGCGTCGTCAATGATAAATTTAACGTAAAAGACATGGCCTAAAAGCAAAATACTGCTGACGCCAAAAACCAGTCCTACATAAAAAGCCCAGCGCAGCGGAAGATTAGAAAAGGCCGTAATGCCGTCCAATGCGAAGTGCAGCATTTTATGCAGGTTAAATTTGGAGTGACCGGCAAAACGCGGCGGCGCTATAAATTCCAGTACAGTCACCCTGAAGCCCAGGGTATTTACCAGGCCGCGAATAAAACGGGCCCGTTCGCGGTATTGCTTAAAGGCGTCTACGGCAACGCGGTCCATAAGGCGAAAGTCGCTGCCGCCGGGAGTTATCTCCACCTCTGATAAAGCGTTAATCAGCTTATAATAGGCATTGGAGGTAAATTTTTTAAAAAAGCCCGCATCCTCCGTCGCCATCCGTTTGGTCTGAACAATTTCGTTCCCTTGCTCCCACAAGCGCAACAGCTGCGGCAGCAGCTCCGGCGGATGCTGCAAATCGCCGTCCATGGTAATCACAGCGTCTCCATCGGCGTTATCCAGGCCGCAGGTCAGCGCCATCTGATGCCCATAATTACGGCTCAGCAGGTAAGCCTCCACATGGCTGTCTTTTTTGGACAGCTCGTTTAAAATCACGGCGCTGTTGTCACGGGAACCATCGTCGACAAAAATAATATTATAATCGTAATGCTCCGCGCTCATTACGTCCGTTGCGCGTTTATAAAATTCACACAAATTCTCCTGCTCGTTAAAGACAGGCACAACTATCGATATTTTCTGCATATTGTTCACCACTATGTTTGTTTTAATGAGAAAAGGCTGCCTCCAGGGCAGCCTAATTATCAGGTTTGAGTACTCAATAAGCCGAGTTCTGTTCCGCAAAGCGGCGATAATCATTTATCTAGGCTTACAGTTGCCTGCAAGCTCAAGCGACACAACCCGGAAGGCTCAGCGGGCAGCTTCATCCCTCCCCTATTTGGTCTTGCTCCGGATGGGGTTTACCTAGCCAGCCTGTTGCCAGACTGCTGGTGCGCTCTTACCGCACCGTTCCACCCTTACCTGCCGCAGCAGGCGGTACGCATTTCTGTGGCACTATCCCTGAGGTTACCCTCGCCGGACGTTATCCGGCATCCTGCCCTGTGGAGCTCGGACTTTCCTCATCTGGCTTAAAGCCAGCCGCGATTATCTTTCGTACTCAAATGGCTATATAAACGCCGCTAATTTAGCTCTTACAGGCAGCTTACATCAACGGCTACTTATATACAAAAGCTTTCGAGAAACCCTATAAAATTTTGCAAGCTGCTTAATTTTATAAGCAGTTTTCTTATCCTGCAACATTATATCACAAGAAGCTTTCTCATCATAATACTTTTCACAAAGATTTTACAAAATTTTATTCAAAGCTGCTGTTATTCAGTTATAAGCGCTGCGTTAAGCTTTTCCTCCCTTCTTGCTAGCAGCATTGATGCGCAGGCAGCTTCAGTTGATTATTACTATACGCTTATTGCCTTAATCATATCTTAACCAACCTCTATCAGCAGCATTTTCAAGTAATCATATCTATAATAGTATTTTTATTTTCAACTCAGCCTTCGCTGAAAAAAGCCGTCGGCGTAATAACTTTCACGCCAACGGCTCTTATATACTTTACATTTATTTTTCCGTACTGAACAGGGCTTCGACAAATTTATCAGGCTCGAAGGGGCGGAAATCCATAATGCCCTCGCCTACGCCAATCCATTTTACCGGCAGGCCCAGCTCTTCCTTAATGGCTACTACTACGCCGCCCTTGGCCGTGCCGTCCAGCTTGGTCAGCACTACGCCCGTTACGTTAGCCGTTTCCATAAACACCTTGGCCTGATTGATAGCGTTCTGGCCGGTAGTAGCGTCCAGCACCAAAAAGGTTTCATGGGGAGCTTCAGGAATTTCGCGTTTGATAATACGGTGGATTTTTTCCAGCTCGTTCATCAGATTAGCCTTATTATGCAGTCGTCCCGCCGTATCGATAAACAGAATATCAGCCTTACGGGCGATAGCGGCCTTGACACCGTCAAAAACTACAGCCGCCGGGTCGGCGCCCTCGTTGTGACGGATAACGTCGCAGTGGGCCCGCTCGCCCCAAATTTGCAGCTGCTCGGCAGCGGCGGCGCGGAAGGTATCGCCTGCGGCCAAAATAACCTTGTATTTGAACAGCGTAAAATAGTTAGCCAGCTTGCCGATGGTCGTGGTCTTGCCCACGCCGTTGACGCCTACCACCAGAATTACCGTCGGCTTGGCGCCGATGCGGGTACGCTGTCCGGAATCTTTCAGCATTTCGGACATATAATTTTTCAAAAAGGGCATTACGTCCTGCGTTCCGGCAATTTCCTTCTTTTTAGCTGCCTGGCGCACGGCGTCAATAAGCTTTTCCGTAGTCTGTACGCCCACGTCGGCGCTCAGCAGAATCATTTCCAATTCTTCCAGAAAGTCCTCGTCAATTACGGCGGACAAACCGACCAGCTCCTGAATACGGTCGGTGAAATTGCGTCTGGTCTTGGTCAGACCTTCTTTTAAACGCTCAAAAAAACCCATAGCTTAACTCTCCTTTGCATTTATCTTAACGGATAATAATTTAGATACACCGGATTCTTCCATTGTCACGCCGTACATAATATCGGCTGCTTCCATCGTACCCTTGCGGTGCGTGATAACGATAAACTGGGTCTGACCGGAATAATCGCGCAGGAAATTGGCGAAGCGCTGAATATTGGCGTCGTCCAAAGGCGCGTCGATTTCGTCCAGAATGCAGAAGGGCGACGGCTGGTAGCTCAACAGCGCGAAAAGCAGAGCGATAACTGTCAGCGCTCTTTCGCCGCCGGACATAAGGTACAGGCTTTGCAGCTTTTTGCCCGGAGGCTGCACCTCGATATTGATGCCCGAATTTAACAGGTCGTCTGGCTGCGTCAGCGTCAGCAGCGCCGTACCGCCGCCAAAAAGCTTAACATAGCATTTGGCGAAGTACTCGTTGATTTTGGCGAAGGCCTCCTTAAAGCGCTTGGTCATACCGCTGTTGATTTCGCTGATGACCGCCTCCAGATTATCCTTGGCTGTGCAGAGGTCGTCGTACTGCCGCCGCAAAAATTCGCTGCGCTCCTTAACGGCTTCATATTCCTCGATAGCAGCCGCGTTAATAGGCCCCAAAGCGGAAATGGCCAGCGCTAGCTTGCTTTCCTGCTTTTGCAGCGCTTTAAGGTCTAAGGCCTGCATTTGCTGCAAATCTGTTTGCCGCGCCTGCGCCTCGTCCAGCTGATAATCCTGCTCCAGCTGCTCCAGCACATGCTGATAGTCGCTTTCCTGCCGCGCTAGGGCCAGCTCCGTCTGCCGCAAAGCGGCTTCGCTGTCGCCTGTCTGCCTACGGGCCTGGGCAATTTCTTTTTCCAGCTGGCTCTGCCGCAGCAGCAACTCGCCCCGCTGCTGGGCGAAGTCGTCCTTGCCTCCCATAATGCGGTGCAGCTCGGCCAACACGTTTTCGCTTTGCTGCTGCAAGCGCTGCTTTTCTGCGCCGCATTCCGCAATGGTTTGCTGCAAGCGCTCAGCCTCCTCGCTGTTGGCCGCCATATCCCGGCGTACCCGCAGCGTATCCTGGTCCAGTCCCTGCATGCGTTCGCTCATCAAGCTGCTCTTGGCCGTCGATGTTTCCAAAAGCACGCGGGCATCCTGCAAATTATTTTCCAAAGCCGTTACTGCGCTGCCCAGCTGCGCCATCTGCTTCTGCAAAGCTTCCAGCTGCGCCTTGGCTTCCGTGTCCTGACTTTCCCGCTGGGCCACGGCGGCGCGCATATCTTTTAGCCTATCGCGGTTCTGCAAATAAGCGTTAGTCACCTGGCTGCGGTCGTCCAGCAACAGCGCCAGATTTTCGCTTTCGCGCCGTTTGCTTTGCTCAACCTGCTCCAAGCGCAGCTTTATTTCGCTGGCCTTCAGCATTTGCTGCTGTAATTGCTCGTTGACTCCTTGCAGCTTGCGCCCCTGCGTTTTGGCTATTCCCTCCTGGGCTTCCAGCTGCTCCTGCCAGCTCAGCATTTCCTGCCGCAGCACTCTCACCTTCCCCCGGCATCTTGACGCAATCCGGATATTTCTCCTCCAGAGCCATCAGTTTTTCCTCGATCTCCCGGATCTGTCCGGCTCCGTCATTCAGAATTTTCAACTCATCTGCTGTAAATTGATCCTTTGCAGCTTCGATCGCCTTCAGAAGAAAATCGCCGTAATTATTATTGTCTTCATTTACCACCTGATCCTTATCGATCGTCAGGAACAGCTTTTCCCAGAGCTTCGCATTGGCTGACTGGATGTCCTCCTCCTTCTGCATCAGCTCTTGATACAGGTCTGCTGCTTCTTTGGCATCTTCCGGCTCCGCGGACAGTGACGTTCCGCTCTCTGACGTCTGCCCGGAGGCATTTTCCTTGTTATTCTTTGCTCCCCCGCACGCTGTGAGGCCAAATGCCAACACAAGGATGAACAGGATCGCTGTCATATATGATCGTTTCATTTCTTTTCTCCATTTCTATTTGAGTCGGACGCAAAACCGTAGCAAAAGCTGACGGCATCCGTGGGACAGGCGTTGATACACTTCCCGCACCGGATACATTCCGTGTGATTGGGTGAGCTTGTGACATCGACATCCATCTGACAGACTCTTCTGCATGCTCCGCAGGATATGCATCTGTGTTCATCCACTTTGATCCCAAGCAGGGATACCTTGTTCATCAGCGCATAAAACGCACCGAGGGGACAGATCCATTTGCAGAACGGCCGATAAAACAGCACACTTAGAACGAAAACTCCGATCAGGATCATAAGCTTTCCGGTAAACAGATGTCCCAATGCCGACCGGATCCCCGGATTAACGGCTGACAAAGGAATT
>NZ_CAJMEH010000071.1 GCF_905212365.1 uncultured Phascolarctobacterium sp.
GGGCTTTGCTGCCGCTGCGGGCGGCTAACGCGCATAAGGGCGACGCCGGACGTGTGCTGATCTGCGCAGGCAGCCCCGGCTATACGGGGGCTGCGGCCTTGTGCGGCAATGCGGCGGTGAAGGCCGGAGCGGGATTGGTATCGCTGCTGACGCCCCTCAGCAGCCGCGAGGTTTTGGCGGTGAAGCTGACGGAGGTTATGGTGCATGGCCTGCTGGAGCGCATGCCGGGCGTTTTGGGCGGCGGCGCGGCTAACGATGTGCTGCAGCGTTCGCAGAACGCCGACGTGCTGGCGTTAGGGCCGGGGCTGGGCGTGTCCGAAAGCACGCAGCAGGCTGTGCGCGATATTTTGACGAAGGCCGAGCTGCCTGTGGTCATCGACGCCGACGCTTTAACTGCTTTGCAGGGACATACCGAGATGCTGGCGCAGATGCAGTCGCCTAAGGCGCTGACGCCGCACCCCGGCGAGATGGCGCGGCTGACGGGCTTGGCGGTGGAGGACATTGACCGCGACAGAATGCAAGTAGCCGCGAAATATGCGAAGGAGTGGCAGGCTGTACTGGTATTGAAGGGCGCGCCGACCGTTATCGGCTGCCCGGACGGCACGGTATACGTGAACAGCACTGGCAGCAGCGCTTTGGCTACCGGCGGCAGCGGCGACGTGCTGACGGGGATTATTGCGGCTTTGGCAGCGCAGGGAATTACCTTGCAGGAGGCTGCCGTTTGCGGCGTTTACCTGCACGGCTTGGCAGGCACGCTGGCCTGCGGCGATGTGGGCCTGGCGGCGGGCGAAATCGCCGCGCATTTAGGCGAGGCAAGGCGGCAGGCGCTGGCTGAAATATCTGTTGGGGTTTACAATACGGGCTTAATAATGATAAAATAAAATATTAAAGCTTTTCGATAAAATAAGGTTGGCGAGGTGATATTCTTGCGCAAAATATTTTTGCTGGTGCTGCTGTGCTGCTGTCTGCTGTTGACAGCTCTGGCGGAAGCGGCGCAGGTGACTGATGTAAAATGGGGCGTGGATAAGGATAATGTTTTGCGTTTTGTTGTGGACGCGACCGATTCCGCAGGCTACGCCGTGGAGCTGGAAGACGGATTGCTCAAACTAACGGTGAACGCTAAGGCCGACGCCGGAGCGCTTAAAATAAGCAAGATAAAGAGCGCCGTCGCCGACAGTATGCAGGTCGTGGCTAACGGCAGCAATACTGTGGTGCGCGTGCCCTTGAAGATGCGCATTACGAGCGGCGACTATAAGGCTTTTACGTTAAAGAAGGACCCTGTGACGAAACGTCCCTTTCGCGTGGTTCTGGACATAACGGCGGCTAAAACGGCAGCGCCGTCGGTAACGGTTCCGGCTGCCGGTACAGCCACTACCGCGCCGGTAGTCGGCAATAAGCCGGTGGTAAGCAATACGCCTACCAAGGGCGGCACGACAGCCACCGCGACGGTAAAGGAAACGCCGCAGCCGGCGGTGAAGTCTGACAGTAAAAAAGATACAGTGGTCAAGACGGACAGTAAAAAAGACACGTCCAAGAATAATAAAAAACAGGACGATAAGAAGCAGACCGCCCAAACTGCAAGTACTAAGGATAATAAGGGCGCTGCGGAGGTCAAGGGCAGCGGTAAATTTCGCACTAGCGGCGGCTTGAAGGATAAGATTATTACTCTGGACGCCGGACATGGCGGCAGCGACCCAGGAGCCATCGGCGCTAAGGGTACCAAAGAAAAGACGATTACTCTGGCCATTACCTTGAAGGTGCAGGAGCTTTTGAAGAAGAAGGGCGCGAAGGTTTATATGACCCGTACCAAGGACGTGGACGTTTACGGCCCTAACGCCAGCGATAAGGACGAGCTGCAGGCGCGCGTCAACGTGGCGGAAAAATATAATTCCGATTTGTTCCTGAGCCTGCATATCAATTCGTCGGTTAATAAGAGCGTCGGCGGTTTTTCCACATACTATTATCCTAAGACGAACCACGACCTGCGCATCGCGCAAGCCGTGCAGAAGCAGCTGACGGATAATTTCGGCGTGGACGATTTGGGCGTGCGCCAGGCTAATTTCTATGTGGTGAAGCGGTGCAGTATGCCGGCCGCTTTGCTGGAGATGTGCTTTATCAGCAATCCCAAGGAAGAAACGCTGATGCAGAGCAACTGGTTCCAGAAAAAAACTGCGTCGATGATTGTCGCAGGTATTGAAAAGTATTTTGCATAAACGGAGGCAGTATCGATGAAAAAATTATTTTTAGTAATGCTGCTTGTGTTTGCAGTAATTAACAGCGGCTGCTTTGGCGACGAACCTAAGCGGCAGGTACGGCCTGTTGCGCCGGTGCAGCAGGAAGTAAAGCAGATTAGCTTTGTGGTTTACCGTGCGGCGGCTGACGGCAGCGAAAAGCTGCTGCCGGAAAAAATTACGATGCAGGATAACGGCAAGACTTTGCCGGAAAACGCGCTGAACGCTTTGGTAAGCATCAAACCGCAGGACGCGCGCATGGACGACGTAGTGCCCATCGGCACGAAGGTTTTGAGCTTGAAAATCGACGCGGACGGCACGGCTTACGCCGATTTTTCCAAGGAATTAGCGAAGAGGTCTTACGGGTCTTATAACGAGATGATGCTGTGCTACGCCATTGCCAATACGCTGACGGAATTTCCGGAGATTCAGCGGGTGCAGATTATGGTGGAGGGCAAGAAGGTTGTGTCCCTGAGCGGGCATATGGATTTGGAGGACCCTTTGACGAGAAACGAGAGCTTGCTCAATAAATAAGCGCGGGGAGAGATAGTATGCAGGTGTATTTAAAAGACGCGGCGGCTACGGAGTCGCTGGGCTATCTGCTCGGCAAGCACGCCGCTTCCGGCGACGTTTATTGCCTGAACGGCGATTTGGGCGCGGGCAAAACGCTGCTCAGCCGCGGCGTGGCGCAGGCCTTGGGCGCGCCGCCGGAGGATGTGATCAGCCCCACCTTTGCTATTATGAATGTGTACCGGGGACGGGAGCTGGAGGTGCATCATTTTGATTTGTACCGTTTGAACCGCCCGGAGGAGCTGGAAGATATCGGCTTTGACGAATATGCGGGCGGCGAGGGCGTAACGCTTATCGAATGGGCGGATTTATTTGCCGGACAGCTGCCGGAGGAATATTTAAAAATTGAGCTGCGCCGCGAGGGCGCAGGACGCAGGGCTATGCTGACGCCCTGCGGGCAGCGTTACGAAGCGCTGCTGAAGGAGGTAAAGCAGGATGCTGACTTTAGCTATTGATACGGCGACCAAGGTTTGCACGGCGGCTTTATGCCGCGAGCGGGAGCTGTTGGCTGAATATACGATTAATATGGGCATGACTCATTCCGAGGGCCTGCTGCCGCAGCTGGAGCAGCTGCTGGCGCGCACGGGCACGGCTAAAAAGGATATTGGTTTGCTGGCTGTCAGCATGGGGCCGGGTTCCTTTACGGGGCTGCGCATCGGGCTGGCAACGGCGGAGGCCATGGCCTACAGCTGGCAGTGCTGCCTGCATGGCGTGGATACGCTGAAGGCACTGGCTTATAACGTGCCCTTGGAGGGCATGGTGCTGTCGCCGGTTTTGGACGCGCAGAAGGGTAATTTTTATCAGGCGCTTTATCGTTGGCAGAACGGCAGCCTGCAGGAGCTGGAGCCGGTGCAGGTAGTCAGCGGCGGCAGGGCACTGGAGCGTATTGCTTTGAAGGGAAGCCCGGCGTTGCTGCTTGGCGAATGCGGCCGTTTAGTACAAAAGGGCTTGCCCGAAGGGGTGCAGGCCGCGCCGCAGGCTTTGCGGATGCCGCGGGCCGGCTCGGTGGCTTTGGCAGCGCTTGACGAGTTCGACCCGGAGGCGGATAAAAGAATTTTTGGCTTGGAGCCGTACTATATCAGAAGATCAGAGGCAGAGGAATTGTGGGAGAAGAAACAGCAGCAATAAGCTTTAGGCCGTTGGCAGCGGCAGATCTTCCGGCAGTTGTTGCGATTGAGGCGGAAGCCTTTTACGACGCCTGGAACGAAAATATGCTGCTGAACGAGCTGAATAACAGCTTGTCTACATATTTGGCCATGGAATGCGAAGGACGCCTGGTGGGCTACGCAGGCTTTTGGCTGGTGGCCGGGGAAGCGCAGATCACTCGTGTGGCGGTGGCGCAGGCTGCAAGAGGCCAGGGCTATGGTACGCGGCTGACGGCGGCGCTGGTAAGCAAGGCCTGGGAGCTGGGCGCGGAAGCCGTTACGCTGGAGGTACGCGAAAGCAATTTAGCAGCGCAGAAGGCTTATCTTACCTGTGGCTTTGCCAGCGAAGGCATTAGGCCGCATTATTACGAGGATAATCACGAAAACGCGGTGATTATGTGGCTGTATAAGGAAGGTGCGCGTCATGGCTGAGGTGCTTAAGCAGGAAAAGGATATTTATATATTGGGAATCGAAAGCAGCTGCGACGAAACCGCGGCGGCAGTAGTGAAAAACGGCCGCGAGGTGTTGAGTAATATCATTTCGTCCCAAATCGTAATTCATCGGAAGTTTGGCGGCGTTGTACCGGAAATAGCTTCCCGCAAGCATATTGAAAATATTATGCCCGTTATCGACGAGGCTTTGAGCCGGGCGCAGGTATCCATGGAGCAAATAGACGCTGTGGCAGTTACCTATGGCCCCGGCCTGGTAGGCGCTTTGCTGGTGGGCTTGTCGGCGGCGAAGGCGCTGGCCTGGGCTGCGGATAAGCCCTTAATCGGCGTCAACCATTTAGAGGGGCATGTTTTTGCCAATTTTTTGACCGATGCGGAGCTGAAGCCGCCCTTTATGGCTTTAGTAGTCAGCGGCGGGCATACGGCTCTGCTCAAGGTTACGGGCTATAACAGCTTTGAGCTGATGGGGCAGACCCGCGACGACGCTGCGGGCGAAGCCTTTGACAAGATTGCCCGCGTTATGGGGCTGCCATATCCCGGAGGGCCGGAAATAGAGCGCCTGGCCTTGAACGGCAGCGACGCGGCGATGCAGTTCCCGCTGGCGCATCTGGACAAGCCCTATGAATTCAGCTTCAGCGGGCTCAAATCCGCCGTTATTAATTATTTGCACAATCAGGAGCAGGCCGGCAGGCAGGTTAATCATGCCGACGTAGCCGCTTCCTTCCAGAAGGCGGTCGTGGATGCGCTGGTTAAGCAGGCGGTGCTGGCTATGCAGGCTACGGGCTATGAAAAAATCGTGCTGGCCGGCGGCGTATCCGCCAATAAAACGCTGCAAAACACGCTGGCGGCAGCAATGAAGGGCATTGGAGCCGAGCTGGTGCATCCGACGCCGATTCTGTGTACTGATAATGCGGTGATGATTGCCTGCCGCGGTTACTTTATGTATCAGGCTGGTATGCGCAGTCCACTGGATTTAAACGCTGTTCCATCGCTTAAATTGGGATGAACAAATATCCAACAGAGTGCATAAGCCTGTGGATATTGTGGATAGCTTGGCTAAAACGGCCTGTACAGGCGCTAATTGCTGTGCATAAAGCTGTGGATAGTGTGGATAAAAGGGTGGATTAACGGCTTGCTGCTGTGGAAAGGACAGCTAAGGAGGAAAGCGGATAAACAATGTTGAGCAATTTGACGGCTGAACAGAAAAACAGTTTACAAAAGATGCAGGCGGTGCTGGGGCTGGCGGCCGATTTGGCGCACAGTCAGGTGACTATTTACCTGCCCGGCGACGATAAAAAGTTTTTGAATGTTTATAAGCAGGAGCAGCCCATGACGCAGATGAGCGGCGAACGTCCCGACATGACGGGCCGCCGTGTGCGCGCTGTGGAGGAGCCGCTGGTGGCGCGCGCTTTGCAAAAGAACATGGTGCTGACGGGTAAGAAGGAATGGTCCTTAGGCGCGTTTAATTTGCTCAAGGTGTATCCGCTGCTGGATGGGCGCGGGCATTGCTATGCTGCCGTCAGCTTTGAAACGGCAGCGCCGGACGAAATCATTCTGGCGCAGGCGATGGAGCTGTTATGCCACGCGCAGCAGTCGGCGGCGGATAATCCCCATTATCAAAGAATGCTGCCGTCGGACGGCATTATGGTGGTGGACCCCAATAAAATGATTATAGCCGCCAATAACAGAGCGCGGCATATGTTTGATGTGATGGATATGCCGCAGGTAGTGGGCTTTCGCACTAACGACGTAGCTATTAACTGGCCGCTGGTGGGCATGGTTATGGACACGGGTACGGCGGAAAGCAAGGAGTTTACCATGCACGGTCTGCTGCTTTCCATTCGCGTGCTGCCTGTGGTGCCGCGGCCCAAGGGCGGCTGCGCTATCGTCATTTTGCAGGATATTACGGAGCTGCGCAAAAAGGATGAGGAGCTGCTGATTAAATCGGTGGTTATTAAAGAAATTCACCATCGGGTGAAAAATAATTTACAGGCCATCACCAGCCTGCTGCGCTTGCAGCAGCGGCGCGCCCAGTGCGATGAAACGCGCCTGGTGCTGCGTGACTGTATCAGCCGCGTCAACAGCATCGCCATTGTTCACGAATATCTGTCTCAGCAGGATTCGGGGCTTATCGATGTGGGCAAGGCGGCTAAGGGGATTTATCAGGCCATTATGAGCAGCATGCTGGCTCCTGATTTTAAGCTGGAGGCAGATTTCAGAGCCGACGAGGTGCAGTTGCCTTCGGATAAAGCGACCAGTATCGCCCTGATTCTGAACGAGCTGCTGCAAAATGCTATCGAGCATGCCTTTGAGCAGCGCGGCAGCGGTAAATTGCAGGTGCGCTTTGCTGAGGAAACGCAGGATTACTTGCTGTCCATTGCCGACGACGGCGTCGGCCTGCCGCCGGGCTTTCAAATAACGGGGCGCAAAAGCCTGGGGCTGAAAATTATTAAGACCATGGCAGAATCCGATTTGCAAGGATCGTTCACTTTAACGAATAGGCCTGAAGGCGGCACGCTGGCTTTAGTTAGGATTCCGAAGGAAGGTGTAGGAAAATGATGAAAAGGTTGAAGATATTGCTGGCTGACGACGAGGCCATTCTGCGTCTTGATTTGCGCGAGATGCTGACGGACGCCGGTCACGAAATAGTGGGCGAGGCCGCTAACGGCGAGGAGGCCGTACGCCTGGCGCGGGAACTGCAGCCGGAATTTATTATTATGGACGTTAAGATGCCTGTTATGGATGGGCTGACGGCGGCAAAAATTATCTCTAACGAGGGCATTGCGCCGGTTTTGCTGCTGACGGCTTACAGTCAGCAGGATATTGTGGAAAAGGCCTCCGAGGCGGGAGTAATTGCTTATTTGGTGAAGCCTGTGCGCGAGGAGCAGCTGTTCCCGGCTATGGAAATTGCGGAGAAGCGCTTTAGGGAAATGCAGAGCCTTAATGCGGAGCTGCAGCAGCTGAAGGACAGCCTGGAAACACGCAAGCTTTTAGACCGGGCTAAAGGCATTCTTATGGCCGCTCACGGTATGACGGAGCAGGAGGCCTACCGCAAAATGCAGCAGTTCAGCATGGCCAAGCGCATTACCTTGAAGGCTTTGGCGGAAAGCATTATTGCTGCGGCTGCCAAGCGCTAAATTGAAATATAGTACAAGCAGGTATCGTTATGACGGTAGCTGCTTATTTTTTTGCTTTTAACAAAAATGACGCTTTTTGGCTCGCACCAAAAAGCTTAGCAAAAAATGCTGGTTAAGGGCAAAATTCTATTTTTGTAAGCGAATAATGTGATGCTATCGTAAGCTAGCAGCCAATGCCATTTGAGGTGCAGTTTAGAATAAAGGGTTTAGCTTAATATAAAATGCTTGTCTGAAAAATAAATCTCTGTTATACTAAAAATATAGTAAAGCTTAACAACTTCAAAAAGGCAGTAAACGGACGCTGTTTAAAAGCGTTCCGCGAGAATTTCGTTAGTGTTAAACAAAATTCAGCAGTACCGAACCGACTACGAATTATAACGTAGTCGGCGGTACTGCTTTTTTAATTTTTGCTAAGAAGGTGGTTATCTTGGATGAAAGTGGATTGACAAAATAAATTTTATAAGCAAATTCAAGGCCAATATGCTATAATTAAGGAGATGAAATATGAACAAAGTTAAATTTGACAATCTGCCTATCAGTAACGATTTTATGTTCAAGAAAGTGATGCAGAATAAATATCTTTGCCAAAGGCTTGTCAGCGCTATTATGCAGAAGGACATTGCCGACATTATCTACACGGAAACGGAAAAAACCGTTGAGCCCTATTATGACAGCAGAGGCGTGCGATTGGATGTTATTGTTGCAGACGAAAGAAATACTCGTTACAATCTGGAAATGCAGGTCAAAAATACTTTAGGAGAAGCTACAGGCGAACCGCTTTTACCCAAGCGCACACGTTATTACCAATCCATCATGGATATGGATATGCTGCAAAAAGGGCATGATTTCGACGAGCTGAACCCACTGGTTTTAGTATTTATCTGCGCCTTTGATTTATTTGGCGAAGGGCGTTACGTTTATACATTTAAAAGCCGGTGCTTGGAAAATTTACAGCTGGAGCTGAAAAACGGCGTCACCGTGCTGCTACTTAATGCACAGGGAACACGGGGTGAGGTGAGCCCGCTGGTTAAAAATTTTTTGCGCTATGTCAACGACCTAGTTCCTACGGACGCTTTTACGCAGGAAGTGGAAGCGGAGGTAGTAAGGCTGCGGCAGGATAAGAAAGTGAGGCGAGAGTTTATGGTATTATCTACAAGATTAAAGGACGAGCGTATGGCAGGGCGCGCAGAAGGAATGCTGGAAGAACGTCAAAGCACAGCTCTTGATATGCTTAAGGATAAGGAGCCTTTGACAAAAATCGTAAAATATTCCCGCCTTAGCGAGGAAGAAATTTATGCCTTGGCGCAGGCCAACAGCTTAACTGTAATTGAATAGAGGATTAAGCGTATAACGATAACGCTCCAGCGTACTGCATAGAAAACGGTACGTTGGAGCGTTATTTGTTTTATAAATGCCTACAGGAAAAATTTTCAAGACTTTCTTTTATCCACTGCGCCCGCTGCACAAGGTTTTTCAGCTCGGTGGGGGTGAAGGTGCGGTATTCAGTTTTCTTGTTTTTTGTCAATCCTTGTCATCCTTTAAGGCTCAAGGGAGCGTTGCGCTTTGTGCCTTGAATATGACGGAATTCCGTACTGTACTACATCGGCGCTCGATGAGGTAATTATAGCATATAATTTTCAGAAAATAACAAAAACGTATTTAAATACGCTTTTCCTGCTTTAGACATTTTTTGCTGTATGCTTAAAACCGAAAGGCAGGCGGTAAATGATGAAGAATTTGTTTGAGGAATTACTGTTGATACGGCGCAAGGAAATAGGAGAAGCCGTAACGGACGCCAGAAATAAACGCGGCTTGCAGCAGCAGGAGCTGGCGGCGATGTGCGGCATAGACGTGCAGATTTTGCGAAAGATAGAATATGGCGAGAAAAATTATTTATACGATTATTTGCAGCTTGTGGCAATGGCGCTAGGTATGCACGGCGGCGAGCTTGTGGAGAAGGCGATGACTAAAATATGGGAATTGGAAGGAAGCAGTGCCAGGTATGATGTGCTGCGGCGCAGAATGCAGGAACAGATGCAGGAAAACCTAGAGCGATTCAGGGTAGAAAACGTGCGGAAGCATGAAGCTGAGCGCAGGAAAAGGATGGCGCGGCGGCAGAAGGCGGAGCAGTGTAGGGCTTTTGACGGAAGTAAGCATAACAAAGGGTCGCAAGATGCAGAAACAAAAGCTAAATACCAGCCAAAAGGTCTTGCGAGGGGGGGCAGATGTGCTAAAATATAAGCGA
>NZ_CAJMEH010000072.1 GCF_905212365.1 uncultured Phascolarctobacterium sp.
GTATCAGGCTGCCTGCTGCTGCGACGTGGTGCGCTTTAATTTTACGGGAACGCGCATTTTATCCCAACAGGTAGCGGAATTGCGGGCTGTAATCGACGAGGTGTGCCGCCGCCGTCCGCAGTGCGAAATCTATCTTTTAGGCCGTAGCCTGGGCGGCGCGGCGGCCATCGTGACGGCGGGACAGGATAAGCGGGTACGGCGTTTGCTGTTGTGGGCTGCGCCCCACGATTTGCGCTTTACCTTCCGTTATGTGATGGGCGCGGCGGATTACGCTCGTTTGGACGCGGGAGAAACTTTATTCTTTGACGACGAACGTGGGCGTTGTGAGCTGACGCCGGATTTTCTGACGGACTTTGATAAGTATAATTTGTCTGCGATTCTTTCTGCTTGGGACGGGCGGCCTGTGCTGCTTTTGCATTGCCTGGGCGACGAGGTGGTGCTGGCGCGGCAGGGGCAGCGCAACGCTATGCTTTTGGGCTCGGCCGGGCAGCTGCATTTGTTCCCTGGTGGGGACCACAGCTTCAGCGATTACAGCGTTAAGGCGGGCGAGCTGATTGCCGCCTGGCTGGCACGGAAGAAATAAAAAGACGCTTGAATGACCGCAGGCGATGGCAGAGCCGCTGTAGAAATGATATAATGTGAATGCTTAGCGATTGCGGAGCCGGAGCGAACGCAGAGCTTAGCAGAGCATACGCTCTTGTGGTATAATAAGACGATATAAATTACTAATTGCTGGTAAAGAGGTGAAGCTTATGCAATCACACTTTTTGATTATTACGGGTATGTCCGGCGCAGGCAAAAGCCAGGTGGTGCGCACGCTGGAGGATTTGAATTTCTTTTGCATCGATAATTTGCCCGCGACCTTGATTCCTAAATTTGCGGAGCTGTGCCGCCAAACGTCGGAGGATAAGGTGGCCTTGGTGGTGGATATCCGCGGCGGGCAATTTTTTGAAAAGCTTTTGCAG
The DNA here is from genome assembly GCF_905212365.1 of uncultured Phascolarctobacterium sp. GTDB lineage: Bacteria > Bacillota > Negativicutes > Acidaminococcales > Acidaminococcaceae > Phascolarctobacterium_A. The sequence goes on from NZ_CAJMEH010000072.1 coordinate 966, forward strand.
GTTTTGGACGAGATGGAGGCCAGCGGTCAGAAGTATGAGCTGCTTTTTTTGGACGCCTCCGACGAAACGCTGGTGCGCCGTTATAAGGAAACGCGCCGCCGCCATCCTTTGGGCGAGCGCAATACTTTGCTGAAAAATATTACCTCGGAGCGGGAGCTTTTGGACCCGCTGCGGGAGGAGGCTACATATATCATCGATACCAGCAGCCTGACCACGGCGCAGCTCAAGGCTAAGGTGACGGAGCTGTTCAGCGAGGGGGCTTCCAAGGAACGCATGGGTATTGCGGTGCGATCCTTCGGCTTTAAGCACGGCCTGCCCCTGGACAGCGATTTAGTGCTGGACGTGCGCTTTTTGCCTAATCCCTTTTATGTGGAGGAGCTGCGCAGCATGACGGGCAACGACCGGCCTGTGGCCGACTTTATCTGCCGTTACCCGCAGACCTTTCAGTATTTGAAGCTGGAGGAGCAGCTGCTGGACTTTTTGGTGCCCCAGTATATCAGCGAGGGAAAGGCGCAGCTGGTTATCAGCGTGGGCTGCACTGGCGGCCAGCACCGCAGCGTCTTTATCGCCAATAAGCTGTATGAATTTTTGCGCGAGCGAGGCTACAGCGTGGAGGTTTCGCACCGTGATATTCCCCAGAAGAAATAAGGGAGGAGCCTATGGGATGGATTAGTTGGCTGTGTCCGGGCATCAATTTAAAACGCTGGCTGCTGCTGTTTGCGGTGGGCGTTTTGCTTTGCGCTCTGGGCCTGGCTTTATTTTTTAATTATCAGCTGATGGGCAAGGCAGAGGAGCTGCTGTTCCAGATGACATATCTGACCACGGGACGCTATTCCAACCATTTAATTATGGGTTTGGGCGTGGTTTTTCTGCTGGTTGGCTTCGGCACGATGATTTACGGCACGCGGCGTTTAATCAGCTCCGTGGTGTCCGTAGTTGTGCCGGATAAAAACGGCTCGCTGATGGAAACGATTTTTATGCAGCGCAAGCTGACCCGCGGCCCGGCGATTACGGTGGTGGGCGGCGGTACGGGCTTATCCACCTTGCTGCGGGGCATGAAATATATTACCAATAATTGTACGGCTGTGGTAACGTCGGCGGACGACGGCGGTTCCTCCGGACGTTTGCGCAAGGAACTGGGCATTATTCCTCCCGGCGACCTGCGCAACTGTTTGACGGCTTTGGCTGACCGCGAGCCTTTGATGGAGCGTCTGATGCAGTATCGCTTTCAAGGAGATTCACCGCTGGCAGGGCATTGCTTCGGCAATTTATTCATCGCGGCCATGGCTCAGGCGGAGGGCGGCATGGAGGCCGGCTTAAACGCAACCAGCCAGATTTTGAAGGTGCGCGGTCGCGTTATTCCTTCGACTTTGGCTAATATTCAGCTGCGGGCGCGGATGTTTGACGGCAGCATCGTGGCGGGAGAATCGGAAATCCCCAAGGCGCGCAAGCGTATCAGCCGCATGATGATGGTCCCGGCGGACGCTCCAGCGGCCAACGCGGCAGTGGAGGCCATTGCTCACGCGGATGTGCTAATCTTCGGCCCCGGCAGCTTGTATACCAGCGTTATTCCCAACCTTTTGGTGGATGGCATCCGCGAGGCTGTTTTGCAGTCCAAAGCGGTAAAAATTTATATCTGCAATGTGATGACCCAGCCGGGTGAAACCGACGGCTACGGAGCTTACGAGCATGTTAAGGCGTTGATCGACCATGCGGGCGCGCAGTTTTTAGATTATGTCATCGTTAACGACCAGGACGTAACGGTAGAGCAGCTGCGGCAGTACAACGCCGAGGGTTCCATGCCCATTACGCCGGACGTGGACAAGATTCGCGGCCTGGGGATTACGGTGGTGCCTGCGCGGCTCATCAGTAAGCGGGATTTGATGCGTCACGACCCGCGCAAGCTGGCGCGGGTGCTGATCGCGTTAATCTATCGTCTGCGTCTTTTCGGACGCGGCATGCAGTTTTTCGATTACTTTTTTATGCGTCAGGGAATGCGGCGCATGAATAAACAGAACGAGGATAATAAATAATCAGCGAGGGGAGGCAGCCGCTTGTCTTTTTCCAATGATGTAAAAAACGAATTATCGCGTATAGAAACTAACGACGCGGACGCCGATAAGGCGGAGCTTTTGGGCTTGCTGCGCATGAGCGGCGCTGTTATTATCCGCGGCATGAATGTGGGCATTCACTTTTCTACGGAAAACGCCGCGCTGGCTCGCCGCGTACTGCATATGCTGAAAAATAATTATCAGGTGCAGACGGAGGTAGTCATCACCCGGTCGCGCCGTTTAAAAAAGAATAACCGCTACCAGGTGCATGTGCTGCCTGCGCCTAAGGTCAGCGTGGCGATGAACGAGCTGCAGCTTTTGAGCGTGGAAAGCGATTTGAAAAATCCGCTGTTGGCCAGCCATAACTGCAAGCGCACCTTTCTGCGCGGTGCCTTTTTGGGCGGCGGCAGTATCAGCCGTCCGGCCAGCGATTATCATTTGGAGATGGTGACGGGCAACGAAAATTTTGCCCAGACCATTATTAAGGTGATGCAGAGCTTTTCGCTCAGGGCCAAGCTGACGGACCGCAAAAACGAATATATAGTTTATTTAAAGGACGGCGAAAGCATTATCAGCTTTTTAAGCGTTATCGGCGCGCACAACGCTATGATGGAGCTGGAAAACGTGCGCATTGTAAAGGAAATGCGCAATAATGTGAACCGGGCGGTGAACTGCGAAACGGCCAATCTTAATAAGGTGGTCAAGGCGGCCGTGCGGCAGGTGAGCTGCATTAAATATATCGACGAGCACGGAGGGCTGGCGCAGCTGGCTCCCAATTTGCAGGAGATAGCCCGCCTGCGCCTGACTCATCCCGACGTTTCCTTAAACGATTTAGTGGAATATGCCGGAGGCTTGGGCAAGTCGGGCATTAACCACCGTTTGAAAAAATTGCAGGAGATTGCCGTGGGCTTGGGTATGGATTTGGAGAAGGCGGATAAATGATGAAGAAAATTTTTGCGGCGCTGCTGGCGGTAGTGCTGCTTGCCGCCGCAGGCTGCGGCGCAGCCTGGCTGCTGAACGGACAGCGCTGGCAGCAGGAATATGCTGCCTTTCGCAAAACGGGCGCGCCTATATTAATGTATCATGCCGTAGGCGATGAGGAGGGCGCGGACTGGCCCGCAAGCCTGATTATGAAGCCCCGGCTTTTCGAGTCCCATTTGCAGTATCTTACGGAGCAGGGCTATACTATTGTCAGCGTGGAGCAGCTGGCGCACCGTTTGGAGCAGGGCGCCAGTGTGGATAAATATGTGGCGCTGAGCTTTGACGACGGCTATAAAAATAATTACAGCGTGGTGCTGCCTTTGCTGCAAAAATACGGTGCGAAGGGCTCTTTTTTCGTTATTAACCGGGAAATGGGCGACGAGCTGCATATGAATGAGCAGGAGATTAAGGCTTTAATCGACGCGGGCATGGAGCTGGGCTCCCATACCTACAGCCACAATCCCTTGGCGAAAATCGAGGAAAAGTATTTGGTGTGGGAGCTGGATACGTCGCGCTATTGGCTGAAGAAAAAATTTGACGGCTATATTGTGCGTACTCTGGCTTATCCTAACGGCAGCTATAATTCTACGGTAGCGGGCGCTGCGAAAAAGTACGGTTTTTACCGCGCGCTTACGGGCCATGTGGGCGTGAATACGGCGGAAAGCTATAGAAACGCGCCGCTGGAAATGTACCGCGTGACGGTGGCCGACGACGGCAACGGTCTGGAGGGTTTTAAGCGGCGCTTGGAGCAGGCCTACTTTTTTGGCTTTTTGCAGACCAAGGGCTTGGATATCAACTGTATCCGCGATTTGTTAGTGCAGTAGAAAACGGCGAAGAAAAAGGACTGGAGGCCTAAAGCTTTCCAGTCCTTTGCTTTATTTAGCTGTTTACAGCGCCTGCTGCAAAAATTTTTCCAGAGCGCTTTCGTTCATTGCGCCTAGAATAGTATTGACGATACGTCCGTCGGCGTCCAAAAGGTAGGAGGTGGGTATGGCCTCCAAGCGGTACAAGCTGCCGACGCTTTGGGGTTCGCCGTAACCCATGGGGAAGCTATAGCCCTTTTGCTTGCGGAAGGCTTGGGGCGCAGCGCTGTCCTCGTCGATGGAAACGGCGAGAAAATAAATTTTATCTTGATATTTGGGATAAAGCTTTTCAAAATGCGGCAGCTCGCCTACGCAGGGCGGGCACCAGGTCGCCCAAAAGTTGAGAAATACAGGCTTGCCGCGCAGTTCGGACAGCTTGACGTGCTTGCCCGTTTGCAAATCTGTATAGGTAAAATCAGGAGCCAGCTGACGCACGGCTAAGCCTTCGTCGGCTATGGAAGCTTCCGCCTTGGCGATATTCGCCTCAGGCGAGGATTTGCTGTCTGCTGCGGTTTGGGTGCCTGCGCAGCCGCCGAGCAGCAGAGCGGCGATTAAAAAAATACTGGTGAAGAACGCTTTCATAGATACTTCGATACCTCCGTCAGAATGAAATTTTGCGCCAGCGAATGGCTTGCGTGGGGCAGACCTTTTGGCAGCTGCCGCAGCAGATGCATTCCCGGTCGCCGACGGCGCGGCAATCCATAGGACAGTGCTGCACGCAGCGGTCGCAGCCGACGCATTTATTTTGTTCTACGGTAATGCCAAAAAGCGCCAGCTTATTAAAAAATCCGTAAAAGGCGCCTAAGGGACAAATAAAACTGCAGAAGGGCCGGTAGATAAAAACTGCGGCAATAATTGTGGCCGCCAAAAGCAGCATTTTCCAGCCGAACAGCCAGCTTAAATTATTGCGGATATTGCTGTTGGCCAGCGCTAAGGGTAAGCCGGCTTCTAAAGTGCCAGCGGGGCAGATAAATTTGCAGAAGGCCGGGATGCCGGTTCCCTGAGCATAGTAGAAGCCAAGGGGCAGAAGCAGCAGAAAAATTACGGCGATAAAATATTTAAGCAGGGAAAGCCTGCGGGTAATAGTGCCAGGCCGCAGCTTAGGCGAGGGGATTTTATGCAGCAGCTCCTGTATTAAACCGAAGGGGCAGCCCCAGCCGCAAATCAGCCGCCCGAAAAGCAGGCCGCATAAAATTAAAAGACCCAGAACATAGAAAGGAAAGCGCAGAAATACGCCGCTAAGGGAGCTTTGCAGCGCGCCCAGGGGGCAAGCGCCTAAGGCGCCGGGACAGGAGTAGCAGTTCAGTCCGGGTACGCAGACGCTTTTTAAACTGCCGCGGTAGAGCCTGCCCTGCCAAAAGCCGGGGAAATGCGCATTGTACAGTAAAGCTGTTAAAAATTGTACTGCTCTGCGTTTATCCAAGGCCGATACACTCCAAACAAATTGTAGTAGCTTTGCGCAGCACCAGCAGCGGTTCTTTGTTGTAAAATCCGCTGATAAGTAACGCTGCAGCTAAAAGAAAAAGGGCAATCCGCTGCGTCTGCATAATACTCACTCCTATTAGTTCCTGAAACCATTATAGCAAAGAAAAGAGGGCGGAACGGTTAAAATTTTGTGACATGCAGCAGGGTCGAGAGCCGAAGGGACGCGTTGAGGGCTGTACATAAAAACTGCTTGCAAAATACGGAAAAACACGGTAAAATAAAAAAGCAATATAATACTTATTTTGGAGGTAGTAACGATGAGAAAACATATCCAAACTGTTAATAAAGCTATGCTGAACAAAACCCTGCGTACCGGCGGCTGCGGCGAGTGCCCGGCTTCCTGCCAGTCTGCCTGCAAGACTTCTTGCACCGTTGGCAATCAGGTTTGCGAACACAGCAAATAATTTACCGAAAAGTAAATCCCCCGGCGTATGCTCGGGGGATTTTTTGATGGTGCGGGTTTATTTACTTTTTCATCAGTTTGGCGCCGGCGTTCCAAGCCTGTCCAACCTTTTCGCCAGTTACATAATAACCATGTTGGAAAGTATCGAAGATAAGAGCGCGGAGCTTTGCTGGGTCGACCTTACCGTTGTCAGAAAGCACCGCTTCCTCCGCTTTTACATTGACAATGCGGCCAACGATGCCGGATACATATTCGGTATCTAAAATATCAAGCAGCTCGCATTCCATAACGACGGGAAACTCGTCGATGATAGGGGCGTGAACCTTGTCGCTTTTGATTGCCGTATAGCCTGTTCGCTCAAATTTATCATTTATTTTATTTCCGGAAGCGATTCCGAAGAAATCAGCGACGTCCATGTGCGCTTCATCAGCTAAAGAGACGGTAAAGGCTTTGCTGGCTTTGATGTTGAGCCATGTCTTTTTGCCTTCGCCAATAAAAATGATAATCTTGTCATTGTCGCAGATTTGTCCCCATGCGGCGTTCATCACATTAACTTTTTCGTTTTCGTCATAGGCTGCTACCATGAGTACGGGCATAGGATATACTGCCTGCACAATTCCTAAATCTTTCTTCATTAGTCATGCCTCCAGTTATTTTTGTATTTGCAGCGCGTAAAATTGACATTAACGGCTGCGGATAATATAATTATACTAATTGCAAGAAAAAATACAAGTACCCACTTCTGGCATAGGTACTATCCTGGAGGGAAGCAATGAGTAAGCCAGCATAGAAGACGCAAATTTTGAGGAAACAGGTTACAGCTACACACTTTCCTTGAAATATTTCGCCCTTTGCAAATGTTATAATTATAAGTAATTTTTCTGAGGGAGAAGTCCCGAAAGCTTTTGGCTTTGTTATCACTATTTTATAAAAGAAAGGTTGAATTACATGCTGATACATAAAATGCGCCTTGACGATTACATGGCGGTGCTGGATGTAAATAGCGGCGCGGTTCATTTGGTCGACGACGTTATTTATGATTTGTTGGATTACTATGACGGCAGTAATGATGAGGAGGCTGTCGCCGCGTTAAAAGATAAATACAGCGAGGAGGATTTGCGGGATGCGCTGGAGGAAATGCACGGACTGCAAAAGGACGGATTGCTGTTCAGCCCTGCCTTTGAAGTGCCGCCTACCTTCGCGGAAAAGCCTATCGTAAAATCCTTGTGTCTGCTGGTAACGCACGACTGCAATCTGCGCTGCGGTTATTGTTTTGCAGATACGGGCTCCTTTGGCGGCTGCCGTCAGCTGATGAGCAAGGAAACAGCGGAAAAGGCTGTGGAATTTGCCATTGCCGGCAGCAAAAAGCGTCATAATCTGGAGCTGGATCTTTTTGGCGGCGAGCCTTTGATGAACTGGCCGGTAGTTGTGCATATTGTGGAATATGTACGCCGCCGCGAGCAGGAAACCGGCAAGAATATCAAGCTGACGCTGACGACGAACGGCACGCTGCTGAACGATAAAAATATTCAATTTCTGAACGATAACCGCGTTATGCTGGTGCTGAGCCTGGATGGCAAAAAGGAAACTCACGACGCTATGCGTCCCTTCCCCAATAAGACAGGCAGCTACGACGCAGCAGTGCGCGGCTTTAAAAAGCTTATCGACAGCCGTCAAGGAAAAAATTATTATTTGCGCGGAACCTACACTCATTACAGTACGCATTTCTGCGAAGATGTGCTGGACATGACTAAGGTGGGCAAGGAAATTTCGGTGGAACCGGTTGTTGGTGTTGACGAGCCATGGGTGCTGACAGAGGAGGATCTGCCGATTATTTTTGAAGAATATGATAAGCTGGCGCGCGCTTATTTGGCCAGACGCCGTGAGGGCGCTTCTTTTGACTTTTTCCACTTTAATGTGGCTTTGGATAACGGGCCCTGCGTGGCTAAGCGTCTGGCGGGCTGCGGCGCAGGCCACGAATATTTTGCTATTACTGCCGACGGCGATATTTACCCATGCCACCAATTTGTGGGACGCGAGCAATATAAGCTGGGGACTCTGGAAACCGGCGTGGTAAAGCCGGAGCTGGTACAGAAGTTCCGTCATACTCATGTTATGACGAAGCCGGAGTGCAGCAAGTGCTGGGCGCGCTTTTTCTGCAGCGGCGGCTGCCATGCCAACGCCGATTTAATCAACGGCGATATTTCCAAGCCTTATGAGTACGGCTGCAAGCTGCAAAAGAAACGCTTGGAAAACGCTATTCTGGTACAGGCCGTGCTGTCGGCTGAAGCGCAGCAGGGCGAGGATTTGCGTCCGCAGATTAATAACTTCACTTATGAAAAGTAAAAACTGATTTAAAATAGACCGGCTTTCTGCGCAATGCGGAGAGCCTGATTCTTTATTTGTCAGCGATTGCTAAAATATTTTATGGTGACTTTTGACGTAAAAAGGCTGATGCAGTAGTAAACAAAAGGCTTTCTTTGCCAACGCAACCTTGCGTATCAGAAAAAATGTGCAAAAAGTTACAGAAAAAGTTAAAAAAGGGTG
>NZ_CAJMEH010000073.1 GCF_905212365.1 uncultured Phascolarctobacterium sp.
GAGCGCGTAGTGGACTTTCACCACCTAGTTATCGCCCATGCCGGGCACACTAAAAACGAAACTCGCGTCAGCCTTTCCAAATTCAAGGAAGGACTAACGCGAGTTTTTTTATACCGTCAAGCAGTCAGAAAACCAAAGCCTTAGAAGCTCCAGCGCATACCTGCGTTCCATTGCCACGGAGTCTTGATATCGTCGCCAACCGTCTTGACTACGTCGGCATAAATATAGCTGTCGGCGCTGGTTTTGTAATTAAAACCTAACCCAGCTTCATACAACGTATTGCCTATATCCTGACTATAGCTGTTGTGCAAATCACCTAACCGCAGATACGTATCGGCGTCGCCCGCAAATTCATGCAGCAAAGAGGCTTTAGCATAAACGCTGCCCTTATTCGTAATTTTCTTGCCCAGCTCGAAGCCAATGCGCCCTACCATGCTGTACAAAGTATCCTGGCTTACGCGAATATTATTGCTGGTAGTATAGTCCTCGCCGCCGATACGCATAAAGGTCAGCTGTGCCTGCGGCGTTACATACCAGCCGTCGGACATATCCACCTTAACACCATATTCTCCGCTTAAAGACGTACCCCAAGCGCCATAATCACCGCGAGTATCGCCTGCCTCAGTATGGATTTCAAATTCATTGTTCAAGCGACCCTGCTTCAAAACGATATCTGCATAATGTCCGCGCTCGCCTAACCAAGTGCCGTACAGGGATAAGCTGGTGCTGCGGTTATCGCCCTTGCCGTTGGCGTAGGCCGTCTTGCCGTCGTTGTGGCTGATGGCCGCGCCGTAATGCCAGTCGCCATACGCTTTGTCATAACCCATCTGGAAGTAATTGTACTGGTTCTTATACGCGCCGCTGTATTCAAATTCACCGCGGCTCATACGCACCCACACGCCCTGATCGCCCTCGCTGTTGCGCAGCTCGCCTAAACGCTGGCTGAGCGTGCTGTCCTCCTGCCGCCAAGCGATTATCGCCGTGCTGGCAATATCACGCATAGCGTCCATGGTGGTGGTAGAAGTCCCTTGCTGAATATCCTTAATCTCAAGCGTATTGCCATTTTTATCATTGCTTGTGATACCGGTCATACTCGGAGTAAGCAAACCTTCTTTAACAACTGCTGTAAATTCAGCAACGCCACCAATTTTTAAACTGTTATGTACTAACTTCGCAAATTTTTCTTTAGTACCAACATTATCTGCCGTAATACCATTATAATTTGCAGTTACTTTAGCGCTGCTGTCACTATTTTCCACGTCAAATGTTCCTACAGCGAGCGTATCACCGCTAGCGTCAACAGCAAAGTTTACCGTACCGCCAGCGCCTTTCAATGCATCCACTGCAACAATCTGTATATTTTCGGACTTATTAAGTAAATTGATAATACCTCCATCCAATGTTAAGATATTTACTCTACTAGCCGAATCAGTTGTCCACTGCGCCGAATTGCTAATTCCAAGTTTCATAGAGTTAATCTCGTCATATCCATCCGGCATAGGATATCCAGTCGGAACAATATTGCCATTCAAATAAGATTCTTCATTAGCCAAATTAATGGTAACATCTGCGTCTACTTTAGTAGTGTTAGAGTAGTTAAAATCTATATTGCCATTAAGCTTTATAGTTTTATCAGAATCATTAGCGGCGTTAATTTTCGTCACTGCATTACCGCGCGTAGATAAAACAGTATCTGCATTTACCTCTAAATTGCCATTAATTTCTACAACACCCTGTGAAAATGCCGTTATACCAATCCCATGAAAATCGCCATCAGTCTCGTCAATTTTAACATCAGAAGAAGCATTGATAATAGTATTGTCAGCATTGATTATCAATGTAGAAGTTGCTTTCCCATTTAAATCAGTAGTATTATTGCCCACATAAAGACCATACGCATAATAATCATTTGAGTGACTAGCAACTGTAAAATTATCTCCAGTGATTATTACTTTAGAACCTTGTTTATTGGACGTTCCATTAACATAAACACCCACAGCTATACCATAGCCATCAACATCAATAGATATATCGCTTGTATTGTTACCTCCAAGATATGTGATGGCACGATATGAGTCCCCTTTTTTGCTAGCGGCATAAGAATATACTCCTGAAATTATTGTCTTGGTTTTATTGTATTTTTGAGACGGTACAATAGAATTTTTCCCACTAATGCTTATTTTTTCACCCACAAACTCTATAGTTACATCAGCCTTAGCATTACTATTTACATAAGTCTGCAAGCCTGTGCAATGCTTATTCTCCCATTTATTATCAAAGCTTAGTTTTAAATCATTACTGTACTTACTACTTGTACTTTTACTTTGTGTAGCAGTCGCCGCCCACGCGTTGCTAAACGGCATTGCAAGCAGCAAGCCTAAGGTTATTGCTCTCGCTAAAATTTCTTTGCGTTTCATAAACACCAATCCCTTCGTCTGTAAAAGTTTTGCTCGTTGTAAAATTTATGTGTGCGGCGTGCTGCCGCATCCTCTTCACCATAAGTATAGCACGCTTGTCCCCCCCGTAAAGACGTAAGTAGTTGTAAATTTCTCTTTTCTTTATTCGCCAGCACCCTTAATGACCACCACTACAGCATCTCAATATCCGCATCACTCATTCCCAACCCTAACTAACAAAAAAAGCCTTAAAGCAGCTTGCTTTCGCAAGCATACTCTAAAGCTTTTCATCGTTCATTTTCAGTTTTATTTTTATCGCAGCAGCAAACCGCGCTGCCTAAAATTCTTAGCGCATGGGCAGCGCCCAGTGCAAATTTACTTATCTAAAATCGGCAGTGTTGCCGAAGCGTGCCCCATAATCGTAATAGTATAATCCTTTTTCCCCTGCTTGGCAAGCTGCTCCTGAGCCTTCTCCCAGGCCTCTGCCAGGGTATGGCAGGGAATATGCCCGGTTTTGCGGACAAAATCAAAATTTTCCGGCCGCGTTACCAAATAAGCCGTCACATCGTTGACAATGCTGCGGGCCTTGAAAGCGACGAAGGCAGGAATGGTAAAATTAGCGCGAATATCCTTTTCAAACTGCTCCATATCGGTGCGGCTGAAGCAGTCGGTAAAGATGGCGGGCTCCTTGATATCCGGGCAGTCCAGCGTAAAAATCATAATACCGCCTTTTTTCACAGCGAACTGCGCGTTCATGTGGCATTTAGTGGCCTGATATAAATTCAAATCCTTAGGATAACCGCCGGCAGAAGCGATAACCACATCGGCCAGCTGCTTGATATGCACGCCGCCCATGGCCAGCAAATCCTTGCAGCCCTGCTCCCAAGCTTTTTGCCAATGTCCTGCCACTACCTCGCTGATATCTCCGTCAGGAGTAAAAACCGTATTCACTAAAAAGTCCGGCTCCAGCAGGGATACGGCCTCCATCATATCCTGATGAATAGGATTGCCCTCCAGCAGACTGGCGTCGCAGGCTTTATTGCAGCCCCCGCCCTCAATTTTGGACATGGTCATGCAGTGGTTCAGCATAATGCTTTCGTAAGCCGCCACACCCGGCATTACAGCCTTGCGCCCGCCGCCAAAACCGGCAAAGGGATGCAAGGTTACTGCGCCGGTTAAAATCACGCGGTCAGCGTTAACTACATATTTGCTGAGCGCCACCTCGTTGCCGAAGGAGGTTTTGCCCAAAGACACCATATCCTCCTTTTTGCGGCTGTCATGCTGCACGATTTTTAAGCGCTTAACCATTTCCTCGCCGCAGACTACTATGTCCTCTTCCGGCGTATGGCCGCGGTGCGTGCCCGTAGCTACGATAACCGTAATATCCTCGTCCTTAACGCCTACGCTGTTCAGCTCGTCCACTATGACCGGCAAAAATTCGGAAGTGCCGCACAAACGGGTAATGTCGCTGACAATAATAGTCACCGTTTCACCGGCGCGGACAATTTCGCGCAGCGGCTTAGAGCAAATAGGATTGCGGATAGCCTCCCGCGTAGCTGCAACAATATCCGGGCATACATGCGCGTCGTTGCCGTGTATATCATAAATAACATGCTCCTCCGGCAGCAGAACTTCCTCCTGACGCTTGCCGATAGGTAAAAAATAATTTTTCATTAACATCCCTCCAATATAAGCGGATAGTATTTATTATACATTATTTGAACGCGAAATAAAAGAAGAATATCCTCTAAAGACATTCTTCTTTACAATTATTTTAATATTTTTACTTACCAGCGTTTACTATTACGCCAATATTCGCTGCGCAGCAAAGCTAAAGCCGTGAACAGCTCCAGCCTGCCCAGCAGCATAGCTAGGGACAGCGCCGCCTTGCTGCACGCTGGCACCTGCGCATAAGTACCGGTAGCGCCTATACTGTCAAAGGCCGGGCCCACGCTCGCCATACAGGAAGCTACGCCAAAAATAGCTTCCGTTACGTCCATTCCGTCAAAGGTCAGCACGAGGGACAAAGAAGCCACTAATAGGATATATACGAAAAAGAAACGGCTGATATTGATAATGGTCTGCACCGGCAAGGGCTTTCTGCTGTAGTAAACATTGAGCAGCATTTGCGGATGCAGCGTGCGCCGCAGCTCAGCCGCCACCGTTTTCAACAACACAATCAAGCGGCAGATTTTAATGCCACCCGCAGTCGAGCCCGCGCAGCCGCCGGTGAAAAAAGTAAGCGCCAGCAACAGCTTGGCAAACGAAGGCCAGTTATCGTAATTATCGGCCACAAAGCCCGTGGTCGACGCAAACGAAGCCACATGAAAAAAAGCCGTTTTAAAACCGTCGGCCAGACTGTAGCCGTTGACGATAACAATATTGGCCGTAATCAGCACGGAGACGCTAAACACCAATACCACATATACCTTAAATTCCAAATCGTGCCACAAAGCCTGAAAACCATTCTGCGTTACCTGGTAATACACGGCAAAGTTACCGGCAGCTAAAATCATAAAAACGCCTAAAGCATATTCTATCATAGGGCTGCCAAAATGCGCCACGCTGTTATCGTAATTGGAAAAACCGCCTGTAGCAACAGCCGAGCAGGCATGATAAACGGCGTCGTATTCGCTCATGCCCATCCCTGCCAGAATGCCCGTTAAAATAATCGTCAGCAGCAGATAAATATAAAACAGCGCTATCGCCGTAGTGCGGATACGCGGCAGGATACGGCTGTTGGAAAAGCCCGTAACCTCGGCGTTAAACAAATACATAGCGCTGCCTGCAATCTGCGGCAGCAAAGCCACGAACAGCACGATAATGCCAATACCGCCAATCCAGTGCGTCAAAACGCGCCAAAAAAGCAGGCTGCGCGGCAGGTCCTCCAAATTGGAAATAGCCGTCGCGCCGGTAGTGGTCAATCCGGACATACTTTCAAAATACGCCGACACCGGGTCAAGCACGCCTGCAAAGCAAAAAGGCAAAGCTCCCAGCCCTGCAGCCAGCACCCACGAAAAAAATACCGTGCCTATACCCTCGCGCACCGATATATCATTATGGGAAACATTGCGACCGTAACGGTCAAACAGCTTGTATAAAACGATGGCTATGCAAAAGGACAACGCAAAATAAAGATAGCAATCCTCGCCGTAATACAAAGCCATCAGCAGAGGTATGAGCTGCACCGCGCCGATGCCGAACGATATTTTTCCCAAAAGATATAAAATTACCTTCGTATTCATACCTCAACTCCCAAGCTTTTACCAATTCTGTTTATCGCGCCAAAAATCAGGACGCAGGATAGCCAGTAAAGTAAAAATTTCCAAACGGCCAAGCAGCATTGCCACAATGCTGATAAAGCGCGCCCAATCCGGCAGACTGCTGTAGGTCGACGTGGGCCCTACTACGCCAAAGGCCGGGCCTACGCTGCTCATGCAGGCGGCAATCAAGCCGATGGATTCCATCGCAGAAATTCCGGACAAGGAAATCAATAATGTCAAAACGATAAAGACCAATATATACAAGAAAAAAAAGCGCGTAATATTGCCCACAACAATGGGGTCAATATCCTTATCGCCCATTTTTACGGAATAAACGATACGCGGATGCAGAGTGCGCAAAAGCTCGGCCCATCCGGCCTTCAATAAAATTATCAAACGCGATATTTTAATGCCGCCCGCAGTTGAGCCGCTGCAGCCGCCGATAAACATCAGCATCAGCAGTATGCTGCGGCTGAAGCTGGGCCAGGTATCAAAGTCCGACGAGGCAAAGCCCGTAGTGCTGCCGATGGAAATAGCCTGAAAAATGCTGTGACGCACGCATTCGCCCAAGGGCAGATAGTCAGTCAGATATAAATCGCCGCAGATAAGAAAAGCCGCGACAGCCAAAATGCACAAATAATAGCGGTGTTCCGTGTCGTTGCGCAGGGACAGCCAATCGCCGCGCCAGATTTTATAGTAAAGCGAAAAGTTCATGCTGGCTATCAGCATAAAAAAAATCGCTATAACCTCTACAAAAATATTGTCGAACGCAATCAGGCTGTCGTGGTAATAAGAAAAGCCGCCCGTAGCCATAGTCGCCAAAGCCAGATTGATAGCCTGAAACAAAGGCACGCCAGCTAAAAGCAGCAGTATTATCTCCACCAGCGTCAGCGAAACATAGATACAGAGAATCAAAAGCGCCGATTCCTTAATTTTGGGCAGCGTGCGTTCGGCCATGCCTCCCGGCAGCTCAGCATTAAAAAGGTAGCTGGTGCCGCTGTTCATCTGCGGCATAATAATAATAAAAAGCATAATAACGCCGATACCGCCGGTCCAATGCGTAAGGCAGCGCCAAACCAAAATACTGGGCGGAAAAGCCTCAAAGGATTCGGCAGTGGTAACGCCCGTCGTCGTAAAGCCCGATACGCTTTCAAAAACGGCGGCTAAAGGGTCGCCGGGATTAAGGAATAAATATGGCAGCGAGCCCATCAGACACACCAAAAGCCAGCCGCAGCCGACCACGGCTATGGCTTCGCGCACCCGCAGACGCTGACGCATGCGCTGCGCGCCAAAAATATTAAATACCGAAGCCACCGTCACCGAAGCGATGAGGCTAAAGGCAAAAATCCATATATGCTCCTGGTCGGCCACAATGGCCGCAAACAGCGGCAACAGCAGCACTAAGGAAAAAGCTATCGTTAAATTTCCCAATAAACGGTTTACGAGCCGTGCATCCATAGCGTCTACCCTCGGCCTTCAAACATAGGCACTGTGTTCTTGGAAAATTCGCTCTTAATGAACAAAATAATGCGGTCGTTAGCCAGCAACACCGTATCGCCGTTAGGAATATAGGCTTCGTTATCGCGCACAATGGCGCACAGCAAACATTCCTTAGGCAGCCGCAAATCGCGCACGGCTACGCCGTCCACCTCGCTGTCCTTTCCTACGATAATTTCCAAAGCCTCCGCCTGTGCGCCCTCCAGCAGCGACACAGATACGATGCCGCCCTTACGGATGAAGCGCAGCACTTCACCGGCGCTGAGCAGACGGGAGGACAGTACGATATCCACGCCCACCTTTTCCATCAGCTCAATATATTCGTTGCGCGCTACGCGAACGATGGTCTTACGTGCGCCCAAATGCTTGGCCAGCTGCGCCAGCAACAAATTCAGCTTATCGTCTTCAGTCAGGCAGATTACTACGTCAGCTTCCGAAACGCCCTCCTCCATCAAAAGGTCGATATCCGTACCGTCGCCGCACAGCACCAAGCCTCGTTTAAGCCTTGAAGCCAGCATCTGGCAGCGTTCCTTATTTTTTTCGATAACCTTGACCTGAATCCCTTGGTTTTCCAGCATCGGCGCTAAAAAACGCCCTGTGCGGCCTGCGCCGATAATCAGCACTCGTTCCAGCTTCTCATAAGTATTGGAAAAGCTGTTTTCAAAATCGCGAATAGCGTCGTGCCTGCCTACAAAATAGACGTTGTCGCCGGGAATAACGTAATCGTTACCACGAGGAATAATCATCCTATGGCGGCGGAAAACCATAGCCATCAAAATATTCTTGGGTATGTTCAAATCCTTCAATGGAATATTTATCAGCGGCGAATCCTCTTTAACCTTGGCCTCAAACATGCGCACCTTGCCCTCGGCAAATTCATCCACGTTCAAAGCGGACGGCGTCATCAGAATATGGTCGATTTCCACGGCGGTAATGCGCTCCGGATTGATAACCAAATCGATTTTCATATCCTTATTGAGCATTTCCGGCGCATGCACCGCATATTCCACATTGCGGATACGGGCTACGGTGTGCTTAATACCATGGTTCTTAGCCATCAGGCAGGTTACCATATTAACTTCGTCGCTGTCAGTGCAGGCGATTAAAACGTCGGCGTCGCAAACATCGGGATCGGCAAAGGTCGTAGGGCTGCAGGAATTACCCTCGATAGCCAAAACGTCCAGCGAATTTTGCACTACTTCCTTACGCTTAGGGTCTACCTCTACTACTACTACGTCAAACTGATCTTCTGCCAACAGCTGTGCGATACTAAAACCCAGCTTACCTGCACCAGCTATAATAATACGCATTTTGCAAGCTCCTTTATACAGTCTTAATGTTCCGCTCTATTATAACACAAGACGCTGGATTAAGAAAGTGGCCCCAAATTTTAAGTATGAAAAGAATTGGCAAACAAAAAGCGGCAGCCAGGCCGCGTCCTTGTCGGCAGTTATCAGCGCATAGAAAAAGACTCAAGCGAATGCTTGAGTCTTTTTCTAACCGGCAGCTTTCTAT
>NZ_CAJMEH010000074.1 GCF_905212365.1 uncultured Phascolarctobacterium sp.
GCGCCCACCACACAAACGTTAGAGCGCCGACCACAGCTTTTGGCAAAGACCCTTATTTTTTATTATTTATTTTGCCGTCGCCAGCATTAGCTTGATACGGTTTTCCTGATTGACGCGGGAAGCGCTGGCGTCGTAATCGATAGCCAGAATATTGGCCTCCTCAGCAATCTCCTTAATCTTATTAATCATGCCGCGTCCGGCGATATGATTGGGCAGACAGCCGAAGGGCTGGGCGCAGATAATATTAGTATAGCCGCTGTGTACCAGCTCCAGCATTTCTGCCGTAAGCAACCAGCCCTCGCCCATATTATTGCCGTAACCAATCACGCCCTTCGCCATGGCTTTCGTTTCTTCATAAGTAGCCGGCGGGCTGAAGGGCGCCTTGCTCAGCGCCTGATGCAGAATACTTTCCAAATGCTTTAAATACCACATCGCGCCCTTATTCGCGCCGTAGGTCAAAAAGCTGCCGCCGTACAGCTTATAATCGGTTAAATATGTATCCACGCAGTACATCACGAAGTTCAGCAGACCGGGCAGCATATATTCGCATTTTTGCTGCTGCAAAAATTTTTCCAGATTATTATTGCCCAGCGCGGCGTATTTAATATAAATTTCGCCCACAATGCCTACCTTGGTTTTCGGCGCGCTGACGATGGGCACGTCGGCAAATTCCTCGGCGATAGCCTTAGTCAGCTTTTTAATGCTGCCCAACGCCTGGGCCTTGCCGTTTTGGAAAGCCGCGTCCAGCTTTTCCAGCCATTTTTTAGCCAAAGCGTCGCTGGCGCCCTGCACCACTTCGTAAGGGCGAATTTTATTCGTCAGATACATTAAAGCGTCGCCGTAAATGACCGCCGCCAAAAATTTACGCAGCATGGAAGCGTCCAGATGAAAGCCAGGCTGCTTTTCCAAACCGCTGACGTTTAAGCTGATAACGGGAATGTGGCTGAAGCCGGCCTTTTCCAAAGCCTTGCGCAGCAGGTAAATATAATTGGACGCACGGCAGCCGCCGCCCGTCTGGCTGATAATCAGCGCCACGCGCTGCAAATCGTACCTGCCGCTTTCCAGCGCGTTAAGCAGCTGGCCGATTACCAAAAGCGCCGGATAGCAAATATCGTTATTTACATATTTCAGACCCGTTTCCACTACCTCGCGGCTGGTGTTCTGCAAAATTTCCGCCTTGTAGCCGCAGCTTTTCAGCGCAGCCTGCAGCAGTGAGAAATGCAGCGGCAGCATACCGGGAATCAGAATGGTATGGGTCTTTTTCATTTCCTCAGTAAAGGGTATGAAACCGGGATTTGTAGCTTCCGCCATCCAAAACCCTCCTTTAGTTATTATCCAAATCGAACAGGTTGGCCGCCGAGAACAAGCTGCGAATGCGAATCTTAGCGGCGCCCAGGTTATCGATATCGTCTATTTTTATTTGCGTATAAATCCGCCCGCGCTCTTCTAAAATGCGGCGGCATTCGTCGGCAGTAATGGCGTCGCAGCCGCAGCCGAAGCTTACCAGCTGTATCATATGCATATCCGGATTTTCGGCGACGTATTTAGCGGCGGCGTACAAACGGCTGTGATAGGTCCATTGATTGAGCACCTGTAAATCAGCGTCCAAATCCTGCGGCTTGACATAAACGCTCACGGCATCCTCGCTGACCAGCGCCGCGCCCATGGTCGTAATCAGACGATCAATGCTGTGGTTGACCTTGGGGTCGATATGATACGGCCGTCCGGCCAGCACTACGAGGGGCTTACCCAACGCGCGCGCTTGAGCGATAATTTTTTCGCCGCGCTCACGCACCTGCGCTTCAAACGCATAGTACGCCTGAAACGCCGCGTCGACGGCGGTCTTTATTTGCGCCTTGGTCATATCCGGGTAATCCTTGCTAAACATTTCGTAAAGCTTTTTCACCAAAACCTTTTTATGCAGCAATCCCAGATAATCAAAGAAGAAATGCACTTTTCCCAATTCGCGCATATTAGCGTGCAGCGCTTCGGGATAATAAGCCACTACGGGACAATTATAACAGTTTTCCGCGCTGTGTTCGTCGATATTATACGTCATACAGGGATAAAAAATATTTTGCACGCCCTTATTCAGAAGCCATTTAATATGCCCATGCATCAGCTTCGCCGGATAGCACACCGTATCGCTGGGGATGGTACCCTGCCCTAGGCGGTAAATCGTTTTATCCTCTATCGGGCTGGCCAGCACCTTAAAACCCAAAGCGTTGAGCAGGGCCTGCCAGAACGGCAGCAGCTCGTACATATTGAGTCCCATGGGCACGCCCATAACGCCGTGCGCAGGCTGTTCGTTGTTGGGCAGCTGCCTGAGCAGCTCCAGCTTTTGCCGGTACAGGTTCAAATCGTCCTTGGGCGCCATGTGCGTAATGGGGCGTTCGCAGCGGTTGCCGCTGATAAAGCGCTTGCCGCTGGCGAAGGTATTGACAGTCAGATGGCAATGGTTGCTGCACAAGCCGCAAGTAACTCCTTTAACGGTGTGCGTAAAAGCGCGCAACTGCTGTAAATTCACAATCGCCGTCGGCCGCGGGTCTGCTGCATAACGCCTTTGCGCGTACAGCGCCGCGCCGTAAGCACCCATAAGCCCCGCGATATTGGGGCGCACTACCTGCAAGCCCATCTCCTGCTCGAAAGCTCGCAGCACGCAGTCGTTCAGGAACGTGCCGCCCTGTACGACGATGTGCTTGCCAATGGCTTCCTTGCTGCCGGGGCGAATAACTTTATATAAGGCGTTTTTCACAATGCTGATGGATAGACCCGCGCTGATATTGGCGACGGAAGCGCCGTCCTTCTGCGCCTGCTTGACGCTGCTGTTCATAAATACGGTGCAACGGCTGCCCAAATCCACCGGTTTGTCGGCGAACAAACCGATTTTAGCGAATTTTTCCGCAGTGTAGCCTAAGATTTCGGCGAAGGTCGGCAAAAAGCTGCCGCAGCCGCTGGAGCAGGCCTCGTTCAAAAATATATTGTCAATCGCGCCGTTATGGATTTTCAGGCACTTCATATCCTGCCCGCCGATGTCCAGAATAAAATCTACCTGCGGCTCCAAATGCTGCGCAGCGTAAAAGTGCGCCATGGTTTCGACAATGCCGTAATCGATGCCGAAGCCGTGACGGATTAAATCCTCGCCGTAACCGGTAACAGCCCCGCCAAGCAGGCGGCAGCCGGGATATTTCTGATAAAAGTCCGTTAAATAATCACGCACCGCAACGACGGGGTTGCCCTTATTGCTCTGGTAAAAAGAATCCAACAGCTCGCCCTGCGGACTGATGACGGTGATTTTAATCGTCGTGCTGCCCGAATCTATGCCGATAAACGCCTGCGCCGCGCCCTCCGGCGAACCGATAGCGACGGAATCGCGCTGATGCCTGCGCGCAAACTCCGTATATTCCTCCTGATTTTTAAACAGCGGCGGCAAATGCTCGAAGGTATGCGTCTTAATCGCCGCCGCCAGTTTTGCCGGCAGCTCGTCCAAATCCACCTCGCGTTCGGCGCAGAAGGCCGCGCCCATCGCCACGTAATACAAGCTGTTTTCCGGGCACACGCCCTTGATATTTAAAATATTATCGAAGCTTTCGCGTAAGCAGCTAATAAAAGTCAGCGGACCGCCGAGATACAGGACGTCGCCCTCAATAGGGCGTCCCTTAGCCAGTCCCGTAACCGTCTGGCTGGCCACAGCGTGAAAAATGCTGGCCGCCAAATCGCTCTTGGCTGCGCCCTGGTTTAGCAGCGGCTGAATGTCGCTTTTCGCAAAAACGCCGCAGCGGCTGGCAATGGTGTAGGTAGTCGTGGCCTGCCGCGCCAAATCGTTCATAGCCGCAGTTTCTACGTTCAAAAGCGAGGCCATCTGGTCGATAAACGCGCCTGTGCCGCCCGCGCAGCTGTCGTTCATGCGCGCGTCGAAGTGACGTCCCAGGAATAATATTTTCGCGTCCTCGCCGCCTAATTCAATAACCGCGTCCGTTTCCGGGTGCAGCCGTTCCGTGCAAACCTTTTCGGCAAAAACCTCCTGCACAAATTGCAAGCCGCAGCCTTCGGCGATGCCGATGCCCGCGCTGCCGCTGATAGCCAGATGCGCCGTGCGCAGTCCAGGAAATTTTTGTAAAAGTTCGTCGTGCAATTCCAGTATTCTTTTGGCGATCTGGCTATAATGCCGCTGGTACTTGCAATACAGCAAATTGCCAGCGTCATCGAGCGCCGCTATCTTGATAGTGGTGCTGCCAACGTCCAATCCAATCCGCATAGTAACCTCCGTTAACTTTAAGTAATTTGCCCATAAATTTTCACTTTATATTTTACCGCTTAACTGCGAATTAGTAAAAGGGTTACGCGAATAAACAACTAAAAAAACCGCAAACTTCACAATTTATTCATCATTTTGCCAGCGTAGTTTTATACTGCGCCAAATTATCCAGGACGTAAGCTTCCAGCTTATTTAAAAAATCGCCGCGGTCAAAGCTCCCCGATAAATGCTGTACGATTGGGCTGCGGTGCTGCAAATACAGCAGCATAAAGGGAGCCATCGTCCCGAAGATGCAGCTGTACAAGCGCATATCCGTTGCCGGCAGCTCCAAATAGCTCGCAAAAAGCTGCAGCACGATATGAAATTTAGGCATATTGATGTTTAAAACCTGCATGAACATGGGCGAAGGCGTCAGCAGCTCGCGCGTCCACACTTCCACATACCAATTATCCTGCTTTAAAAGGGAAATATACATCCGAACGAATGCCTTAATCTTATCTGCCGCCGATTGCTCGCTATGATAAAGTCGCTCCAATTCCTCTAAGGTCATAAGGTGGTCGTGAACCTCCTGCAAAACGGCGATATACAAGCCGTCGCGGCTGCCGAAATGATAATTGACGGCGGCCATATTAACCTGCGCCGCCTGGCAAATACTTTTGCTGGTGGTCTGCGCAAAGCCGCGGCCGGCAATCAGCCGTCCGGCGCATTCGATGATATGGGCGCGGGTTTCCAGCCCGTCGCTGCGGGACGCAATATGCGTATAAGATGCTTTTTTCGTCATGTTTCTCTCCTTATGAAAGCTTATTGCGGAACAGCCATGCCGCCGTCGGCATCGTTACCGCCGCTACGATAAGCATGGGAATAAAATTCAGGGCAATATCGCCCATGCCGCAGCCCTCCAGATAAATGCGGCGAAAGGCGTCGATAGCAAAACGCAAGGGATTGGCATAGGTAGCGTATTGCAGCGCTTCCGGCATACTGCGCACCGGCGTAGCCATACCGGACAGCAGCGTCATGGGCAGCAGCAAAACGAAGCAGTACACCATAACCTGCTGCATATTTTTGGAAATTGCCGAAATGGACAAGCCGATGCCCACGCTGCTCGCCAAGAAAATAAACAGCGTTAAATACAGCGTCAGCAGCGAACCGGCAAAGGGAATGGCAAACCAAAAACGCGCCACCAGCAGCACCAGCGTAGCCTGCAGCAAACCGATGAGGATGGGCGGCACCGCCTTGCCCAGCAAAATTTCGCCCGGCGTTAAGGGCGTCACCAGCAGCTGGTCGAAAGTCCCCTGCTCCCGCTCCTTAGCTACGGAAAGCCCCGCCAGAATCATGGTCTGCAAAAAGGTCAGCAGCCCCAGCATGGCTGGCAAAAACATCCAGCGCGTAATCAAATTGGGATTGTACCAGCTGATGGTTTCAACCTTGAGCAGCTGCCGCCCGCCGTGCATCCAGGCGTTAAAATCCGCCGCCACGCTGCTCACATAGCCTGCCACAATCCCCGCCGTCGTGGTATTGCGTCCGTCCGTAATTATTTGCAGCGGCGTCTGCTGCCCCGCGTGCAGCCTGTCGGCAAAATTCTGCGGTATCGTCACCACCAGCAAAGCGGCGTCGGAATCTATACAAGCCGCTATCTGCGAGCTGCTCTGCAAAGTAACGACCCGATGAAAAATTCCCGTGCCGTCCAAGCGCGCCGCAAATTCGGCGGACAGAGCGCTGCGGCTGTGGTCCAGCAGCGCATAGGGCACGTTATCCAGATTATATGTGGAAGCATAGCCAAAGACAATACTTTGCACAATAACCGGCAGGATTAAAATCGTCCGCACCCGCGGGTCCTTAATCGTGGTCAGCAGCTCCTTGACAATAATAAATTTAAGTCGTCGTAAAAATATTTTTAATTCCTGCATAATCAGTCCCGCTCCTTCAATCCAGCCGCTTGCGCGTTACCTTCAAAGCCAAAGCCATAAACAGAATTGCGTATCCCAGCAAAATAAGATTATTCTTCACAATCAGGCTCCAATTATTGCCGGCCAGCAGCAGCGTTTTTAAAAGCTGCATATAATAGGTCGGGGGCAGCACATAGCCTATAGCGCTTATCCAGGCGGGCACGCTGCGCAGATCAAACAAAAATCCCGTCAGCATCATCACCGGCATAATGCTGACCAAAAGCGATACCTGACAGGCCAGAAATTGATTTTTTGTCAGCGCCGAAATAGTCAGCCCGATGCCCAACGCCACCAAAAGATACAGCATCGAAGAAAAGATAATTACCCCAAGGGAGCCGCGAACGGGCACGCCGAAAATATAATAGGCCGACGCCAGGCACAGAGCAAAGCCCAGCATGGCTACGCAGAAGTAGGGCGCTATTTTGGCCAGCACCAGCTCCGCCGCGTGTACCGGAGTGACGAAGATGGCCTCCAGCGTGCCCCGTTCCCATTCCCGCGCCATAACCAGCGAGGTCAGAAAAATGCCCACGATGGACATAATGAGAACTATAATACCGGGAATAAAATACCAGGTGCTGGTGTTAGCCTCATTGAACCAAAGCCTGCCGGCCACAGTTATCGTGCCCAGTTGCCCGGCCCCCGCCAGGCTCAGCTGGCTTTGCTGCCATTGGGCCAAGCCGCTTTCCACATAGCTTTTAATCATCGTGGCCGTCGCCGCCTCCACTCCGTAAAGAATGAGCTGCACCTGGCCCCGCTGCTGGTAAAGCTGCTGCGTAAAGCGCGGCGGCACTACCACGATGGCGTCCACCTGCCGCTTATCCATCAGCTCCATGGCCTCGGGCATGGAGGTCACATAATGGGGCTCAAAATAATCGGAGCCCGTCATAAAGCTCAGCATATCCTGCGCCACCGGCGACGTATCCTGCAAAACCACCGCCGTCGGCACCTTTTTCACATCCAGCGACAACCCGTAGCCGATAATAAAAATCAGCATAATAGGCAAAGCCACGCCTATCAACATACTGCTGCGGTCTCGCAATAGCTGCTTAAATTCCTTATTGATTAAAGCGCGCAAGCGCGTCCAAATCCCCGTCGTCATAATGTTACCTTTGCCGCAGAATGCGCCTGCTCAACGATTGCAATAAAGGCCGCGTTCATATCCGGCAAGCGCCGCCCCTGCTGGCAGCGAATCGCCGCCGGAGCATCCAGCGCCAGCATTCTGCCCTGATCCTGAATCATAATACGGTCGCAGTATTCCGCTTCCTCCATAAAATGCGTGGTAATAATAATGGTGGTGCCATTGGCTGCCAGCGCCGTAATCTGCCGCCAAAATAAACGGCGGGCCAGCGGGTCGATGCCGCTGGTAGGCTCGTCCAAAAATAAAATTTTCGGCTCGTGCAGCAGCGCCGCCGCCATGGATAAGCGCTGCTTGTAGCCGCCCGGCAGCTGCTCCGTCGGAATCTCCGCTGCGTCCAGCAAATTAAACTGCTCCTTGACGGTTTGTATGCGCCGCTGCAAACGGCCGTCGTCCAAGCCGTACACGCCGCCGTAAAAATGCAGGTTTTCGTCCACCGTCAAATTGCCGTACAAGGAAAATTTTTGCGCCACATAACCAACGTTGGCCCGCGCCTGGTTACGCGCCCGCCGCAAATCCATCCCCGCCACCGACAAGCTGCCGCTGGTCGCCGGCAAAAGCCCGCACAGCATTCTAAAGGTCGTCGTCTTGCCCGCGCCATTAGGCCCCAGCAGCCCGAAAATTTCTCCGCGGCGCACGCTGAAAGACGTATTGTTTACGGCAATAAAATCGCCGAAGCGCTTAACCAGCTCGCGCACCTCTATGTCCAGGTCCGTACCGGCACGAAAGCCGCGCCGGTAATCTATGGGAAAGCTTTCATTATTAAAGCCGTCGCCGCCGCGCTCGCGCAAAAGCAGCATAAAGCCGTCCTCCAGCCGCGGCGTTACCTGCGTCAAAATCAAGCCGCTGAAATATTTATAGGCGTCCAGCTGCGGCAGAGCCTGCGTATCCCTGACGATAAAGCGCACCGCGCCGCCCTCCGGCACCGCATCCAGCACTCTTGCGCTGTCATCCAGCAGGCAGGCCTGCAAAATACGGGTAGGCACTCCCGTCGGCGGCTGCAAGCGGAAGCAGCGCCCCGCAGCTAACTGCCGCAGCTGCTGCGGCGTGCCCTGCGCCAGCACCGCGCCCTCATGCAAAACGATAACGCTGCTGCACAGCTCCGCCTCCTCCATATAAGCCGTGCTGACAATAACCGTTATCCCTTCGCTGGCCACCAACTCCTGCAAAATCTGCCACAGCTCGCGGCGGGACAGCGGGTCCACGCCCACCGTCGGCT
>NZ_CAJMEH010000075.1 GCF_905212365.1 uncultured Phascolarctobacterium sp.
CTGCTGCTGGCGTCCCGGTGGCTGGTGGACGTGGGGCTGCTGCGAGATGGGCGCGCCTATTACGCGCTGCTGGCTTTAACACCTTCCGTTTTTTTTGCGTCTATTTTAGCCAGCTTCCGCGGCTTTTTTCAGGGGCATCAGCTGATGACGCCGCCTGCGGTTTCGCAGATTTTGGAGCAGTTTGTCCGCGTGACGACCATGGTGGCGCTGGCTTATGCGCTGCTGCCGTACGGCTTGGAATACGCCGCCGCCGGAGCTGCCTTCGGCGCGCTGCCCGGAAGCCTGACGGGACTGCTGGTATTGGGTTATTTTTACCGCCGTTACCGCGGTATGTGGCAGGCTGGGCCGCAGAACGGCGCGGAAGGCGGCGGGCAGGAAAGCGCTGCGCGTATTTTAAAGCGTTTGCTGCTGCTGGCGCTGCCCGTATCCTGCGCTAATATTTTGGTGCCGGTGACCAGCAGTATCGACGTTTTGCTGGTGCCGCGCTATTTGATTGCCAGCGGCTTTACGGTGGAACAGTCCACAACCCTGTTCGGCTATTTGGCCGGTATGGCCCAGCCCTTGCTGTTGATGGCGACCATTCCCACTATGTCGCTGGCCACCAGCCTGGTGCCGGCGGTGGCGGAAGCCTTTACTCTGCAGCGGCGCGATATTATCGAGCAGAAGGCGGCCACGGCTATGAAGCTGTGCTGCCTGCTGACGCTGCCTGCCGCCGTGGGCATGAGCGTTTTAGCAGAGCCCATCAGCCGCTTGTTATACGGCACGGGCAAGGCGGCTGCTGCCATTATGCATTCGGGCCCGGCTATCTGGCTGCTGGGTATGCAGCAGGTGACTACGGGAATTTTGCAGGGTATGGGCCACAGCAGCCTGCCCATGCTGAATATGCTGCTGGGTATCGGGGCGAAGCTGATTGCCGTGTGCCAGCTGACTAACGCCGCCTTTAATATTGCCGGAGCGGCCTGGGCCACCAATATCAATTTTGGCTTAACGGCCGCGCTGAACATTTTTATGCTGCGTTATTACAAAATAAATTTTTATTGGTATAATATAGGTAAAATTCTGCTGGCGTCGGCCTGCATGGGAGCCGTCGCCTGGCAGTGCCACGGGCTGCTGCTGGCAGCCGTTGGGAAAACAGGGGCGGCGGTGGGCGCTATGCTTTGCGCCGCGCTGTTTTATGCCGCGCTGCTGCCGCTTTTGGGCGTCGTGACTAAGGGCGAGCTGCGGCAGCTGCCGTTGTTGAAAAAGGTTTTAAAGTAAAATGCACAAGGCTTATTGAGAAAGAAGGCGTAATATGGGAACGATTACTATTGTCGGTCTGGGACCTGGAGCCGCAGGCCATATGTCCGTGGAAACCATGGAACTGCTGCAAAACTGTCCGCAGGTAATTCTGCGCACGGCGGTGCATCCCACGGTCAGCGAGCTGCAGAGGCAGAACGTGGGCTATAGCTCCTGCGACGATTTGTACGAGCAGGGCGCGTCCTTCGAGGAGGTTTACGAAGGCGTGACGCAAAGAGTGCTGGCGGCTGCGGCGCAGGGCGACGTGGTTTACGCCGTGCCGGGCAGTCCGCTGGTGGCGGAAAAAACCGTGGTGTTGCTGCGCCAGGCTGCCGGGGAGCGGGGCGTTAAGCTCGTTATTAAGCCTTCCATGAGCTTTTTGGATTTGGCTTATGTGGAGTTGGGCATCGACCCTATCGCCGGACTGCGTATTATCGACGCGCAGGACTTCGGCGCTATTGGCGAGGCGGGGGAATACCCGCTGATGATTACCCAGGTGTACAGCCAGCTGGTGGCCGGAGATTTAAAAATTGCGCTGATGGATAATTTGAGCGACGATTACGAAATTTATTTCCTGCGCAATCTGGGCCTGCCCGATGAGGAATGCCGCAAGGTGAAATTATTTGAGCTGGACCGTCAGCCCCGTATCGACCATTTGACCAGCGTATATGTGCCGCCGGAAGCTTTTGC
Organism: uncultured Phascolarctobacterium sp.; assembly: GCF_905212365.1. Classification (GTDB taxonomy): domain Bacteria; phylum Bacillota; class Negativicutes; order Acidaminococcales; family Acidaminococcaceae; genus Phascolarctobacterium_A. Next base: position 1,966 of record NZ_CAJMEH010000075.1, read on the forward strand.
CGGGGAACCTCAGTCCTTTGGGGAAGAGGAGGAAGACGCGGCGGTAAGCGAGCTTGGCGGCGCTGATGAAGCTTTAGTTACGACGGCAGGCTTTGACGATGTGGATATTCAGCCGTTGGTCGACGTGATGCGCACGCTGCGCGAGCCGGGAGGCTGCCCTTGGGACAGGGAGCAGACCCACGCTTCCATCCGCAGCAATATGATCGAAGAGGTTTACGAATATTTGGAGGCTGTGGACGCCGACGATACGGCCGGTATGCGCGAAGAATTAGGCGACGTGCTCATGCAGATCGTTTTTCATGCGCGGATGGCCGAGGAAGCAGGCCGCTTTGATTTGCAGGACGTTATCGACGAGGTGGTGGATAAGCTGATTCGCCGCCACCCACATGTGTTTGGGGAAACTCAGGTGCAGGGCAGCGACGATGTGCTGCGCAACTGGGAGGCTATTAAAAAAGAAGAAAAAACAGAGCGCAAGCATGTTTTGGACGGCGTTACCCAGGGATTGCCGGCGCTGCTGCGGGCTTATAAAATGCAGGGCAAGGCCGCCAAGGTGGGCTTCGATTGGCCGGACAGCGAGGACGTATGGGCCAAGGTGCAGGAGGAGCTGGGCGAGCTACGGGAGGCTTTAGCCAACGGCGACGCGCAGGCGGCGGAAAACGAGCTGGGCGACGTGCTTTTCGCCGTGGTAAATTATGCGCGCCATCACAAAATTGAGCCGGAGGTCGCTCTGAACGGCACTAATAACCGTTTCGCCAACCGCTTCAATTATGTGGAGCGGCAGGTGGAGGCCAGCGGCCGTCCCTGGAACTATTTTACGCTGGACGAACTGGATAAGTTTTGGGACGAAGCGAAGAAGCGCGAAAAATAAGCTGTGCCAAGAGGTAAATTGTTCTCAAAATAGGAAAAATTTGAAAACGCACTTGCAGGAAAAAGCGTTAGAGTGTATACTATTGCTAGTCAGTATGAGCCGCAGGCTCTGAATGCAATCATGCAGCAAGATAATGATTGAAGGAGGATAATTTCATGAATAAGACTGAGTTAATCGCCGCTGTTGCTGAAAAAGCAGGCTTAACCAAAAAAGACGTAGAAAAGGCTATCACCGCTACTTTAGAAACCGTGAAAGAAGAAGTAGCTAAAGGCGGCAAGGTACAGGTTGTCGGCTTCGGCACTTTTGAAGCTCGCGCTCGCAAGGAACGCATGGGCAAGAATCCGCAAACCGGCAAAGCAGTTGAAATCCCGGCTGCTACCGTTCCGGCTTTCAAAGCTGGCAAAGCTTTTAAGGATGTTGTAAACGCAAAATAATTTGTGTTGATATAATGCCCGGCTTAGAGAAAGTCGGGCATTAAGTTTTTGCCGTCGCTCAGGAGGTGGCTGATGAGCAGGAGTAGGAGAAGAAAACGCAGGACCAGTGCTTTTAAGCTGTTTATGCTGCTCGTGCTCATCGTATGCGCTGCGGTGGTGGGCAGGCAGGAATACAGCATTTATCAAATCAAGCGGGAGCAGGCGGCAACGCAGCAGCGCATCGATTCCTTAAAGCAGCAGAAGGCTGCGCTGGAGCAGGAACGTAAGCGCCTAGACGACCCCCGTTATATCGAAAAGCTGGCCCGCGAGGATTATAATATGGTGGGTAAAAACGAGGTTCCTCTCTTTATTGTGGAGGAGCAGAAGCAAGCAGAGCAGAAGTAATAATTTTGTTCTGCTTTTTTTGTTGACACTATTATTTTTTAAAGAGTATAATACAATAGTATCAAAGAATTTTTAAGGGGGATTTTTTTCTCGATGTCACTTGAAGTAGGTGCAATTGTAGAGGGTGAAGTCACTGGCATCACCAATTTTGGCGCTTTTGTCCAATTACCGGAGGGCAAAGTGGGCCTGATTCATATTTCCGAGGTTTCCAATGTTTATGTCAAGGATGTGCATGACTTTTTAAAGGAACACGACAAGGTAAAGGTTAAGGTGCTGACCATTGACGAACGCGGTAAGATCGGCCTGTCCATTAAGCAGCTGACGCCGCCGCCTGCGCCGCAGCCCAAGCCTCAGCGTCCGCAGAATGAAAACCGTGAACGTCGCGGCGGTATGCGCCAGCAGAACGCGCGTCCGTTGTCACCGCTTTCTTTTGAGGATAAATTGTCGAAATTTTTAAAGGACAGCGACGACCGTATGCTGGATCTCAAACGTAATACCGAATCTAAACGCGGTGGTCGTGGCGCCAGACGTGAAAGATAATTGTTGGCGGACATAGGGCACTCTCCAGGGTGCCCTTTCTTTGCGCACAGCCGGGTTATGGCAGTGAGGAGGGAAGCTGCTTGAAAAAAATACATCCCTTAGTGTTTAAGCTGCACCGGACGCTGCAAAAATTTTTGCGGCGGGACGGGCATTATCTGCTGGCCGTCAGCGGCGGCGCTGACAGTATGGCGCTGGCCGCCGCCTGCGCTGCTTTGCAGAAGGCTGGCTGGGGCCATTACAGCGTGTGCCATGTGGAGCACGGCCTGCGGGGGCAGGAAGCGCTGGAAGATATGGCCTGGGTGCGGCAGTTCTGCGCTCAGCGAGGCTTGCCCTGCTGCGTGCGTCATGTGGACGTGCCGGCCCGGGCTGCCGCCCTTCATCTGTCCATAGAGGCGGCGGCAAGAAGCCTGCGGTACGGCGCGCTGCGCGAGGTGCTGGCGCAAACGGGCGCGGAGGCCATAGTTACGGCTCACAACAGCGGCGACCAGGCGGAAACGGTGCTGCTGCGCTTGCTGCGCGGAGCCGGTACCGGAGGCTTGGGCGGCATTCGTCCTGTCAGCCCGCAGGCCGTAAGGCCGTTTTTGGCTTTCAGCCACGCGCAGCTGGCGGAATATTGCGCTTTGCAGGGCGTGGGCTACCGTCACGACAGCAGCAACGACGATTTGCAGTACACGCGCAACCGTGTGCGCCATCAGCTGCTGCCTTTTTTAGAGCAAAGCTTTAACGGCGAGGTGCGGCAGGCTCTGCTGCGGACGGCGCGGCTGCTGCAGGAGGATGAAGCCTGCTTGGCTCAGGAAGCAGGCGAGCTTTACGAAGCCTGCCTGATATTGCAGAACGAAACGGAAATTCAGCTGCGGGCTGCGCTTTTGGCGCAGGCTGCTGCGGCGCTGCGGAAACGGGCGCTGCGGCGCGCCTATTTTACGCTGGCCGGACGAGAGCTGGACTTTGAACGCACGGAGGCGCTGGCTAAATTGCTGGCGGCCAGGCGGGGCGGCAGCGTTTTGCAGCTGCCTGGCGGCGTGCAGGCGTCCTACCGGAATAAGCGGCTTATTTTTACTAAAAGCGGCGTTAATGAAATACAAGCAAAGGCCTAAAGGAGTTTTAGCATGCATGAGGATATAAAAACTATTTTGCTGACCCAGGAACAAATCGCGGCGCGTGTGCAGGAAATGGGGCGGCAGATTACCGAGGACTATCAAGGACGGGAGCTGATTGTAGTCGTGCTGCTGAAAGGCGCGGCCTGGTTCGCTACCGATTTGACCAGAGCTATAGATATGCCTGTGCGCGTCGATTTTATGGTGGCTTCGTCCTATGGCAACGGCACCAGCACCAGCGGCAGCGTTAAGGTAAAGCTGGATATCAGCGAAAATATTGCCGGTAAGGACGTGCTGGTTATCGACGATATTATCGACAGCGGCGTAACCTTCGCGGCGATTAGCGAAATGCTGCGTCAATGCAGGCCCGCCAGCCTGAAAACCGCAGCGCTGTGCGATAAGGCGGAGCGCCGCGTCAACGGGTTGGAGGCAGATTATGTGGGCTTTAAAATCCCCGATGAATTCGTAGTGGGCTACGGTCTGGATTATGCCGGCGATTACCGCAACCTGCCTTATATCGGCGTGTTGAAGCCCGCCGTTTACGCCAGAAAATAAAAAGCTTGCGAAAATAGTTGCTTGATTATGCTTCCTATAATATAATAAAAATATTATCGGTTAAGTGGAAGGAGGATACGTGCTTGAATAAATTTTTTAAGAACGTACTTTTTTATCTGCTGATAATCATGGTAATCATCTGGATGTTTGATTTCTATAACGAAAAGGGCACGAAGCCTGCGGATATAAGCTATACCAGCTTCCTGCAGCATGTGCAGCAGGAGGAAATCAAGCAAGTAAAGATAGTTGATAATGTTATCAGCGGCAAATTAAAGGATGGCCAGGAATTTTCTACGGTTGCTCCTAACGACGGCAAGCTGGTGGAAAAGCTGGAAGCCAAGAATGTGGATATTAAAGCCGAGCTGCCGCCGCAGCCCCCATGGTGGATGAGCATTTTGAGCAGTCTGCTGCCCATGCTGATCATCGTCGGCCTGTGGTTCATGATGATGAACCAGAGCGGCGCTGGAGGCGGCAAGGTGATGAATTTTGGCAAGAGCCGCGCCCGCCGTTACGACGAGGATAAGGTAAAGATTACCTTTAAGGATGTGGCGGGAGCCGAGGAAGCCAAGCAGGAGCTTGAAGAGGTAGTGGAATTTTTAAAGAGCCCGCAGAAGTATAACGATTTGGGCGCTAAAATCCCCAAGGGCGTTTTGCTTTACGGCCCTCCCGGCACAGGCAAAACCCTGCTGGCCAAGGCCGTGGCCGGTGAAGCCGGCGTACCCTTCTTTAGCATTTCCGGCTCTGACTTTGTGGAAATGTTCGTCGGCGTAGGCGCTTCCCGCGTCCGCAATTTGTTCGATAACGCTAAAAAGAGCGCGCCCTGCATCGTCTTTATCGACGAGATTGACGCCGTTGGCCGCCAGCGCGGCGCTGGGCTTGGCGGCGGACATGACGAGCGCGAGCAGACGCTGAACCAATTATTGGTAGAAATGGACGGCTTCAGCGCTAACGAAGGCATTATTATGATTGCCGCTACCAACCGTCCCGATATTCTGGACCCGGCGCTGCTGCGTCCCGGACGTTTTGACCGTCAGATAGTTGTGGACCGTCCCGATATTAAAGGACGTACTGAAATTTTGAAGGTACACGTTAAGGGCAAGCCCGTCGGCGACGACGTTTCTTTGGACGTTATTGCCCAGCGCACTCCCGGCTTTACCGGCGCGGACCTGTCCAATCTGGTCAACGAGGCCGCGCTGCTGACTGCCCGCCGCGATAAAAAGGTTATCAATATGGCGGAAATGGAAGAGGCTGCCGAGCGCGTCATTATGGGCCCCGAACGCAAGAGCCGCGTCATCAGCGACAAGGAAAAACGCCTGACCGCATATCACGAGGGCGGTCATACCATCGTGGGCATGCTGCTGGATAATACGGACCCCGTGCATAAGGTAACGATTATTCCCCGCGGACGTGCCGGCGGTTATACCCTGAGCTTGCCGAAAGAGGATAAATATTACGCTACCCGCAGTGAAATGCTGGACGAGCTGAAGGTGCTGCTGGGCGGCCGTGTTGCCGAAGCGTTAGTATTGAAGGAGATTTCCAGCGGCGCCAGCAACGATTTGCAGCGCGCTACGCAGCTGGCACGACAGATGATCTGCGAATACGGCATGAGCGAAAATATCGGCCCCGTAACCTTCGGGCACCGTCAGGATCAGGTATTCCTGGGCCGCGATATTGCCCGCGACAAGGATTACAGCGAGGAGGTTGCTGCTGAAATCGATAAGGAGGTACGCTCCTTTATCGAGGACGCATACGCAGCAACTGAAAAGTTGCTCAGCGATAATTTGGACAAGCTTCATGTTATTGCCAAGGCTTTGATGGAACGCGAAACCTTGGAAGAGGAAGAAATTAACCAGCTGGTGAAGTACGGCCATATTCTGAGCGCCGAAGAAAAGCTGTATTTAGTACAGCAATCGGTGGCTGCCGAGGAAGCCGCCGCGCAAAACGAGAGCGCTGACGCTAACCCTTCCTTCTGCGGTACTGCAGAAGTAAATGAAACCATCGAAGCCAATAAAAACGGCGAGCAGGCATAATTAAAATAGTTGAGCCTTTAACCCCTGCGGTATTTGCCGCAGGGGTTTTTGTCTGCCTTGGCAGATTGTTCCCGGTATGCGTTGTTTGGCCAGCTTTGCTGGCGGCAGACTTTTTCCTTTGTTGGCTTTTATGATTTGCGAGACTGCATTGTTGTGCGAGCCTTTTGGTACGGAAGGACTGCTGAAGTTGGGAAGAACAAGGCCAAGACAAGAGTGGCCGCGGAAGCGGCCAGTACTGCGCTAAAGAAAAATTAGACGGCTAATTCTATAAATTTTACTAATTTTCGCGATAAGTCCGACTAATTTCCTCTTGTCGGGGGGGACAAGTGTGGTATAATGTATTCAAAGCAAGGTGCGCACGTGAGAGATTGCTCTGTCAGGGGTGGCAGGGTTTGAAAAGTTCGCTGCGAGTC
>NZ_CAJMEH010000076.1 GCF_905212365.1 uncultured Phascolarctobacterium sp.
AGCCGTTTTCGGCCAAGGTTTCTACGCTTGCTCCGTCCTGCAATGCCATAGTGCCATTTACGCCCAAGCTGCCTGCAGCAGTTAAAGAAGCATTCTCGCCTACGCCTACGTTGGTGAAAGTGTAATTATCTTTTTTCAAAGCAAAGCTATTCGCATCTTGCGAATCATTACCCAAAATATTAAGGTTGTCAACGTTGAAACTCTTGCTGTCGGCAGTATCCGTTCCGTTGGCTACGTTAAGCGTTTCTGTGGCAATAATACCGCTATTGTTCAAAGTGCCTTCAATAGTGAGGTTAGTGATTTTATCACCGTCGGCATTTTTTGCGATGATGCCAATAACATTATTATCGAGAAGGTTATTTATAATACCGTTACCAGAAATTTGGGCACTTTCTCCTACAAACAGGACATTACCTTTATTATTCAAGAGGCTTCCATTAGCTAAACTAATAGAATTGCTAATTAACATTGTAGCGCCGCTATAATTCGTTCCACCATAGACATCTTCATCATCCATATCGCCAGTTATTTGGAGATTATTGCTTTGTACAGTGCCATGATTATTCACAAACTTAGTCGTTATTATACCGTCAACAATAAGACTTCCAGACTGCCAAGACGAACCTATTTCAATACCATCATCCACAACCTCTAAAGATTGCAAATACGTTCCATTTGCTCCTAACAGTTGCGAACTCGTCCCTTGTACTGTTAATCGTCCATCTGTTATTTTCAAATTACCCGAAGTAACGATTACTGTACCGGCGTTTTGCAAATCACCACTGATAGCTTCTGTTCCATTATAAGTAATAACGCCTGATGTATTGTTGGTTACGTCAGTTTTTATAGAATTATTAACAAGCACTTTACCGTCATTTGAAAATGTAGTTATATAAAAATCTACCCAAGTATCATTACTTAAAAAATATCCTTTAATATTATCTAAAACCATATTTCCATTAGTGTCGTTATGTGCACCATTATACCGGTTTTCTGTTAAATCTAGTGTAGTTGCTGTAATATTACCCCTATTTTCAAGTTTCTCGCTAAATTTCAAAACATTTACTTCCGTAATGCTTCCTAAATTGGCTAGACCTACTTTGCCGTTAATATACGGTATATCCTCATCTTTTATGTCTGTAAAATCAATACTATCGCCAGATCTTGTATATTCAAAATTCAAACTTTCAGGTCCTTCCTTATTATAAAAATACCCTTGAATATCCAATGATTTATCATCACCTGTTATCGACGCGTCTTTTGCAATGAGAAGTCCACCTGTATATGTAGTATTTTCGGTTAAAGTTTTACTGCCGCTAAATTTATATCCGTCTTCAATGGTTTCTGCCCACGCGCTGCATGGCATCGCTAACAATAATCCCAAAGTTATCGCCCGCGCTAAAATTTGTTTTCGTTTCATACAAATGCACCCCTTCATCATAAAAATTTTATATATGTGCAGCGTACCGCCGCAAGGAAAACAAGGACTAAACTCCCCGGTCACCTTCGGTGACAGCCCCCTCTAAGAGGAGACACAAAAGTAAGCTTTACTCTTTTGCTCCCTCTTAGAGGGACAAGGTGAATTGGCCGCAGGCCAAGATAGGGAGGCCTGGGCCGGCTGGCTGCAAGCTTGCGAGCAGACTGAGAGGGTATATTTACCCTGCGTTAGCATATCTTACTAAAAAACATACTACGCTTCTACTCACATTATAGCACGCTCGTCCCCCCCGACAAGCCTTTACTACTTATAAAGCCTTACTTTCTCTAGCTTGTCGCCTGCTTTACTTTCGGGCAGTGGGCCGGCTGAAAAACATTGCCAGGCGCGCAAAAAATGCCCGGACGGCAGCGTGCCAATCCGGGCAATAAGAGAGGGGGGATCTTTATTTAACTACATTGGGCAGCCAGGTGGCCAGCTCCGGGAAGAAGCACAGGATTAAAATTTCCAAGGCCATAGCTGCGCCGAAGGGGATAACGCCTTTGATAATCTGGGTCATCTTGCTGTCTGGGCTGATGCCCTGCAGCACGAACAGGTTCATGCCTACGGGCGGCGTAATCAGCGCCAGCTCCAGATTCAGCAGCATAACTACGTTGAACCAAATGGGGTCGAAGCCCAGCTGCATAACCAGCGGGAACAAAATCGGCAGCGTAATGAAAATGATGGAAACGGATTCCAGAATGCAGCCCAAAAAGAGCAGCAGAATATTTATCATTACGAAAATCAGCCAGCGGTTAGCCTCCAGCGATACTACATAAGTAGTCAAAGCCTGCGGCGCGTCCAGAATCGTCAGCACGAAGCCGAACAGGCTGGCGCCAATCATAATGGCGAAAATCATGCAGGTGGTTTTGATGGTATCATTCAAAATGCCGGGCATATCCTTGAGCGACAGAGTCTTGTAAACCACGAAGGTAATAAACAGGCTGTATACCGTGCCGATACCTGCGGCCTCCGTCGGCGTAAAGATGCCGGTATAAATGCCGCCTACTACGATAATCGGCAGCAGCAGTCCCCAAAAGGTTTTGCGCAGAGCCTCAAGGCGTTCGCTCCAGGAGGCGGCGGCCTCGCGCTGCAAATTGCGGGAGCGGTAAACGACGATGGCCATAAACATCACCGTCATCATCGCGCCGGGCACTACGCCGGACATGAAGAGCTTGCCGATGGATTCGTCAGTAATCGCGCCGTATAAAATCATGGGAATGGACGGAGGAATTAAAATGCCCAGCGTACCGCCGGCGGCCACGCAGCCCAAAACCAACGCCCGGTCATAGCCGCGGGACAGCATTTCCGGAATTGCGATAGCGCCGATAGTAACGGCGCAGGCTACGGAAGAACCGGTAATCGCGGCGAAGATGGCGCAGGCCATAACCGTAGCGATGCCCAAACCGCCTGGCAAATGCCGCAGCCATTTATTAGCCAGCTCAAACAGGTTATTGCCAACCTTGCCGGTCAAAAGAATCTGGCTCATTAAAATATACATGGGCACGGCCGTAAGCACGAAATCGTCCAGGGATTTATAGCCGATAATCGGCAGCTGCGCCAGCGCGCCCTCGCCGCCCATAAAGGCCAGCATACCGGCAACGCCGCCCATACCTAAAGAAAAGGCCACGGGCAAGCCCATGCCCAGCAGAATCAGCAGAAGGACAGTAAATCCAGCAAGCATTATTTATTTACCTCCTTCGCAAAATCCATAGTAAAATCATTAGCCTTAATCTTCACGATATCTTCCAGAATAGTGCGGATGATTTGCAAGAGCAGCACGGCAAAGCCCACGGGCATGGCAGACTGCGGAATCCACAGCGGCGTGCCCAGAGTCGTCGGCGCGCAGTTATTCAGCTCGATGGACAGCATCATCATACCAAAGGACTGCACCATGAACAAATAACTGTAAAAAGCGCCGATAATGCAGGTAACAAGCTCCGCATAGGTGCGCGTTTTCGGCGACATCTTGGAAACGAAAATATCTACATGAATATGCTTTTTACCGGCATAAGCGACGCCCATGCCCAAAAAGCCGGCGATGACGATACAATAGGTGGAAATTTCCATAACCCATTCCGTCGGCGCATGGAAAACGCCGCGGGAAATTACCTCCCACACGATGGCAAAGCCGCAGAACATAACCAAAAAACCGGCGACGGTACCCACCAGCATGGTCAGCAGCTTTAAAAATTTTTCATAAATAGTTAAAAACTTTTCCACCTTAACCCCCACTTTTTAAAAAGATAGCCTGCACGCTTAAACTGCGGCGTAAGCGACGGCCTCAAGCCGCCGCCTCGCGCCCGGCTTTAATTATTGCTTGGTGCAGATGTCGATAAGCTCCTGGCCTACCTTGCCGTTTTCTTTTACGTACAAATCCCATACGGGCTTAGTAGCGTCGCGCCAAGCCTGTAATTCGTTTTCAGGCACTACGTAAACTTCCATGCCCTTGGCTTTCAAATCTTCCAGGGCTTGCAGGTCTTCCTTCTTAGCGTTGGCGCGCAGGTCTGCCTGTACCTCGTTGGCAGCCTCGGTCAGAGCCTTCTTTTGTTTGTCGTCCAGTTTATTGAAGGATTTATCGTTAATAGCTACGATAAATTCCGGGGAAGCATGGTTGGTAACGGTCAGATATTTATGCACCTCGTACATTTTGCGGTCGCGCATAGCGGTGGTGCCGGAGGATTGGCCGTCTATAGTGCCGCGCTGAATTGCCATATAAACCTCGCCTGCGCCCATGGTTACGCTGGAAGCGCCCAAAGCCTTGATGGTTTCAGCGGAATATTTGCTGTAGCCGCGAATCTTCATGCCGTCAAAATCAGCCGGAGTCTTAGCCAGCTTTTTATTGTTGGCATATTGTACAAAGCCGTAGTCGGCCCACAGCAGCGGACGCACGCCCTTCTTCAGCAGCTCGTCGCCCAGCTTTTGGCCCAGGCCGTTGTCGATGGATTTGTCAACCTTTTCATAGCCGGGGAAAATAAAGGGCACATCGAAAATATCCATAGCCGGGACAATGCTTGCCCAACGGCCAACGGTGTTCAGACCCATATCAACGCCGCCGGAAATCAGCGCGTCGTTCATGTTTTTATCGTTAAACAGCTGGCCTGCCGGATAAATAGTAATTTCCACGCTGCCGCCGGATTTAGCGGCAGCCTTTTCTTTCAGGCTGTCCATAGCCTTTACCAGGGGGTGGCTCTGGGGCAGAGCAGTAGCCATTTTCAAAGTAACCTTTGCGCCGGTGGCAGCCTTTTTCTCGGAGCTGCCGCCGCAGCCTGCAATTAAAGCCATAGCGGCGATTAAAGCGACAGCGGTAAATTTTTTAGAGATTTTCATAAACATAACTTCCTTTCCTCAAGCACCTTTGCTTATTTTTATTTATATTTTTTATCCAGCTCATTGTAGTCTTCCAACCCAATAAAGCTGTTAAATTGACTGAAGCTGAGCATTTTATCGTGAACGCTGTTGGTCGTGCCCTCGTCCCGCAGTGCGCGCAGCAACTCGCCCAACGCCTTGGTCACGGTGTACACTAAGCTGCAGGGCCAAAAGACGATATCAAAGCCCAGGTTTTCCAAATCCTTGCTGGTCAGGTTCGGCGTCCTGCCGCCCTCTATCATATTCGCCAGCAAAATCGTATCGGGGAACGCCTTGGCGATTTCCTCCAGCTCCCATTCGTTCTGCGGCGCTTCGATGAACAAGGCCTCCGCGCCGCTGTCCAGATACAGCTTGCCGCGCTCGATGGCGGCGTCCAAGCCGTAAACCGCGCGCGAATCCGTGCGCGCGATGAGCAGCGTATCTTCGCAGGTCTTGGCGTCGGCGGCAGCGCGCAGCTTGCGGGCGTGCTCCTCGGCGTCGATAACCTGCTTGCCCGCCATATGCCCGCAGCGCTTGGGCCAAACCTGGTCCTCGAACAAAACGCCCGCGGCTCCGGCATGTTCATATTCCCGCAGGGTACGCTGCACGCTTAAAGCGTTGCCGTAGCCGGTGTCGCCGTCGGCCAAAACAGGCACATCCACCGCGCGGGTAATGCAGCGCAGCGCTTCGGCCATTTCCGTCATGGAAAGATAACCCACGTCGGGCTCGCCCAAACGGGAAGCGGCGATAGCGTAACCGCCCATCACCAAAGCGTCAAAGCCAGCTTTGACGGCTACCTTCGCTGATAAAGCGTCATAAACGCCCGGCAGCACCAGAATATCCGGCTGCGCCAAACGCTCGCGTAATTTTTTACCAGGATTAATCATCTTTGCAAAATGCCTCCTTCAAGCTATACAAAAAGCCCCTACCGGAAATCCGGTAGGGGCGTAATACGCGGTACCACCCTACATTATACTCTTGAGCCTTAACGCAGCCAAACGCTTCCTCCTAAACCGGCGGTCTCAGACGAAGGGCTCCCAGGTGAGAAAAAGGACGCCATTCCACCGGCTTGCACCAACCGCCGGCTCTCTAAAGCCTGTTATCCTTTTATTCCTGTTCACAGCCGATGCTATAATGTATAATTCACTTCGGTGTAAATTACACATAGTATAACAACACGCTTTGCATCTGTCAAGCTATTTTAAGAATTTTTTTATCTATTAAATAGTAAATTTTACACTCGTGTTTTTTCAAGAGGATTTTGTATATTCTCAAAAGATTTCGCTTTAAAATTCTTTGAGCAGCTCATCCATATATTTACGCAGCTTCTCCAGCTTCCTGCGTATTGCCGGAGCCTTGGCCGCGTCCCTGGCCACAATCTGCTCCAGCTTGCTGCGCTGCTGCAAATATTCGCTTTCCATGCTGCGCAAATAAGCGCGAAATTCCAGAGCGGACGGTTCTACGGTAACGATTTCGGAAGCCTTTACCTGCCAATCGGTACCGTCGATAGTAACGCAATCGCCAAACTGGGGAATATAGGCAGCCGTTCCCAGCCTGCGCCCCAAAATATCCGCCAGGCTCATCGCCGCGTCCATCTCGCCGTGAGTCACAAAGAAAGCCTTCGGAGCGCTCTTCATGCCGCCGTACCAAGCCAGCAGCTGTTCCTTATCCGCATGGGCGGAAAAGCCCTTCATATTATAAATCTTCGCCTTCACGCTGATGGTCTCGCCCATAATTTTCACGCGCTTAGCGCCGTCGATAATCTGCCGTCCCATGGAGCCTTCCGCCTGATAACCGGCGAAAACCACGCTGCTGTCCTCGCGCCACAAATTATGCTTCAAGTGATGCAGAATACGTCCGGCGTCCGCCATGCCGCTGGCCGACAAAATAATTTTGCTGCCCGGCGTATCGTTAATCGCCACAGATTCCTGCGCCGTCGCCGTAAAATGCAGATTGCGCATATTCACCAGGCGGCGGCCCTGCATTTCATAAAGCGCGCGCGCTTCCGCATCGTACTCCTCCGGGTTCGTCATGGTAATCTGCGTCGCCCTGTTAGCCATGGGACTGTCGACATAAATCGGCACCTCGGGAATACGCCCCTCGCTCAGCAGCTTTTGGAAATAATACAGCAGCACCTGCGTGCGGCCTACGGCGAAAGCCGGAATAACCACGTTGCCTCCCCGCTCCACCGTATCGTTAATAATGCGGGCCAGTTCGCCCTCCTTGTCGTAAGCCTCGTGGACGCGGTTGCCGTAAGTTGATTCGGTGATGATAAAATCCGCCACAGCCATCGCTTCCGGGTCCTCGATAATCGGCTGATTAGGCTGTCCGATGTCGCCCGTAAAAATCAAGCGCGTACTTTTGTCGCCTTCCGTCACCAGCATTTCCACAAAGGCAGAGCCCAAGATATGCCCCGCCACCTTAAAGCGCACCCGCACGCCCGGCACTACCGTAAATTCCGCGGCAAAATCGTGAATACGGAACAACTTCAGCGCTCTGTCGGCGTCGTCCACCGTAAACAGCGGCTCGACAAATTTTTTACCGGCGCGCATGCCCTTGCGGTTGGCAAATTCGGCGTCGCTTTCCTGAATGTGCGCGCTGTCCGGCAGCAAAATAGAGCACAGCTCCTCCGTGGATTTCGTACAGTGGATGGGCCCGCGAAAGCCTTCCTTGACCAGCTTGGGCAGCAGGCCGCTGTGGTCCACATGGGCGTGGGTCAGCACCACGGCTTCTATCTCCGCAGGGTTGAACAAAAAATCCTTTTCGTTAAACGCCTTGACCAGCTTCGAGCCCTGGAACATACCGCAGTCCACCAGCAGCTTGTGCGCCCCCGTTTCTATCAGATAGCAGGAACCTGTAACCGTGCGCGCCGCGCCTAAAAACGTAATCTTCATAGCCAAGCCTCCATTCTTATATCCGCACAACAAATCGCCTGAATTTTTACAGCGGTTAAATTATTATATATAAATAATTCTACGCGCGCATGGTAAATCCTTGCCTCCACTTACGAAGCTTTTGTGAAAAGTGAACGGAAACAAAAAGGCTGCGCCCCTCTAAGGAAGCACAGCCTTTTACATCGTCATATTTTATAAACTGCCCCCGCTCCAGCTGCGCAAACGCGCGGGCGGTTCGGGGTACGCGCGGCGACTGGTATGCAAGCCCTGACGCGCCAGGCTTTCCGCCAGCGATACGGCGGCCGCGGCCGCGTCGATTACCGGTACGCCCAGGCGCTCGCCAAGCGGCCTGGCTAAACCTAAAAAC
>NZ_CAJMEH010000077.1 GCF_905212365.1 uncultured Phascolarctobacterium sp.
CAGCCGTATTACCGGCAGCCAGCGCTTCTTCCATAAAGGAAAGCATCATAATGGCGTTGCGGGCGCTCAAGCCGATGACGGAAAGCAGCGCAATCTGAAAGTACACATTATTATCCAACCCGCGCAGCCCGGTAGCCGCCACCGCGCCGCAAGCGCCCAAAGGCGTAACCAGCAGCGCGGCGAAGGGCGCCAGCCAGCTTTCATACAAAGCGGCTAAGCACAAAAAGATGATGAGCAGGGAAACTGCGTACAAGGGCAGCGCCTGCCCCGCGGACTGCCGTTCGTGGAAGGACAGCCCGCTCCAGGAATACAGGCAGCCCAAATCCTCCGCTATTTTTCCCGCGGCGCTCATAGCCTCGCCGGAGCTGTAACCCGCCGCAGGCATTCCCTGCAGCTGCACGGCAGCCAGGCCGTTGTAGCGCTCCAGCGTCTGCGTGCCCAGCGACATGGAGGTCTGTGCCACCTCGTTCAACGGCACCATGCCGCCGGCCTCGTTCCGCACCGACCAGGCCTGCAAATCCTCCGGACGGCTGCGATAGGCCGCGTCGGCCTGCACATAAACGCGCTTAATGCGGGAGCGGTCCAAAAAGTCATTGACGTAGCTGCCAGCCCAGGCGGCGCTGATAGTATTATAAGCGTCCGTCAAATTCACGCCCAGGGCCAGCAGCTTCGGCTTATCAAAAGCAATATGCAGCTGGGGCGCGGTCTGCGAGCGGCCGCTGCGCACATCGGCCAGCGCAGGGTCGTCCTGCGCCCGTCGCAGCATTTCCTGCTGCAGCCGGTATAAATCCTCGCGGCTCCTGCCGGCATTTGCCTGCAGCTGCAGCTCAAAGCCGTCGGTCGTGCCCATGCCGCGCACCGGCGGATACAAAATGACGTTAATCTGCGCGTCCGCCAGCCTTTGCAGGTAAGCGCCCGCCCTGGCGGCGATAGCCTGCGCGCTGTTGTCCTCGCTAGGGCGTTCCTCCCAATCCTTCAGCTTCACCCAGGTCTGCCCCAAATTCTGACCGGTACCCGTGCCGTTGCGTCCGATAGTAGAAATAGTTAAATCGAGATTATCCTTTTCGTAAGTCGTAAAATATTCGCGCACCGCCGCGTCGACTGCCAGGGTGCGCTGTTGGTCGGCTCCGGCAGGCAAATTAAAGGACACTACCATGCCGCCCTGGTCCTCATTGGGAATAAAGCCTGTGGGCAGCTGCACATATACCCAAACGGCGGCCAGCGTTATAACAGCGTAAGCCAGCAGGCAGCGCGCGCCGCGGCGCAAAAATCTGCCCACGCTATCGCTGTACCGCTGCGTCGCCCTGTCGATAAAGCGCTGAAAGCGGCTGACTTCCAGCCCCGCTTGCCGCGGTACAAGCAGCAGGCCGCATAAGGCCGGGGCCAGCGTCAGCGCTACGCAGACGGAAAGCGTCATGGCCGCAATAATCGTCAAAGAAAATTGCTTGTAGATAACGCCCGTAGAGCCGCCGAAAAAAGCCATGGGCAGAAAAACCACCGCAATAACCGCAGCAATGCCGACAAGCGAGCCGCCGATTTCTTCCATGGAACGGGCCGTCGCGTCAGGCGCGTCCAAGCCCTCCTCCAGCATCAGCCGTTCCACATTTTCCACAACGACGATGGTATCGTCTATCAGCAAGCCGATGGCCAACACCATGGCAAAAAGCGTCAGCGTATTGATGGAATAGCCCCCGACAGCCAACGCCGCCAGCGTGCCCAAAAGCACTACGGGAACGGTCAGCGCGGGAATAACCGTCGCGCGCCAGCTGCCCAAAAACAAGTACATAACTACCGTTACTAAAACAATGGCCTCAACCAGCGTATGCCATACCTCGCTTAACGAACGGTTGATAAACTGCGTGCTGTCGCGGGGGTAAGCGATGGCGTAGCCCGGCGGCAGCTGCGCTTTCAGCTGTTCCACCGTTTCCATAACCCGCCGCGTGGTTTCTATGGTATTCGCACCGTCCGCCAGCTGCAGGCCCAGGGCGGCGTTGGGGTGATCGTTCAGTAGAGAAATAGTATTATAGCTTTCGCTGCCCAGCTCCACGCGCGCCACGTCGCCTAAATAAACCAAAGAGCCGTCGCCGCCGCTTTTTACTATTATCCGGCGAAATTCCTCCGGCGTCTGCAGCATGGACTGCGCGGTAACGACGGCGTTCAGACGCTGCTCCGCAGCGGCAGGCTGCGCGCCGATAGCGCCTGCGGCTACCTGCACATTCTGGCTGCGCACGGCGGCGATAATATCAGATGGCTGCAAATTGTAAGAGCGCAAGCGGTAAGGGTCCAGCCAAATGCGCATGGCGTACTGGCTGCCGAATAAATCGATATTGCCCACGCCCTCGATACGGCTGAGCGGGTCGTATAAATTACTGGCCGCATAATCGCCCATATCGCCGGGCGTAGCGCGATTACTCTCGTCGTACACCGACACAAACAGAAAGGTTTCCGGCTGCCTGCGGGTAACGCGCACGCCGTTATCCTGCACCGTGTCCGGCAAACGCGCCTCTACCTGACGTACCTTATTGGCCACCTGTATCTGCGCCGTATCCGGGTCCACCCCGTGGTCAAACACCACGTCGATGCTGGCGTCGCCGCTGGCCGACGAAGTGGATGTAAAATACAGCATCCCGTCCAGCCCCGTCAACTGCTGCTCGATAAGCTGCGTAACCGTGTTTTCTACCGTTTCCGCCGAAGCGCCCGTATAGGAAGCGCTGATATTAACCGTAGTAGGCGCTACTTCAGGGAACTGCTCCAAGGGCAAACGCAGCAGCGACAAAAGCCCCGCAAGGGAAATCAAAAGGGAAATGACAATGGCAAAAACCGGCCGTCTGATGAAAAAGCTGCCCATGATTTACTCCTTTCCGCCTCCGGCCTGAGTTTCCTTGGCCCGTACTGTGTCGCCTGCCCGCACGCGGTTCACGCCGCTGCTGACCACCCTTTCACCAGCCTGCAAGCCGCCGATTATCTGCCAGCTGCCGCCGATAGTAGCGCCCAGGGTTACATCCCGTCGCTCTATTTTATCGCCTTCGGCGACTATCCAAACATAAGCCTTACCGGCGGCGTCCCACTGCACGCAGCTTTGGGGCAGCAGCAGCGCCTTAGTATCCACTGCTTCCGCCAGCACGGCCTTCACGAACATACCCGGCAGCAGCTTGCCATCCGGGTTGTCGAAGCGGGCGCGCAGCGTAACCGTGCCGCTGGCTTCGTCCGTTACCGCTTCCTTAAACAGCAGCGTGCCCGTCCGTTCGTATTTGCCGCCGTCGCCCAAAAACAGCTCTACCTCAGCGCTGCCAGCAGCCAAATCCTTATTGCTCAATGCCTTTTGCAGAGTTTGCAGCTGCTCTACCGACTGAGGAATATCCACAAACACCGTATCCGCAGCGTGAATCGTCGCCAGGGGCGCTTGCTGGCCGGCGCTAACCAAGGCTCCAGCCGTGACGGCAGAAATGCCAATGCGTCCGGAAATCGGCGCGGTAATGCGCGTATATCCCAGCGCTACGGCGGCAGCCTCCATGGCCGCCCGTTTTTCCAGCATCGCCGCCACCGCCTGACGGCTGGCAAAGCGCGCGTCGTCCAAAAGCTGCGCGGCAATAGCGTGCTGCTGCGCCAAGCGGGTGAAGCGCTCTTCTTTCAGTTCAGCGCTTTCCACCGCAACCCTGCTGTATTCGTAATCGGAACGGGCGCGCTCATAAGCCGCCTGATAAGTCGCATCCTCCAACTGGTACAAGGGCTGCCCCGCCTCCACGTAAGCGCCCTCTTCAAACAAGCGCGCTTTAATAATGCCGTCCGCCTGCGGACGCACCTCAGCCGTCAGCGCTGCGCGCACCCTGCCGCTCAGCTCCTCCTTCAAGGGCGCGCTGCTGTAAGCCGCAGTAATATAACTAACCTCCACAGGCGCAGGCGCAGCAGTCTTTTGCTTGCCACAGCCCGGCAAAGCGCAGCTCAGCAGCAGAGCCGCCGTAATCAGCCATAATGTAATCTGTCGCATAATATCCTCCATAAAGCGATTAAAATAAACCGGCGCAAAACTTTCCTCATTTATAATGATAACGGCAGCCGCCCGCAAACGATAGAGCTTATCCGCTCTGATTCTTGCCTAATCTGCTCACCTTTGCTACAATAAAAGCAGAGGTGAACGCTATGGACGAAGCCAAAAGATTACAAGCCCTCATGGCGGAGCTGCGCGCGCTGCTGCTGGAGGAATATCGCATACAGCACGGTATCCAGACCACCGATTTGGGCGGGCTCAAGCTGGTACGCTGGGACGTGCCCAATTCCCTGTACCGCTGCCTGTACGAGCCCATGATTAATATTATTTTACAAGGCGAAAAGCATTCCACCATCGGCACGCAAAAGGTGCATTACGGCGCAGGGCAATGCTTAATCGCCAGCGTCGACCTGCCCAGCGTCAGCTACCTGACGGATATTTCCCCCGAGCACCCTTTTCTCAGCCTGTCGTTGCCCATCGATTATTATATGCTGGCCGATATTGCGGCCCAGCTGCCGCCGTCCAGGGAAAAGCCCTCCAATCTGGAAGCAGGCATGACGGTCGCTCCCACGGACGCTTTTATTTTAGAAGCTCTGCTGCGGCTGCTGCATTTAAATCGGCGGCCTGAAGAAAAGCAGTTTATGTCCTCCCTGATTATCCGCGAGCTGCATTACCGGCTGCTGTCTGGTCCCTTGGGGAAAGAGCTGCGGCGCATCATCACTCTGGGCAGCCATTCCAACCAAATCATGCAGGCCGTCGTCTATCTCAAACAGCACTACAAGGAAAGCTTAACCGTCGACCAGCTGGCGGCCATCGCCCACATGGGCAACTCCACCTTCCGCCGCTGCTTTAAGCGCGTCACTACGCTAAGCCCCCTGCAATACCAAAAGCGCCTGCAGCTGCACGAAGCCCAAAGGCTGATGCTGGCCGAAGGGCAGAGCGCCGCAGGCGCGGCCTACGCCGTGGGCTACGAAAGCGCCACGCAGTTTAACCGGGAATATAAGCGACTTTTCGGCCTGCCGCCCGCAGCGGATATAAATCGCCTGCGCAGCAGCGAAGGCTGAATTTGCAAGCGCAAAAAAAGCTCTGTACTTAATCGCACGATTCAGTACAGAGCTTGTTCTATTATATTAGCGTTATACTTACAGCTAGCGCCGCGAACGCTTGGGCAGCTTGCCGTCCATATTGTTTTACATGGCAGCGGCCTGCCGCGCAACAGCGTCCAGCTTCTCCCGCCAGTCGCCGCAATAATCGCTGCCGCCCTGAGCGCAGTCGCTCTTGCCGCCGCCGCGGCCGCCAAAGGCGTCGTTCAGCAGCTTGATAACGCCGCGGCAATCTCCTTGGGCAGTATCGCCCAGCACCACGGCATAGCTGATGCGTTCCGGCTTAGCCGCCGCCAAAATAGTAATGGCGTCAGTCAGCGCCGCAGCTTTCGGCAGCAAATATTTGATGTCCTTAGCGTCGTAGCCCTCCAGCGGCATAGCCACGACTCTTAAACCGTCAGCCCGCTGAGGCGCAGCCTCGTAAGCGCTGCGCAATTCTTTTTCCGCGGCGGCCAGCAGCTTGCTCTTAGCCGCGTCCAGCTCAGCCTGCCAATCGGCTTTCAGCTTGGCAAGATGCTCCGGCACCAGCTCCGGCTTAGTGGACAAGCCGGCCGCTACCTGCAGCAGAACGCTGTTCTTTTTATCTGCGTCCAGCAAAGCGCGCCGTCCGCATAAAAATTCCACGCGGCAGCCGCCCTTATGCTTTTCGTGGCGTACCACCTTCACGCTGCCCAGCATCCCCGTAAAGGGCGGATGCGTGCCGCAGCAGGTGCAGATATCCGCGTCCTGCACGCTGACGATGCGCAAAATTCCTGTCAGCTTGCTGTTGAACTTGCGCATTTTATCCTTGAGCTTCACAGCCTCGCCGCTGTCCATATAATCGACGGACACGGGACGGTTTTCCCAAATTATTTCGTTCGTATACAGCTCCGCCTTGAGCAGCTCCTCCTCCGTCAGCTCCTTATCCAAATCGATAGTCACCATGTCCTCGTTCATATGAAAGCCGATATTATTAGCCTCGAACAGCTTCCAGCAGGCGTAGGATAAAATATGCTCGCCCAAATGCTGCTGCATACGGTCCAGGCGCACAGGCCAGTCCAGCACAGCCTGCACCTTAGTGCCCACCGCCAACGACTCTGCACATTCATGGTAAATGTGCCCATCCTTCTCCGAAACATGTACGACATCAACGCCGCCCAGCTTGCCGCGGTCGCTCAGCTGCCCGCCGCCTTCCGGGAAGAAAAGCGTCTGGTCCAGCTCCACCAAGTGCAGGCCGTCTTTTTCCGTGCAGGCCGTTACCGTAGCCTCGCAGGAACGCAGCAGCGAATTATTTTCAAAAAGCTTTACTGTCATCTATAATCCCCCCAATAAGTAAATCAACAGGCCGCTTACGGCCTTACTAATGATATTTTACCACCATCGTGTACAAATATGATATAATTATAGCGTATTTTAATTTTTACACGGCAACGTGAAGCGATAAGGAGTTATAAATGTACCAAAATTTACTTTTTGATTTAGACGGCACCCTGACCGACTCTGCCGAAGGCATCACTAAATGCGTACAATATGCCCTGGCTAAAATGGGTATCGACGAGCCCAACCTGCATAAGCTGGAGGTTTTCATCGGCCCGCCCCTGCGCGCCAGCTATATCAAATACTTCGGCCTGACGCCGGAGCAGGCGGAGGAAGGCATAGCCCACTACCGCGAACGCTACACTACTACCGGCATCTGGGAAAACAAGGTTTACCCCGGTATGCTGGAGCTGCTGGCTGCGCTCAAGCAGGACGGCCGCCGTCTGGGCATGGCCACCGCCAAGCCGGAGGTTTTCGCTCTGCGCATTGCCGAACGCTTCGGCTTTAACGACTATCTAGAGGACGTAACCGGCTGCACCTTGGACGGCAAAACCGATAACAAAGCGTTAGTAGTAGCTGCTGCCCTGGAAAAATGGCAGCTGCGCACGCCGGAGCAAAAGGCTTCCGCAGCCTTAATCGGCGACCGGCGCGAGGACGTGCTGGCCGCTCACGCCAACGGCATCGCCTGCATTGGCGTCGGCTTCGGCTTTGCCGCTCCCGGCGAGCTGCAGGAGGCCGGAGCAGACCATTACGCCGCCACCATGGACGATTTGCGCAATCTGCTTTTACCCAAGCAGCGCATTTAAAAATTCCCAGCGAGGTAAGCAATATGCATATTTACGCCATCGGCGACCTGCACCTGTCAGGCGAGCCGCCCCAAAAGCCCATGGAAATTTTCGGCGCTCATTGGCAGGGCCACAAGGAAAAAATCAAAAATAATTGGCTGACAACCGTACGACCACAGGATACGGTCATCGTCTGCGGCGATATATCCTGGGCCATGGGCCTGCAAAACGCCGCTCCCGATTTGGCATGGCTAGCGCAGCTGCCCGGACGCAAGCTGCTGCTGCGCGGCAACCACGATTACTGGTGGGCCAGTCTCGCCAAAATGCGGCAGCAATACGGCAGCAATTTTGAATTTTTGCAGAACAACTGCCTGCTGGCCGGCAGCACCGCTATCTGCGGCACCCGCGGCTGGGTTTTACCCTCGTCGGAAAGCTTTACGGCGGAGGACGAAAAAATCTACAAGCGGGAGGCTATCCGTCTGGAATTAGCGCTGCAGCAGGCGGCGGCGCAAAAGCCGGAACGCATCGTCGCGGCCTTTCACTACCCGCCACTTTTTGCAGCGGAGGAGCGCACGCTCTTTACCGACCTGCTGGAAAAATACGGCGTACAGCATTGCGTTTACGCCCATATTCACGGTGAAAACCATGTGCAGCCCTTTGAAGGAGAACGCAAGGGCGTGCATTATAAACTGGTATCCTGCGATACGCAAGGCTTTGCTCTAACGCAAATAATTTAAGCGTAAGCGCCGCCCCAACAAATTCATCTAAGCAAAAGTAAAACCATGCCTAAAGCGCAAGCTCTAAGCATGGTTTTTGTTAGTGTGCCCGGCATGGGCGATAACTAGGTGGTGAAAGTCCACTACGC
>NZ_CAJMEH010000078.1 GCF_905212365.1 uncultured Phascolarctobacterium sp.
GAGCACCTCCTTGCCAAGGAGGGGGTCGCGAGTTCGAATCTCGTTTTCCGCTCCACTTTAAGGCGACATAGCCAAGCGGTAAGGCAGAGGTCTGCAAAACCTTTATCCCCAGTTCGATTCTGGGTGTCGCCTCCATTTTTATTTCTTTTTTAGTCTGCCGCGGTGGCGGAACTGGCAGACGCAAGGGACTTAAAATCCCTCGGGTAGTGATACCCGTACCGGTTCGATTCCGGTCCGCGGCACCAATTAAGAATACATAAAGTTCAGTAGAAATTCAACCGTTACGTGTTTTCACGGACGGTTATTTTATTATTTGGCGTTCTGCAATAAATTAGTGTATAATATTTGTACGCAGTGGTTTGCAAGACAATGGCTGATATCATTAGCATAGATATTTTTCGCTCAGAAAGGCGGTTGCGTTATGACGAGTATTGCCCCCGTTACCGATAAGGAAGTTGTCGAAAGAGCCCGCGCCGCTGTTAAGCTGGCTTTGGAAAAGCAAAGAGTTTTAGGCGTTCCCATTGTGGAATACGACCGCAAAACCAAAAAGGTTTATCAGGTTTACAGCGACGGAACGCGCGTCGAGGTTCCTAGGGAATAGCAGAGGTAAAGATATGGAAAAGATTAAGCAGCCTGAAATAGTGGTTTTCGCCGGGCCCAACGGTTCCGGCAAGAGTACTTTTACCGAGCTTTTGCGCCCGCCTTTGTATGACTATATCAACGCCGACGAAATCAAGAAAAATCTAAAATGCAGCGATTTGGAGGCCGCACAGCTGGCGGAAAAGCAGCGAGAGGAGCATGTGGCGAATAATGAAAGCTTTTGCTTTGAAACTGTGCTTTCCACTGAAAGAAATTTGAACCTGCTGCGTAGGGCGAAGGCTAAGGGATATTTTATCCGTTGCTATTACGTTTTGACAGCGGACCCGTTGATTAATGTGTACCGCATTAAGTCCCGTGTGCTTTTGGGCGGACACGACGTGCCCCGAGAGAAAATTATTTCCCGCTATGATGGCTGTTTGGAGCTGATGAAGCAGGTGATTGCCGTTAGCGATATCTGCCATGTTTACGATAATTCCGAAAGCGAGCCCTTCCGTATTTTTAAAAAGCGGAAAGCAGCCTGCTTTTATGATGAATGCGAGGATTGGCCGAAGGAGAAAATTGAAGCTTATTCCGGCGTCAGCAGCGCTGTGCAAAAGAATTTGAATTTGTAATTTTAAAAATGGTTTTCAGGCGCGGCGGCAAGGTATAAAAATGCCTGTCGCTTAATCAGCGCTTTTCATAAAATTTATCTATTGTTATTGACGGAGGTAAAATTTATGCAAGCATTTGTGGCTTACGAAAAGCTGTCCAAAAAGAAACAGAAGCAGCTGAACGCTGCCAAGCGCCGCACATGGGGCGACGTTAAGCCGGTGACGAAGGTGAAGGCGTCGGCAAAAATTTATAACCGTAAGAAAAAGAACCTGATGAGCTATCGCGATGATTACTCGTCAGGTTTTTTTGGTTATCGCAGCAATAAATTTTGGGAGTTCTGCGAGGAGGCCTATTTGTTCAAGCGCATACTTTTTGCGGCTTGATATGTACCGTAATAACGGCGGACATTTTTCCTATCGCGCTTCACGATAGGAAAGAGGAAGCAGGCAGCTAATCTGTAAGTTACTTTGTACGCTTTCGGTTGACAATCAGGAAGATGTCTTATACAATAAAGACACATTGTTGTCACACATTACTCTGGCAAAGTGTTTTTAACGATTATTATTTAGATGGGACTGAGGCTATTATGAAAGCAGATATTAATGAACTGCGCGCTTTTGTGGAGCAAAACAGATATGAAATGCTGCTGTTTTGGGAAAATTTGGTGAATATGCAGGCTGGCTCGAAGGAAATAGACCGAGTGAACCGCGTAATGGAATTTTTGAAAAAGCATTTTGAGGCAGAGGGTATCGATTGTCATTTTGTCGATACTAAGGGCGCTCCTTATGCTTTGGCGGCGGAGCTCAACAGCGATGTTCCTGAAAAGCCTCTGCTGCTGGCCGGGCACTGCGATACGGTTTTTCCCTCCGGCAGCTATCCCGAAGACCCCTTCCATATTAAGGAGGGTTTTGCTTACGGCCCCGGAGTTGTGGATATGAAAAACGGCGTGGCGCAGATTTTTTATCTGCTGGTGGCTTTAAAGCATTTCGGCTTCCGCGACCGGCCCGTTAAAGCGGTTTTGGTCGGCGATGAGGAAATCAGCCATGTGATGGGGATTACTGATGAGATTCTCATGCAGGAGGCCAAGGGCTGCTTGTGCTGCTTTAATATGGAAAGCGGACGCATGGACAACTGCCTGATTGTTGGCCGCAAGGGCGGCATGGACTGCCACATTACGGTGCGCGGCGTGGCCGCTCATGCTGGCAACGATTATTTAAAGGGCCGCAACGCTATTGTGGAAATGGCGCATAAGCTGCCGCTTTTGCAGAACCTGACGATTTATGACGAGGGCTTGACTGTTAGCGTCGGCGTGATTAAGGGCGGCATGGTTTCCAACGCCGTTCCCGATTACTGCTACGCCGAGCTGGACGTGCGCTATAAAAAGCTGGAGCATATGGAATATATTCAGCAAAAAATCCGCGAGGTGTGCGCTAAGATTTATATCGAAGGCACGGAGACGGAGGTGGAGTTTGTCGCTCCCATGCCGGCCTTTGAGGAAACGGCGGCTAATCACCGGCTGCTGGATTATATTAACAGCGTGGCTGTGAAGTACGGCTATGCTGCCTCGGAGCCTGTTTATGTCGGCGGTATGTCCGACGCGGCTTATTTTGGCAGCGTGGGCGTGCCTACGGTTTGCTCCATGGGCGGGCAGGGCTCTGGCGCCCATACCAAGAAGGAATGCGCTTCGGTGGAAAGCTTCTTCCGGCGTTGGATAATTGCGGCGGCCTGCATTATGGAAATACAGGATTACGCAGAAAAATATGCAGAATGATTTAGGAGAGATGATAAATGGCGAAGGATAAAGTTAAAGCTTTTAAGGCTCCCAGTCCCATAATTATTTTAGTTTGCGTTATTACTTTGTGCGCGCTGGCCAGCTATGTAATTCCGGCGGGCGTGTACGACCGCGTTAAGGATGTGCATACGGGCAAGATGGTCGTCGACCCGGCAACCTTCCATTATGTAACGCAAAAGCCCACGGGCTTTATGGATTTCTTTACGGCGGTGAACAAGGGCTTCAAGGGCGGCATCAGCATTATCGCCTTTTTGTTCATGGTCGGCGGCTCTTTGAATATTTTGGCACGCACGGGCGCTATCGTGGCGGGGCTCAGCAGCCTGGTCAAGAAAATGCGCAATCACAGCATTTTGCTGATTCCCGTATTGATGACGACGCTGGCAACCTTTTCCACCTTGGCAGGCTGCAACGAGGAATATCTGGCCTTTACGCCGCTGGTGGTCAGCGTCGCTTTGGCGCTGGGCTTCGATTCCTTGACGGCCTTGGGCATTCTATTCTGCTCGGTGGCGGCAGGCTACGGCGCAGGCTGTACCCAGCCCTTTTCCGTCGGCGTGGCTCAGGGTATTGCCGGCGTGCCGATTTTTTCCGCGCTGCCTTATCGCGTAGGCATTTTTGTGGTTTTGCTGGCGCTGAATATCAGCTTCGTGATGTACCATGCTTATAAGGTAAAGAAAAATCCCCAAAGCAGTCCCGTTTATGAAATTGACCGCGCTAAGGCCGATACCATTAAGCTGGACGATAGCTCGGAGCTGAGCACCCGTCAGGCTATCAGCCTGGCGCTGCTGGGGCTGAACTTTGTCGGCATTATTTTCGGCGTGCTGAAATATGATTTTTATATGAACGAAATTTCCGCGCTGTTCATTATCATGGGTATTTTATCGGGTATTATCTGCGGCCTGAAGCCTAACGATATCTGCGACGCCTTTTTGGAAGGCTGCAAGGGCATGATGCTGCCGTGTCTGGCGGTGGCTATGTGTAAAGCCGCTACCATTCTTTTGGACGACGCCAGAGTTATGGATACGATTATTTATTATCTGGCCGGAATTTTGGATGTGTTTCCGTCCTCTATTATTGCCTTCGGTATGTTCATCATTCAGGACTGCTTTAATATTTTGGTTCCGTCCAGCTCCGGTCAGGCGGCCATTTCCATGCCGATTATGGCGCCGCTGGCCGATATTGTGGGCCTGACCCGTCAGACGGCGGTTTTCGCCTTTACCTTCGGCGACGCTTTTACCAACTGCATTACGCCTGCTTCCGGCGCGACAATGTCTTATCTGGCTATGGCCAATGTGCCCTATAAAAAATGGCTGCGCTTCGTGCTGCCGCTTTTGGGTATGTGGTGGATTGTGGCCTTCTGCTTCCTGACCTATGCGACGGCGATTAAATTAGGTCCGGTATAATTTTTCCGAAGACAGGATTGCGTAAGCGTTTTGCTTGGCGCGGTCCTGTTTCGTTTTCGCAGGCGCATCTTGCGGGAAAGGCTGCGATATGCTATAATAAGCTTTAAATTGAATATCCCCCTGACTGCATGATGAACAAGAAAGTAAAGCCCTGTAAGCGTTTCAGAGAGCGAAGCCGCCGGCTGCAAGCTTCGCACGGGAGCAAGGCTTGAAGTTCCCTTGGGAATGCTTCGCCTGAAGGCCGCAAGGCTGGGTAGGGCGGACGTAGAAGCTGCGTTAAGGCCGGCAATGAAGGTATAAATATGGGTGGTACCGCGAATTAATTCGCCCCTGTGAATTTTTGCAGGGGCGTTTTTTATTCAATTTTAGTATTACCTTTTGACAATATTAAGGAGGCAAACATGGAAGCTACGATGAAAGAACAGTTATCAGCCTTAAAAGAACAGGCCCTAGCCGAGCTGGCTGCGGTGGATTCTTTAGAGGCTCTGAAAAATCTGCGTGTTAAATATTTGGGCAAAAAGGGCCCGATGACCGAAATCCTGCGCGGCATGGGCAAGCTGCCTGCCGAAGAGCGGCCTAAGATCGGTCAGATCGTCAACGAAATCAAAAGCGTTTTGGAAAATGAAATTAACGCCAGGACTGAGGTTTTGGAAAAGAAAGCGTTAAGCGATAAGCTGGCTAACGAAAAGGTGGACATTACTCTGCCAGGGCGTCAGCCCAAGGCCGGACATCTGCATCCGGTTACCTTAACCCTGCGCGAGATTAAAAAGATTTTCATGCGCATGGGCTTCGACGTTTGCGACGGTCCGGAAATCGAGGATGTGTACCACAATTTTACGGCGCTTAATCTACCGCCCGATCACCCGGCTTTGGATATGCAGGATTCCTTCTATATTACAGAAAATTATTTGCTGCGTACCCAGACCAGCGGCGTGCAGGCTCGCACCTTGGAAAGCATGGAGCCCAACACGCCTATCCGCATGATTTGCCCCGGCACCGTTTACCGCTGCGATTACGACGCTACCCATTCGCCTATGTTCCATCAGGTGGAGGGCCTGGTTGTCGATAAAAATATCAGCCTGGCAGATTTGAAGGGCACGCTGGAGCTGTTCTGCAAGCAGATGTTTGGCAGCGATGTCAAAGTGCGCCTGCGTCCGTCTTACTTTCCTTTTACGGAGCCTTCCGTAGAGGTGGACGTTTCCTGCCCCATTTGTCAGGGACGCGGCGGCTGCCATGTGTGCAAGGACAGCGGCTGGCTGGAAATTTTGGGCGCCGGCGTAGTGCATCCCAACGTGCTGCGCATGAGCGGCTACGACCCGGAAAAAATGACGGGCTTTGCCTTCGGTCTGGGCGTAGAGCGTATCGCTATGTTGAAATACGGTATCGACGACCTGCGTTTGTTCTTTGAAAACGACCAACGCTTCATCAGTCAGTTCAAATAAGGAGGAGCAAAATGTTAGCGTCTTTGGAATGGTTAAAGCAATATGTGGATATTAACATTTCTACCGCTGAGCTGTGCGATAAAATTACCCGCGTTGGCTTAGAGGTAGATTCAGTAATGCAGCTGGGCGAGGGCTTGGAAGGCGTCGTTACCGGCAAGGTTATGGAAATTTCCCGTCATCCCAATTCCGACCATCTGTGGGTTTGCATGATGGATTACGGTCAGGGCGGCGAGCCGGTGCAGATTTTGACCGGCGCGCAGAACGTCAAGCAATATGATATCGTGCCCGTAGCCGTAGTGGGCAGCGTGCTGCCTCCCAGCGGCCGCAACCCCGAAGGCATGAAGCTGAAAAAAGCGAAAATGCGCGGGCTGGATTCCTTCGGTATGCTGTGCAGCGCCGACGAATTGGGCATCGACAGCAAGCTGCTGCTGCCGGAGCAGCGCAACGGCATTTTCATTCTGCCGCCGGATACGCCCATCGGCGTGGATATTAAAACTGTTTTAGGCTTGGACGATACGGTCATCGACATCGATTTGACCAGCAACCGCGCCGATTGCTTCAGCATTTTGGGCCTAGCCCGCGAAATCAGCGCTATTACCGGCTGTCCGCTGAAAATGCCTGCTATGGAGGTGGCGGAAGCCGCCGGAGAAAAGGCTTCCGATTATGTGCATATTAAAATTGCTGCGCCGGAGCTGTGCAGCCGTTTTTCCACTCGCGTTTTAAAGGATATTAAAATTGCGCCTTCTCCCGAATGGATGCAGAACCGACTGCGCGCCTGCGGCGTGCGCCCCATCAGCAACGTGGTTGATGTGACCAACTATGTAATGCTGGAATTAGGCCAGCCTATGCACGCTTACGACGCCGATAAGGTGGCAGGCCGCACCTTGATTGTGCGCCGCGCCGAGGAAGGCGAAAAGCTGATTACCCTGGACGATAAGGAACGTATTTTAAATCCGTCCATGATTACCATTGGCGACGCGGAAAAGGCTGCGGGCTTAGGCGGCGTTATGGGCGGCTTGCTGACGGAAGTAACCGACGCTACAAAGAATGTTATTCTGGAGGCGGCTTCCTTCCACGGGCCCAGCATCCGCCGTACATCCCGCGCGCTGGGCTTGCGCAGCGAGGCCAGCGGCCGCTTTGAGCGCGGTGTGGATACCATGCTTACCCACAACGCTTTAAACCGCGCCGCGCATTTGCTGGAGCAAATGGGCGCCTGCGAAACCTTCTGCGGCATTGTGGAGGATTATCCCGAACCGGTGAAGCCTGCCGTAATTACGACGACGCCAGAAAAAATCAACGGCTGCATTGGCTGCGTTATCAGCCGTGAGGAAATCGTTGCCATTTTGCAAAAGCTGGGCTTCGGCGTGGAGGAAAAAGGCGCGGAGCTGGTTATCACCGCTCCCAGCTGGCGTCGGGATATTGAATGCGACGCCGATATCAGCGAGGAAATCGCGCGTATGCACGGCTATGATTATATCGAAAGCCATCAGCCGGAACTGAAAATTACGCAGGGGCATCAATCTGTTCTGGACGACGTGAAGGACGCCGTACAGGATTATATGGCCGCCGCCGGTCTCAACGAAATGATGACCTACAGCTTCATTAAGGCTACGGCCTTTGATAAAATGCTGCTGCCTGCCGACGATAGCCGCCGCAGCTGCATCGAGCTTTTGAATCCCATCACCGACGCTTTTTCCGTAATGCGCACCACTATGATTCCCAGCGCTTTGCAGACCGCTTCCTTTAATCTGCGCAACCATAACGACAGCGTAGCCTTGTTCGAGGTTGGCCGCATCTTCCTGCCTAAGGCTTTGCCGCTGACGGAGGACGCAGAGGAGCGCCCGGTGCTGACTGCCGTTATCAGCGGCAAGCGCGAGCCCTTGAATTGGTGCGCCGCTAAAGAAAACGTTGACTTTTATGATATGAAGGGCCTGGTGGAAGGCTTGCTGGCCTCTCTGCAGGTGCAGGATTATACTCTGGCGCGGTCCGCCGCTCCTTATCTGCATCCGGGCAAGAGCTGCGATATCGTGCTGAACGGCAAGGTTATCGGTTCCTTCGGCGAAGTGCATCCGACGGCGCAAGAAAACTTTGAGCTGGACCAGACGACTTATGTTTTGGAAATGGCTGTGGAGCCGCTGGTAGCCA
>NZ_CAJMEH010000079.1 GCF_905212365.1 uncultured Phascolarctobacterium sp.
TCCATACAAAAAGACATCAGGCTCCTTGGGCAACCGGGGAGCCTGATGTCTTTTTAATTTCAAAACGCATCGAAAGCAAGAAAAATAAATTTCAGCTTTTATTTATCCGAACTTTTGTCATTCCCTTCTTCTATTTTTAAATCATCCACACCGGCACAATATAATTATCTGCATCAACGGCGGATAATTCCGGACGCATACAAAGCAACGCTCCCTTCCCTCGCGGGACTGCGCCCTTGTCCAACACCTCAAAGGCAGATACTAATTTGCTGCTGGGATTGACAGACCGCTTAATTTCTAAAGGATTCAGCAAACCGTTGCTTTCCATAACCATATCAATCTCATTGCTGTTGCTGTCGCGATAATACCACAGCAAGCAATCCTGCGCCGTATTATGATAGCTTTTCATAATTTCAGCCACAACATAATTTTCTAAAATAGCGCCGTTAAGCGCGCCGTTCTGTAAAATTTCCGGAGAATTGTAGCGAGTCAAATAGGCGACCAAGCCTGTATCAAAAAAATACAGCTTAGGCGTTTTCACCGTGCGCTTCAAAAGATTGTTAGAGTAAGGACGTAAATAAAAAATCACGTCTGATTTTTCTAAAACCAAAAGCCATCTCTTAGCCGTATCGTCAGATACGCCAACATCCTGAGCAATATCATGCACATTCAGCATTTGCCCTACACGACAGGCTGCAGCCCGGATAAAATCCTGAAACAAAAATTTATCCAAGCGCGAAATCAACTCGCTTACATCCCTGTCTATATAAGTCTGAACATAGCTGGAGTAAAATACCGTTCTGTTTTTATATTTGCCGCTGATATAACCTGGCAATGATCCCTGCCAAATCCGCTTATAAATTTCTTCTAAATCAGCAGGCTTACCTAAAGCTTTGCGCTGCTTTAACCCAGCTAAATCAACAGTAAAGGGCTCTGCTGCGCCAGAACCATATATTTCGTGCTGCGATAATCCTGACATATGCAGAATAGCTACGCGCCCGGCCAAGGATTCCTGTGCCAAATCCATCATGCGAAAGGCTTGCGAGCCTGTTAACCAAAAAGAACCCGGCTCTGCCCCGTTATCTATAGCAATTTTGATATACGAAAAAAGCTGCGGCGCATACTGCACTTCGTCAATCAAAATCGGCAAATCATGCACTTGCAGAAACAGCGCCGGATCCTCCTGCGCCATTTTCCGTTCCTCAAAATCGTCTAAAGTAACATACGTTCTTTGCGTCTGCATCAAATTGCGCAGCACTGTAGTTTTACCCACCTGACGCGGGCCGGTAATTAAAACGCAGGAATAATCCTGTGATAATTCTATTATTTTAGCTTCCAAATCACGCTTAATATAGTTCATAGCCGAGCCCTCCTTTTAGGCAAATATTCGATTTAATCTTATTTTAGCCTAAAAAGAAAAAGTTGGCAAGGCGAAATATTGCGAGGGTCGCGTCAGTTTAAGCTTAACTTTTATTTTGTTTTCTAATTCTTATCGTCAATCTCAATTCCCGGATACATTTTAGAGGCTAAAAATCTTAAACCATCTTCTGTACGACAGGCCGAACCATAAGTAAAACGCAAAGGGATACTATACACTCTCTTATTTTTTATGCACGATAAATTACGCAAAGCCGGGTTTTGCGTAATTTTTTTTAAGCACTCGCCATAATCAACATGGCTGCACACTACAAATAACACATCCGGATCCTCTTTAATAACATTTTCAAAGCCAATAACGGGCGGATTCACTTCTATTTCCCCGCCAATTCTGTTAATCATATCGCCGACTAATTTCGTCCGGTCGTAGCAAATCATGGAACTTAAAAATTCCACTACCATTACTTTAGGCTGTTTATAATTTTTTCTTTTTTCATTGATTTCGTCAATCGTAGCATAGGTATCACTGATAATTTTTTCAGCATTTGCCTCTACCCTGAACGCCTTGCCCAAATCATCTATAAATTTCATTTCTTTTTCAATAGTTTCAGGAACCAAATGCTTACTTGGCGTGTTAGTGTTCAACGGAACTAACGTAGCCACACCCCTTGCGTTCCAATAATCCGTATTTTTCAAACGATTGCGAATGAACACGCATTGCTGAGCTATAATTAAATCAGGATGCAGCTGTGTAATATATTCCATATTCAAATAGCCGCTGCTGCATTTTTTCACATGATCAAATTTGTCCTTATTATAAGAACGCATAGCATACCGCCGGTTATTCTGAGCGGCAGCCATTAAAATATTATTTTCCACGCCCAATTCCAACAGCGTTTCTGTTTCATTTTCGCCGACAACAACCACTCTGCCAGGCGCCTTTGCAAAAGTCTGCTTGTTGCTGCCTTTAACGAAATAATTATCTACATTGATATTATCTACCACAACAGAAGCTTTGTCCGCGTTATCATGCGCGGCCCGGTAATTTCCACAGCCGCAGAACAGCAGCGTTATAACAATCAATATATTAGCCAAAAATAATTTTCTCATTTTTTGTTATACCCGTAATTTTTACTTAGCAATAAATAAACAAATACCGGCGCTCCGATAACGGACACCACTATGCCGATAGGAACTTCGGAGCCTTCTCGCGCAATTCTGCTGATAACATCGGCTAAAACCATAAAGACAGCGCCGGTCAAAGCGCAATTAGGCAGGATTTGTTTATAATTGCTTCTATAAATCAGTCTCACAATATGCGGCACTACGAGCCCAATAAAGCCGATTATACCGCTATTATACACAATCAAGCCAACCATTACGGCACATAAAAAAACATACACCATTCTAATTTTAGCCAAATCATAGCCCAAGGTTATAGCAGCTTCATCGCCAAATAACATTAGATTCAGGATTCGGGAATTTTTATAAAAATAAAACATCAGGCAGAACACGACAATGGTCAAAACATAAATGTTTTCCCATCTGGCATTTTGCAAGCTGCCCATAAGCCAAAAAGTAACGCTTTGTATGCGTTCGGCATCGGCATAAACGCTGATGATTAAGCTTATGCAGGCGGCGCTGACTGCATTAAACGCCATACCGGATAATAAAATTGTTACCGTATTAGCGCTGCCAAAATAAAAAGCTATCAAAATAATACAAATCGTTACTGTCAACGCGCCGATAAAAGCAAAAAAGCCGATGCTATCAAAGCCCATTACACTGGTAAGCCCCAGGATAATCGCCAACACCGCGCCTAATCCCGCTCCCGAAGAAATTCCCAAAAGGTAAGGGTCAGCCAGAGGATTCTTCATCACGGCCTGCATTACGCATCCCGATACAGCTAATCCACTGCCAATAAGCACTGCCAAGGCGAACCGCGGCAGGCGCAGGTAATATATTACGTCCGCCAAAATATCTGTATCGCTCATCGTCCCCTGAATAATATCCGCCAAAATCTGGCAAGTTTTTTTATAACCTATCTCTATAGTCCCTTGCCCGAGCAAATATACAAGTATAATACAGCAAACTAAAAATGTAATTACTGCATATTTTCTGCTAAATAAATTCATTATAAAATCCTTCGTCATTTATAAGCTATCAATATTCTTCCATCAGAGCGCTTGATTATTTCTGATTCCACTTCGTACATCTCAAAAATAAATTCGCTTGTTAAAACTTCCTGCGGAGTTCCTATTTTAATAATTCTTCCATTCTTCATTGCTACCAATATATCGCAATAGGCCGCCGCAATATTCAAATCGTGCAGCGCGGCTACTACCGTTAATTTACGACTCTTAACGATATTCAAAAGCTGCAGCTGATATTTAATGTCCAAATGATTTGTCGGCTCGTCTAAAATCAAGCATTCGGTTTTTTGCGCCAACGCGCGCGCCAGCATTATTCTTTGCTGTTCGCCTCCGGAAAGCAAGGCAAAGCTGCTATGAGCGAATGCTCCCATGCCGACAACGTCTAAACATTCTCTGGCGATAGCGTAATCTTCTTCATTATCCGCTTCCATAGCTTTTTTGTAAGGACTGCGCCCCATCAACACAACGTCCAAAACCTCAAAATTAAAATTATAATAATTATGCTGCGCTAAAACGGCCTGTTTTCTGGCAGTTTCCCGCACAGAATATTTTTCCAGCGCTTTGCCGTCAAGATATATCGCCCCGCTCGCAGGCTGCAAAATACGATAAACGCATTTTAGCATCGTACTCTTGCCGCTGCCGTTAGGGCCAATCAAGCCGGTAAATTTGCCGTCAGGAAATTCCAGCGATATTCCCTTTAAAATTTCTCTATTGCCAAATTGAATTTTTAATTCTTCTAAATTTATTCTCATCTTAATTCACACCAGGCCTGTAATTTTGTTTTAATAACAAATAAATAAAACACGGCGCTCCCAACAAGGCGAAAATAACCCCTAAAGGAATATCGATGCCAAAAATAATAGTACGGGAAAGTATATCCATTACTACCGCCATACAACCGCCAAAGAGTACCGCTACGGGAAGTAATTTTTTATGATTAGCGCCGAAAAGCAACCGTATAATATGCGGAACGATAAGCCCGACGAAGCCTATAGCGCCGGCGTTAAATACAATAAAGCCTACCAGCAGGCCATTTAACAGTAAATATTTTTTTATATAATAATGCAAATCCACGCCCAACGTCATAGCAGCATCGTGCCCGACCAGCATTAAATTCAAAATTCTAATCTGCGTCAGAAAATACCGGAATAAAACGACGATAATACCTAAAAGAAGCAGAACATTTTCTATTTTTGCATTAGCCACGTTCCCCATCAGCCAATAAGTAATAGCTTCCATGCCTTCTTTGTTGCTGCCAAAATAAGCTATCAAGCTGGATATGCTGGAACAAACTGCGCTCACGGCCATACCCGATAACAGCAAATTATTATTCGCCGCTTTCGAAGAGGAAAAGTCGGCAATAAAAGTAACTAAAAGGGATACGGCAAACGCTCCCACAAACGCGCACACACCTATGGCCTGCGCACCAAAAAAAGAGCCTAACCCCAAAAAGATTGCGCTGGTAGCACCTAAGGAAGCTCCGGAAGAAACTCCTAAAATATATGGGTCAGCCAAAGGATTTTTGACGACAGCCTGCATAACAATGCCCGACAGCGTGAGGCCCATGCCTACACAGGCGGCTAATAAAATTCGCGGCAGGCGCAGCTGCAAAACCACATCTATTATATCTCTATTGATATTTTCAGCAGGAAGCAACCCTGATTTCGCCAATAAAGCAGTCGCCAGCGTCAGCCAGTCAACTTTTATAAAGCCCAGCTTTAATCCGCAAAACATAGCAACGAGCAAAAAAGTTGCTAAAAAAAATACTATATTTTTTATTTTGTACCTTTTTATTTTCTCTTGCATCTTATAATTTCATTCATTATCAAAATAGGCAGAAGAGATGAGCCCAGCTCATCTCTTCTGTTGCAGGAATATACTGCTTATTAAATTTCAAAATTAGCGGACAAAACGATAGTACGCGGCGCGCCAACATTTAAGCTGCTGCTGCCGGAACGTGCGCTCCAATAATCTTTGCCGGTCAGATTATAGCACATCAAGTCAAAGGTTACGGGAGTATGGCTCAGTTTAGTTTTATAAGAAGCGCCTAAATCAAATTTAGTGTAGGACGGTACGTCCAAAGCACCGTTATTAATGGTTGTAGAGTCAAGGTAAGTTACTCTGCCGATGAAAGACAAGTCTTCGGTCGGATGATAAATTGCGCCTACCGTGCCAGACCATTTAGATGCGCCATTAACGTCGTTGCCTTTGTAGTCTTCCGCATTGAGGTACATAACGCCGCCGATTAAATCCCATTTATCAGCCAAATTACCAGTAAAGGCCCATTCAAAGCCTTTATTTTTCTGCTCGCCGTCTTGCAGTAAGAAAGGTCTAGTATAACCAGGGCGATATACGGAAATGTTATTGGCCTGAGTAATTTCAAATGCGCTGAAGGTATTTAAGAAACTACCTGTTTTTACTTTTACGCCTATTTCATTCTGTTTTGTTTTAGCCGGGTCAAGCATTTGCCCTTGGTTTTCATAAGTATTACCAACTAAAGACCCCATGCCAAAGCTTTCGCTGTGGTCGGCATAAACGGTAACGGCAGGCGATACCTTATAGCTTACCGCATAAGTCGGGCAGATAGCGTCGGAATCCTGCGTTGGAGATCCAACAGGAGTTCTCGAAGCCTTATGACCATGCAAAGCCAAAGTTACCTGTAATTTATCATCCAAAGCCTTTAAGGTATCGACGATATGCCAGCCAGTCATCTGGGCATCCTGACTATGGACAGGATCGTAAGAAGGTCTTTCCAAGGATGGCCACCAATTATGCTGATAAATATTACCAGTACCAGACCATGTTCCTCCATTAGCAAAATTCATATTTCTGCTTAAAGCATAATTGTACCAGGTCTTATCAGCACCAACCAAATATTCATTCTTTACGGAGCCGATATTGAAATCGCCTTTTACGCCAACGCCCAAATATTTTTTAGTCAAAGCCAAAGGATAGTTGGTCATAGAAATATCAAAGTCACCTATATTATTTTTAATCGTAGGATTGCCATCAATGTAACCATACCAATCCTCACGGTGATAGCCGGCGTTCAAATAAGCGCTGATATGCTCGCCTAATTTTTGCTCATGGTTCAAGGCGGCAATCCAGTTATCGTATTCATTATAGGACCAATCCGGCTTATAAATACGGCTGCTATCAGGAGCGCTAGGCAAAGAAGTTACACCGTTGCCAAAAGAAATACTGCCCGTGCCGCCTTTATGATCAGTATGGTCATAAGCAATCAGCAAATTAGTTTTAGAATTGTCGCTCTTTTGGTCCAAGTTAATGGAAAAAGCTTGTTGGGATAAATTTTCTCCGTCCAGAACAGTATCGCCGCTGATATTGCTGGCCGTAATGCGAACGCCGTATTTATCGTTCTCGCCAAATCTGCGGCCAACGTCGATAGCCTCTTGCATAGAGGACCCGCCGCGATAAGCAACTTTGATATTAGCATTACCTTCGGAGGTTGCTGCTTTAGATTGAATATTAACGCTGCCAGCCGCTGCTTCAGAAAAAGACGTAGCATTAGTACCTAAGCTGGGACCGGAAATGACGCTGATGCTGTCAGCCCAATAATACGGAATATTTTCCTGGCACAGCAATCCAGGAATACCGTTTACATAGAAGCTATGACCTGATTGATAGATACCGCGAATAGAAATATCGGTATAAGTACCGCCACGGTCAGCACGAACCGAAGGGTCCAAGGACAAAGCGTCGGCAATACCGGCATTGGGAGAAGCGAATTTTTCAATAGTCTTATTGCTGATTTCGCTAACCGTCATAGGCGCGCTCATAATATCCTGCTTACCAGTAAAACCAGTAGTAACTTCTTCTTTTGCCAACCCGCCCGGCAGCACGCCGCGCTCGGCCTCGATAACCACCTCGTCCAGTTGGCCGCTCATGGTTTCCTCAGCGCTGGCACTCATAACAAAGCCCACGCTGGCAACAGCGCACAGTACTGACATAACTAGCGCTTTCTTTTTCAACATAATTAACACCTCTTATAAATTTTATTTTTCAAACCATTCTGCCGAGCTTGCCGTGTTTCGCTTGCAGCCTGGTTTAAAATCGAAGGAAAAACATCTTGAGCCACGCTTCGCCTTAAAGCTATGTGACAGTCTAGGCTTTGCACCCGATTCTCTTTTGAGTATATACACGCAGCTAAAGCAAATATTCTATTGATGTTTTTACTTATTCGTTGTATAATTGCTATTGAGAATTTTTATCGTTTCTCATTATACACCGTTGTCCCCCCCAGTCAAGCAAAAGTGTATCGAGCA
>NZ_CAJMEH010000080.1 GCF_905212365.1 uncultured Phascolarctobacterium sp.
TCCACGGTGGTGAAATACTCCAGCTCGCGGCCCAGCTTGTTGTGGTCGCGCTTCAAGGCTTCGGCCTGCTGCTCCAGGTAAGCGTCCAGCTCCTCCTTCTTCGGGAAAGCGACGCCGTAAATGCGCTGCAGCATTTTGCGCTTGGAATCGCCGCGCCAGTAAGCGCCGGTAGCGGAGGTCAGCTTAATAGCGTTGCCCTTAATGCGTCCGGTAGAATCCACATGTGGGCCTGCGCACAAATCGGTAAATTCACCTTGCTTATAGAAGCTGATAACGGCGTCCTGCGGCAAATCGTTAATCAGCTCTACCTTATAGGGCTCGTTCTTTTCTTCCATCAGCTTGATTGCCTCTTCACGGGGCAGCTCAAAGCGTTCCAGCTTCAGCTTTTCCTTGCAGATTTTGCGCATTTCCGCTTCCAGCTCTGCCAAATCTTCGGGAGTAAAGGGCGCGGGAGTATCGAAATCATAATAAAAGCCGTTGTCGATGCTGGGGCCGATAGCCAGCTTGACATCGGGATGCAAGCGTTTCATAGCCTGCGCCAGCACATGGGAGCAGGTATGCCAATAGGTTTTGCGGTAGGCTTCGTTTTCAAAGCTAAATTTGTTTTCTTCAGACATAGTGTTTCCTCCTAAAATGTATTTGAACAATGTGAGGAAGGGCAAAAAAATAAACCCCATCCCTCACCAAAGGGACGGAGTTGCTCCGCGGTTCCACCCTCATTGACCCATGTAAGGACACAGGCCCACTCGGTACCGTTAACGCCGGTAATACGGACTGGCATACTTGCCGCAGCTTTCCGCAGTCAGTTTGAAGGCGGTGCGCTCATCGTATTACCCTGCTGCTCTCAGCCGCGGCAGCATTTTCTGTGAGGATTAGGACGATGGCAGGTCCTTCGCATTACCTTTATAATTTTTACTTACGTGCTAATTATAGCACACCCAAAACGCTTGTCAAGGGAGCGCTGGCAAAAAGATTGTTTTTCGTGTATAATATATGTTACAGCTTTTTGAAGAACGCGAAGAATTTTATTGCACTTATAAAGAAAGAAGCGTAAGTAATATGTTTCACAGAAAATTACTGCCGTTAAAAATAGCGGCTGCCCTTTGCGCCGCAGCCGCCCTGCTCCCGGCGGCTGCGCAGGCCAAGCAGCTGACGGTGCTTTACATTCCGCTGGATAACCGCCCGGTCTGCTCCGCCTATGTGCAGCAGACTATGGAAGCGGCAGGCTGCAAAATTATCCTGCCGCCGGAAAAATATATAGCCGCCAACGACCGCAGCGGCGACCCGGAAGGCATCTGGAACTGGCTGCAAACCAAAGCGCCCAAGGCCGACGCCGCCGTCATCAGCACAGACAGCCTGCTGTACGGCGGCCTAGTGGCCAGCCGCACTCACAGCATCAGCAAGGAACAGCTTGACCAGCGCTTGCAGCATCTCTATGCTCTGAAAAATATGCTGCCCATTAAGCTGTACGCCTTTTCCACCATCATGCGCACGCCGCGGGCCAGCCAGGGCAATGTGGAACCGCCCTACTACAGCGCCATTGGTCCCAGCATTTTCGCTTACAGTCAGTTATGGGACAAAAGCGAGCAAAACAAGCTGACACCGGCAGAACAGCTGCAAAAGCAGGCGCTGGAGCGCAACCTGCGCAAGGACGAGCTGGGCGACTGGCTGGAACGCCGCCAGAAAAATTTGCAGATTAATACGGAACTGACCCACATGGCCCGCAACGGCAAATTTCATTATCTGGCCATAGGCAAGGACGACAACGCGCCCCTGTCCGCCACCCATCTGGAAGCGCGCCAGCTAAGCCTGAGTACCTTCGACATGAAGCCGGAGGATTTTCAGATTATCGACGGCGTGGACCAGCTGGGGCTTTTGCTCTTAGTCCGCGCTTATAACGAGGCTCGTGCGGTACAGCCAACTATCTACCCGCTGTACAGCCCAGGAGCGGGGTCCGCCACCCTGCCCCAGTACAGCGACGCCCGTTTGCAGGATTCCGTGCCCCAGCAAATCATAGCGGCCGGAGCCAGACAAGCGCCTACTCCCCAGGCCGCCGATTTAATTTTAGCGCTCAATACGCCGCAGGACGGTATAGTAAAAGATTCCACTGCCGGAGATAATCAATTTTTCTCCTCTCCGGCCAACAGGAACTTTGCTGCAGCCATTGCCAAGCAATTAGACGCAGGTAAGCAGGTATCGCTGGCGGACGTCAGCTATTCCAACGGCGCGGACAACGGCTTTATGAGCCTTTTAGCGCAAAATGATACGCTGGAACGCCTATCTGCTTACAACGGGTGGAACACTGCGGATAATGCTGTAGGCTACGCTATTGCCCAGGGAATAATGGCGCAGGCAATGCCACAGCAAAAGCGTAATTTACTGCTGCGCCAGCGCATTATCGACGACTGGTTCTATCAAAGCAACGCCCGCAGCTATATTGCCAACGAACTTTCCCGTCACAGCCGCGAGGATTTAAAATATGATTTAGGTACGGCAGAAAAGCCGATACTTAATTATATCAATAAAGAATGCAACGCTTTAGCGCAAAAATATAACGTCACCCAAGGCAGTCAGTTTAAGCTGACCTTCCCCTGGCGGCGTTTATTTGAAGTAAATGTGGAAATGAAGAAGTAATACGTAAATTACCCTCGCAAATTTTAGCGTTATGATATAAAAATGGGCTCCTGCACTAAAAAGTGTAGCAGCCCATTTTTTGTAGATTTGTAAGATTTTAAGGCGTAGGATTTATCCACTAAAGTCAATTTAAAACGGGCAAAGAACGCGGACGACCCAAATCCTTGAGCATTTGGATATCTCGTTCGGTGCCGCGGCCAGCCGTCGTCAGATAGCCGCCGATCATAATGCCGCTGGCGCCGCCGTTCAGCGCCAAAGCCTGCAAATCGCGCAGGTTTACCTCGCGTCCTCCGGCAGTACGAATCTGCGCCTTAGGCAAAATAAAACGGAAAACGGCGTAAGCGCGCAAAATTTCCAAAGGCGGCAAAGGCTTATTAGTTTCAAAGGGCGTGCCGGGAATCGGCGTCAACAAGTTCAACGGCACGGAATCTATGCCCAGCTCCTTCAGAGTAAAGGCCATCTCTACGCGCTGCTCGCGGGTTTCGCCCAAGCCGAAAATACCGCCGCTGCAAACGCGCAAACCTGCGGCCTGAGCATTTTTAATGGTCACGAATTTATCTTCATAAGTATGAGTGGTGCAGATATCGGGGAAGTAGCTGCCTGCGGTTTCCAAATTGGAATGATACCGGGTTACGCCAGCTTCCCTCAAAGCCTTGGCCTGCTCCAGCGTCAAAATGCCCAGAGAAGCGCAGACTTCAATCTGCAATTCTTTTTTAATACGCGCCAAAATGCGGCAGATATTGACGAAGTCGTCCTTCTTGCTCTGTCCGCGGCCGCTGGTAACGACGGAAAAACGCACGGCGCCCGCCGCTTTAGCTTTTTGTGCGGCGCTGAAAATTTCTTCCTCGCTAAGCAACCCGTATTCCTTAACGCCAGTGCAATAATGAGCCGACTGCGCGCAGAATTTGCAGTTTTCGCTGCACTTACCGCTGCGGCCGTTAATGATGGCGCAGCAATCCACTGCGTCTCCGGCAAATTTCTGCCGGATTTTATCTGCCATGGATAACAGCACCATGGTATCGTCGTCGCTGACATTGATTAAATAATTTGCTTCTTCTTTAGTAATAGCCTGACCGTCCAAAACCTTTTCGGCCAGCGCGATAATTTTTTGCATTGTTTCACATCCCTAACCTTAGTAGTTAACCTGCTTCCTAACGCCAAGTTAACTGTAATATATTATATAGCAGATTGCGGAATACGTCAACCTTGTTTTAATAACGGTTTACTTCATAGCAAACAAAAAGGCCGGCGACCTGCGCCAGCCTGAATAAATTTAACGAATGCCAACCAATCCTAAAAAAAGCCCCAGCGCCCCGCTCATGCACAGCAATTTAATCACGCTCATTTTATGGCGGATGCACCACAAAGAAATAGGCAGCACAATGCAGCCCACTAAATCGATTTTAGTAAAATCCTTAGGCAGAGTTTCCGTATTCCACAGGGACAGCAGCACAAAGCTCATGCCCGCAGAACAAATCAGTGCTACCACAGCCGGACGCAGGCCGTTTAAAACGCCACGCACCGGGCCGATATCGCCGTATTTAAAAAACAAACGCGCCAGCAGCAGTACAATGATGACAGATGGAAAGACAAAGCCCGCCGTCGCTGCCACGGCTCCCGGCATGCCAGCCACCTTGGTGCCGACAAAGGTAGCGGCGTTGATGCCGATGGGTCCCGGAGTCATCTGCGAAATAGTAAAGATATCGATAAACTGCTGCATCGTCAGCCAGCCGTGCTCGTCGATAACCTGCGCCTGAATCAGCGGCATGGACGCATAGCCGCCGCCCACGCAGAAAGCGCCGACCTGCACAAAACTCCAAAAAAGTTCCCAATAAATCACGTTGCCGCCCCCTCAAGAATATTTTGCGTCGCGCAGCCAGAAGAAGCCGATAACGGCGTCCACAACGACGGCGTACATCAGATTAACATTAAAGAAATAATTAGCTACAAAAGTACCGGCGATAATCGCCAGCGGCAGCGCCAGCCTTTTCTTCCATTCTTTTTTCAGCAGGTCGATAGCCACATTGATAATAATCGCCGTTGCGCCGCACTGCATACCCTTCAGCAGCAACTGGATATATTCGTTGTGCGCGAAGGCTTCATAAGCGTAAGAAATAACGCTCAGCGTAATCAGCGGCGGCAGCACGGTGGCCAGCAGCGCCGTCAAGGTTCCGCGCCAGCCCGCTATCCGGTAGCCCAGGCTGATGGCCGCGTTAACCGCCACCACGCCCGGCGCGGACTGCGCAATCGCCACCAGATTCAAGGCCTCCTTATCGTCCAGCCACTGGTATTCGTCGACGAATTTAGCCTTGAGCAGCGGGATAATCACAAAGCCGCCGCCGATGGTAAAAGCGCTGATGATAAAAGTCGATTTAAAAAGCTTCCACAAAGTATCTTTAGTTTCTGTAGGCGCAGCTTCCAAAGTAACAGCTCCTTTTTTACGGTCTTTCCTGCAAAATTCTTACAGTCAGCGCCGCTAAAACCTTAATTGCGCCAGCTAAAGCGCTGTGGTCAAAACGCATTTCGGGATCGTGCAGGCAGGGCGTCAAATCGCAGCCGATGCCCAGGCTGGCGGTTTTCAGCGACGGCCTTTGCTCCTTGAAGAAATTAAAATCTTCGCCTACTGTAATCGAAATGGACGGAATCAAGGCCTCGCCGCCCAGCTCCCTGACAATCGTATCGCAGGTCACCGCCTGCAAGGAGGGGTCGGCCTCCGCCGCCGGGCAAGTGCCAACGATGTGGCAGGACGCCTCCGCGCCATACACCTTAGCCGTATTTGCCACCAGCTCCATAACCTTTTGCCGCAGCTTCAGCATTTCCGCATTAGAGGTGCTGCGCAAATCAAAGCCTATCTGCACCTTATCGCAAATAGCGTTGAGAGAACCGGCGCCGCCCATAAAGCGCGTCGTCTTAACGCTGCCGCACAGCAAGGGATTAGTATGCAGCGCATTGACAGCGCCCACAATAGCCGCGCCCACATCAATAGCGTTCACGCCCAAATGCGGTTGGGAGCCGTGCGCCGCCAGCCCGCGGATTTCGCCCTCCATCAGGGTGCAGGCCGTCCAGTTAAGCTGCGCGATAATCTGTCCGCTGCGGGCCAAATCCTCAGGCATTAAATGATAGCCCAATGCGTACTGCGCGTCGTCCAACGCGCCAGCCTCCAGCAAAGCCAGAGCGCCGCGACCGATTTCCTCCGCCGGCTGGCATAAAATTTTTACGCGGCCGCAGGGCAGCCCCTGCTCCTTCAGCAGCTTGGCTACGCCCAAAGCGATGGTCATGTGCCCGTCGTGACCGCAGGCGTGAACGGCTTTCAAGCTGCCGTCGTCCTGCTTAAACAGCAGGCAGTCCATATCCGTGCGCACAGCCACCGTCGGCCCCGCTGCGCCGCTATCGTAAACTGCGACAACGCCGGTAGTACCGCCGACATTTTCTTCTACATCATAGCCCAGCTGCCGCAGATAATCTGCCAGATAAGCGGCCGTTTTAAATTCCTGAAAGGCGGGCTCGGCTAAAGCGTGCAGCGTGGGCCACACAGTATCGATGTGCTTCTGAAAGTCCATGGCTTATTCCTTCCAGCCAAGGTATACGGAGCCAGGGAATTG
This sequence comes from uncultured Phascolarctobacterium sp., assembly GCF_905212365.1. Classification (GTDB taxonomy): domain Bacteria; phylum Bacillota; class Negativicutes; order Acidaminococcales; family Acidaminococcaceae; genus Phascolarctobacterium_A. The sequence continues at coordinate 6,237 of NZ_CAJMEH010000080.1, forward strand.
CTTCTTAATAAATTCAGCGTTCTCAGGCGATTGATATGCTTCCTGGAAAATTTTCAGACGCGGGTCTTTCAGCGTTTCTTCTTTGACGGCCACAATATTAACATACAGGGAATCGGCCGTTTCCTTAACTATGGGGTCCGTCGCCGGGTTCAGACCGGCGTTCAAAGCATAGGTAGTGTTGATAGCCGCGCAGGTAACGTCGTCCAGCGAACGAGGAATAGCTGCGGCTTCCAGCTCGATAATTTGGAAGTTGTGAGGATTCTCGGTAATATCATGAACGGTAGTCGTGATATCCTTGGGGTTCTTTACCTTGAGCAGACCGTTGGCAGCCAAAAGCAAAATGCTGCGGCCGCCGTTGGTCGGGTCGTTAGGAATCGCAATCTTAGCGCCGTCGGGAATGCTGTCGCCGGGCTTTAATTTTTTAGAATAAATATTGATGGGGAACAAAGCGGTGTTGAAGGCTTTAGCCAGCTTGAAGGAAGGCTCCTTCTTCATCGTAGCGTTCAGGAAGGGCTCGTGCTGGAAGCTGTTGGCCCAGATTTCTCCGGCTGCCAGCGCGGAGTTGGGCGTTACAAAATCGCTGAACTCTTTAATTTCAATCTTCAAGCCCTTCTTCGCGGCGATTTTTTGCACGTTCTCCATAATTACGGCGTGAGGACCGGGGTTTACGCCCACAATAACTGGCTTATCCGCGTCCGCCTTTTTCTCTTCTTTAGCGCCGCCGCAGCCGACGATAGCTAGGGCGCAAAGAGCCGTTAAACCTACTAAAGCGTATTTCAAAATTTTATTCATGGTGCATTTTCCTCCTTCAACGCAGGCGGCAATCCACGCCCGCTTAAATACATACTAACATTGTATTCTTTATCGCCGCGATAGTCAAGAAAAGAATAGAACGCCAATAAAGCTCCCTGTCCCCTACGGAACAGAGAGCTTGATTTGTTAAGCGTAATATTCAGTTAAAGCCGCTTATTACATCATGCCGGGCATGCCGCCGCCCATCGGAGGCATTGCCGGTACGGCACCTTCCTTAGCCGGTTTGTCGGCTACGATGGATTCGGTGGTCAGTACCATAGCTGCGATGCTGGCTGCGTTTTGCAGAGCGCTTCTGGTAACTTTAGTCGGGTCAACGATGCCTTCGGCGATCATATCCACATATTTTTCAGTCAAAGCGTTGAAGCCCACGCCCTTGCGGCTGCGTTTAATGGTATCGACGATAACTGCGCCTTCCAGGCCGGCGTTGTAAGCGATTTGACGAACAGGCTCTTCAATAGCGCGTTTAACGATATCCACGCCGGTTTTTTCATCGCCGGTTACTTTCAGCTTGCCAAGAGCAGCCTGTACCTGCAGCAGAGCGGTGCCGCCGCCTGCTACGATGCCTTCGGCTACAGCGGCGCGGGTAGCGTTCAGAGCGTCTTCGATGCGCAGCTTCTTATCCTTCAGCTCAACTTCGGTAGCAGCGCCGACTTTAATAACGGCTA
>NZ_CAJMEH010000081.1 GCF_905212365.1 uncultured Phascolarctobacterium sp.
AAAAAATCGCCTGAAAAGACGATTTTTCCCTTGCATCCAACATCGTGTCGTGGTAAGATAGGCCGAATGCGACCGAAACACACTGGGAAACGGAAAAAAGTGAGGAAAATCGTATGGAAAAAAATAAAAACAGCGGCTCGCTCCTAGCGAAAAGGATGGCAGTATCTCTGGTCTGCGGCCTTGCGGCAGGCTTTGCGGCAGGCCATATATCATAAGCCTGCGGGGCACGGCTTTGACGCTTGTCCGGCAGGCTTCGCCATGAATGAAATAGGAGGCTGAGCTATGGGTGAGCTGACGCATTTTGACGGCGAGGGCAACGCCGTAATGGTGGACGTGTCCGCTAAGGCTGTAACGGAGCGGGAGGCCGCTGCAAGCGGCAAAATTATAATTTGCCGGGAAATTTACGACAGGCTGGCGGCCCATACGGTGGCTAAGGGCGATGTGCTGGGCGTGGCGCGGATTGCCGCTATTATGGCCGCTAAAAAAACCGCCGACCTTATTCCCTTGTGCCATCCGCTGCCCTTGAGCAAGGTAACGGTGGATTTTGCGCTGCTGGAGAAAGCAGGGAAGTACGCCGTAGAGGCTACCTGCCTAGTTAAAACCAGCGGCAGGACGGGCGTGGAAATGGAGGCGCTGACGGGCGTGTCGGCGGCGCTGCTGACGATTTACGATATGTGCAAGGCCATCGATAAGTCCATGATGCTGACGGAGATACATTTGCTGCGCAAAAGCGGCGGAAGGAGCGGTGATTTTACGTGGAAGCAACAGGAGCGATAAAGGGCGTGATTAAGGCGCTGTGCATCAGCGAAGCCAGAGGCACGGTCAAGCATACGGTACCTTCCGTGCGCTGCTTGGCTGGGCATGGGCTGGAGGGGGACGCTCACGCTGGGAGCTGGCACCGGCAGGTCAGCCTGCTGTCCGACGAGCAGGTACAGGCCTTTAACGCCGCCGGAGGCGCAGTACAGCCAGGCGATTTCGGCGAAAATATTTTGGTCTGCGGCATCGACTTCAGTGCCTTGCCCGTGGGTACATTGCTCATGGCTGGCGAGGTGGTGCTGAAGCTTACGCAAATCGGCAAGGAATGCCATAACCATTGCCAGATATTCCAGCGCGTAGGCGACTGCATTATGCCGCGCGAGGGCGTTTTCGCTATCGTGGAGCATGGCGGCGAGCTGCGTCCGGGTATGGTAATGACGGCGCAGCTGCCTGCTGCGGACGCTCCCCTGCGGGCGGCGGTAATGACCCTTTCGGACAAAGGGGCGGCCGGACAGCGGCAGGATACCAGCGGTCCAAGAGCTGCGGAGCTGCTGACGGCGGCAGGCTATGAAATAGTTGAGCAGGTGCTTTTGCCTGACAATAGACCGCAGATTGAAAAGGAACTGAAACGCCTTGCGGACAGCAGGCAGGTTGATTTGATAATAACCACCGGCGGCACGGGTTTTTCCCTGCGCGACGTAACGCCGGAGGCAACGCTGGCCGTGGCTACGCGCCTGGCTCCGGGCATTGCCGAGGCCATTCGCATGGAGTCCATGGCTATTACCCGACGGGCCATGCTCAGCCGCGGCGTTTCCGTATTGCGCAATTCCACTCTGATAGTTAATCTGCCGGGCAGCAGAAAGGCTGTGGAAGAAGCCTTGGCCATTGTGCTGACGGAACTGGAGCATGGTCTGCGCATTTTACGGGGAACGGCAAAGGAGTGCGGCAGAGCATGAGCGGTGCTATAGATTTTTCACCTTTGTGGATTAGCCTGCATACGGCCTGCGCCACTATTGGCATTGTGTTTTTCTTAGGCGTGGTCGCCGCCTGGTGGGTAGAAGGGCTGCGCAGCGAAACCTTGAAGATACTGGTGGACGGGGTCTTTACCCTGCCCATGGTGCTGCCGCCTACGGTAGCAGGCTTTTTTTTATTGTTTTTCTTTGGCAATAACCGCATTGTGGGACGCTTTTTTATCGATGCCTTCGGCGTGCAGATAGCCTTTACCTGGCTGGCGACGGTGCTGGCGGCGGCGGTCATATCCTTTCCGTTGATGTACCGTTCGGCCCGCGGCGCGCTGGCGCAGGTGGATAAGGGTATGCTGGAGGCGGCCCGTTCTTTGGGATTGGGCGAGTGGCGTATCTTCTGGCGCATTCATCTGCCCAACGCTTTGCCGGGAATCATTTCCGGTGGCCTTTTGGCCTTCGCCCGCGGTTTGGGCGAATTTGGCGCTACGGCGATGCTGGCAGGCAATATTGCAGGCAAAACGCGGACGCTGCCCCTAGCAGTTTATTCGGCGGTGGCGGCGGGCGATTGGGACGCGGCCGGTAAGTATGTGGCTATCATCGTCGCTATTTGTTCAGCGGTAGTTATCGGTTTAAACTTGTATCTGTATTATTGCAAAAAAAGACAGGAGAGATGATAATGAAAAAAATAATTTGCTTATTCTGCGCTTTCACCTTGCTGCTTGCCGCAGGCTGCGGCGAAGCGCCTAAAAAGGAAGCTGCTAAAGAGCAAAAAACAGTGCATGTGGCTGCGGCAGCCAGTCTGGAAAAGGTTTTTGAGCAGCAGCTGATTCCTATGTTCACGAAAAAGCATCCGGAAATAAAAATTCAGGGCGTGTACGACGCCAGCGGCAAGCTGCAGTCCCAGATTGAAAACGGCCTGGCCGCTGACCTGTTTATTTCCGCCGCTAATAAGCAGATGCAGGCTCTCGATAAGAAGGGTTATATGAACAGCGAGAGCATTCAGCCGCTGCTGGAAAATAAGCTGGTTCTGATCGTTCCCGTTAAGAACGACGGTTCCATCAAGGAGTTTAAGGATATGTCCAAGGCCAAGCATCCCGCTATCGGCGACCCGGCCAGCGTGCCTGCCGGACAATATGCGCGCGAAGCGCTGACCAGCCTGGGGCTGTGGCAGCAGGTCGAGGGCAAAGCCAGCCTTGGCACAAACGTAACGCAGGTGCTTAACTGGGTGGGCGAGGGCAGCGCCGACGCCGGTTTGGTTTACGCTACCGACGCCGCCTCGATTAAGGATAAAGTAACCGTTGTTGCCGAAGCTCCGCAGGGAACTTTGCAAAAGCCGGTAATCTATCCTATCGGTATTTTGAAGAAAGCGCCGCAGGCAGCTGCTGCTAAGGAGCTGGCTGCCTTTTTGCAGAACGACGAGGCTATGCAGGTTTTTGAAAAGTACGGCTTTGCCCGCGTAAAGAAATAGGAGGCTGCTTGTATGAAGCTGATAAAAACAGAGGACGCGGTGGGCAGCGTTCTGTGCCATGATTTGACCCAAATCATCAGGGGCGTAACCAAGGACGCCGTGTTCCGCAAGGGGCATGTGGTGCGGGAGGAGGATATTCCCGTGCTGCTGTCCATCGGCAAGGAGCATCTTTACGTTTGGGAGGCCGACGAAAGTATGCTGCACGAGAACGATGCGGCGCGTATTTTATGCGCTATGTGCAAAAACGACGGCATGACGGAATCGGACATTAAAGAGGGTAAGATAGAGCTGACCGCAGCATATGACGGCTTATTCAAGCTGGACAGCAGCCGTCTCAGGCTGGTCAACGGCTTCGGACAAATGATGATTGCGACGCGGCACGGCAATACGCCGGTGAAAAAGGGCGATAAGCTGGCCGGTATGCGCATTATCCCGCTGGTTATTGAAAAAGAAAAAATGGCGCGTGTGCAAAGTCTGTGCGGCTCCGAGCCGCTTTTGCAGCTGCTGCCCTACAGGCTGAAAAGGGCGGCGGTCATAGCTACGGGCAACGAAGTTTTTTACGGACGCATTAAGGATACCTTTACGCCGGTCATTGTGGATAAGCTGGCGGAGTACGGCGTAGAGGTGGTGTACAGCGAGGTATTGGGGGACGATCCCGACGCTGTTACGGCGGCCGTAAAGCGCGCTATTGAGGAAAAGGGCGCGGAGCTGGTGTGCTGCACCGGCGGCATGAGCGTCGACCCGGACGACCGCACGCCCTTGGCCATCAAAAATACGGGCGCCCGCATCGTATCCTACGGTTCGCCTGTTTTGCCGGGAGCAATGTTCCTGCTGGCCTATTACGGCGAGCGGCAAACCCCTGTTATGGGCTTGCCCGGCTGCGTCATGTATGCCAAAAGGACGATTTTTGACCTGGCGCTGCCGCGCGTGCTGGCCTGCGACCCGATTACCGCCGAGGAGCTGGCGTCCTTGGGCGAAGGCGGGCTGTGCCTTAACTGCTCTGTCTGCACTTATCCTGCCTGTGGCTTTGGCAAGGGCTGGTGAGCGGATATTATATTGGATTTTACTAATAAAGCGCAAGGGTAGCCCTGTTTACTGAAAAGTAGGCAGGGCTTTTTTAGTCGGCCCACTGCCCGAAAGTAAAACAGGCGACAAGCTAGAGAAAGTAAGGCTTTATAAGTATTAAAGGCTTGTCGGGGGGGACAAGCGTGCTATAATGTGAGTAGAAGCGGAGTATGTTTTTTAGTAAGATATGCTAACGCAGGTTAAATATACTCCCTCAGTCTGCTCGCAAGCTTGCAGCCAGTCGGCCAGGCCTCCCTATCTTGGCCTGCGGCCAATTCACCTTGTCCCTCTAAGAGGGAGCAAAAGAGTAAAGCTTACTTTTGTGTCTCCTCTTAGAGGGGGCTGTCACCGAAGGTGACCGGGGAGTTTAGTCCTTGTTTTCCTTGCGGCGGTACGCTGCACATATATAAAATTTTTATGATGAAGGGGTGCATTTGTATGAAACGAAAACAAATTTTAGCGCGGGCGATAACGCTTGGTTTGCTGTTGGCTATGCCGGTGGGCGGGGCAATGGCTGCGGATTTGACGATTGACGGAACTATGGGAAGTTTAGATGAAAACTGGAATTCTGCGGATGAAGGCTATTACATTTATCACAAAAATAGCTTGAGTAATAATACTATTACTATTAATGGCGTTGAAGTTAAGGGCAACGGTTGGGTTGAGTTTGAACCCGTAGAGGTTCCGGAAGAGGATTTACGAGAAGGCTTTGATTGGGGAGAAAAATATATTGATAATGGTAAAATAGCGTACGGTGCTAATGTTTACGGCGGATATGCTCGCAAGGGTGATGAAGCTGTTAGTGGTAACAATATATTTATAAATAGCGGCTCTACCAAATTAGGTACGGTTATTAGAGATTTTATAGATTATGAATATTTTGACCGTGATAAAGATGGAAATGTTGAATATGCTGAATATTGGCAGGAGCCAAATGAAGAAACCGCATTTCATACTGGTTCATTAATCGGTGGACAGAGCGATGGCGATGGGTCTGTAACCAAGAATACTGTAACTGCCAAAGATAGCATGATAAGTGGTGACGTTATAGGTGGGCAAAGTAACGGTGCGGGCACGGTCAGCAATAATGAAGTAAATGTGGAAAATTGCGGCGTACACGGAAGCATTTCCCTAGTTGGCGGTTATGCGACGGCTGGCGCTAATATTACCGGGAATAAAGTGATTATGAACGGCGGCACAGTACGTAATAATGTTTATGGCGGTTTGTCAGATATCAAAGGTACTGGTGACGTAACGCATAATAGCGTCGAAATAACTGGCGGCATAATTGGCGGTTCATGGATTGCTGGCGGTCAAAGCGAGACTGGTACAGCTGATGAAAACAACGTATCTATCAGCGGCAATGTTAAGATTAGTAACGGTCTAGGAACAGATATCTATGGCGGCAAAAGTAACAAAGGCGCAACTGCAAATGATAACATAGTTACTATTAGCAATGTAAATAAATTGGACGCTAAAGTTCACGGTGGTAATGCTGCTGTAGCAAATAATAATAAAGTTATTTTAACCAATGTGGAATTTGGCTATACAGATTATGAGACTCATGAAAACCAAGGTTGGAGTGCAGGCGGCGGCAGCGGCACGGAGCAAGCGACCGGGAACGAAGTCGTGGCTACTAATGTGAAGCTGAAAGGCGGTTTAACTGGCGGCGCAAGCACTAATGATGCCAGCAATAATAAAGTTACCGTAAGCGGCGCTGATACTCAAATAACTTTAGCTAGCGGTACTGTCGGAAGCAGCATAACAGGCGGCAGCAGTAAAAATAAAGCGACTGGCAATATCGTTACTATTGAAGGCGGTGTAATTACAGGCAAATCTGATTCTAAGATTGTGGCAGGCGAGGTAACTGATAACTCTTCTTTTATAGACTGCACAGCGGAAGGCAATACAGTGCAGATTAATGGCGGTACGGTGGATGTAGATATTTACGGCGGCTGGGGTCAGTATGGCTCTGCTGTGAAAAATACCGTTGTCATTAATGACGGCACTATTAGTAGTAAGCAAATTGTTGGTAGTTTGATACAACGCGACGGTACAGTTACGGGCAACCAAATTACCATCAGCGGCGGTGAATTTACTAAAGCTACAGAAGTAATCGGCGGTTTGACCAACGACGACTATAAACACGAGGTTAACATCAGCAAAAACACCATCACTGTTACGGAAAGCGCTAATGATTTAGATAACGTATCCCTGTACGGCGCTAAAACTGATAGCGCTAACGCACAGCTTAGCGACAACGCTCTCGTTATCGACGGCTGGCGCGGCACGGTGAATACTATCGTCAACGTGACTGACCTGAATTTTGAGCATGTGGATTTAAGCGCAGGCGGCGTTTTGTCCGCAGTTCAAGAAACAGATCTGACAGGCGTGAATATTGCCGTTAATTCCTTGAAGGAAGGCAGCGATTTAGCGGCTGACGGCACAGCATATACTATTATTGACGGTACAACTTCTAATATTACGTTTAACAACGCGCAAGAATCTGCTTTCGAAAGCGTTGATACCAGCGGCAACGGCGTGCGCGTGCATGACGTTAACGCTGCGACAAGTAATAATAATTTAGTGGCTAATATTACGAAGTCTGTTTTGGCCAACGTATATGTTGCAGAAGACGGAACAGCTACGTCTAATGATTTAGTAATAGGCGAAGACTTTGCTACCAATGCCAGCGTGGTTGCGGGCGCATACGCTAGCGGCGACAATACTGCCGTAGGCGGCAGCGTAACTATCAGCGGAGCTTACGACGGCGATGTTTACGCAGGCTACAGCGAAAGCGGCAAAGTCGACGCAAATACCATTACCTTGCAGAGCGGCGCGGCTGTCGGCAATTTGTACGGCAGCAATACCAAAACTGCGGCAGGCTCTTTAGTTGTGGAAGCAGGCAGCAGTAAAGCGGCAAGCGTTGCTAATTTTGCCGGCGCAACCTTGGCAGAGGACAGCAAGCTGACAACCAAGACGGTAGAAGTCAATACGCTGACGAACGATGGCGAACTGACGGCCAGCGACGTAACCGCTGATACGCTTACTAATAGCGGGAAGCTGAACGGTGAGAGCGTAAATGCAGGTACGATTACGAACAGCGGCACGCTGGAAGCGAAGAACGTGGAAGCGACTACGTTGGTAAATAATAGAAATAGTACTATTAAAGCAAGCGGCAACGTCAAAGCTAATGGCGAACTGACGAATAACGGCACTTTAAC
>NZ_CAJMEH010000082.1 GCF_905212365.1 uncultured Phascolarctobacterium sp.
GACCCGGCTGCGGCGGAGCGCATTCATCCTAATAATGTGCGCCGCGTAGTGCGCGCTTTGGAGGCAGCTATGGGCGGCGACGGCGTCAGCGCCAGCGGCGCGGCAGAAATGCCCTACGACGCAGTGGTTATCGGCCTGGATATGGAGCGCGGCGCTTTATACGAGCGCATAAATAAGCGGGTGGACGCTATGCTGGCGGCGGGGCTGGAGCAGGAGGTACGCGGCTTGCTGGCGCGGGGCGTGAGCCCTGACTGCCAAAGTATGCAGAGCATCGGCTACCGGCAGATGGTATGGTATCTTAACGGCAGCATGAGCTATGAGGAGGCCGTGGATAAATTAAAGCAGGCTACTCGCAATTTTGCCAAACGGCAGATTACCTGGTATAAAAAAATGCCTTACATCCACTGGCTGCATTTGGACGCACAGCCGGATTACGGCCAGGTTGTGGGGAGAATTTGTGAAATACTTGTGGAAAAGAAATTTTCGTTGTACAATGATAGTATATAGAGATATGAATGGAGGGGTTATATATGATTAACTCTGCAAAACCGGCAATGAATTTGCAGGACAGCTTTTTGAATCATGTGCGCAAGGAAAATCTGGGCGTAATTATTTATCTGATGAACGGTTTTCAGATTCGCGGCTTAGTGCGCGGCTTTGATAATTTTACGGTAATTATTGAAAACGAAGGGAAACAGCAGCTGGTCTATAAGCATGCTATTTCCACCATTGCGCCGGCTACCAATATCACTATTATGCAGCCGGAAAAAAGAGATTGACAGCTATAAGGCGCCAGCAGCATTTGCCTATCTGGCGCCTTATTAAACATTACGAGGATAAAAAGCAAAGACGGCGCTGCGGCGTTGTTTTTCTTTTTGGAGAATGAAGCATGTTTGATTATCTGGCTCTTTTTGAAGAATATTTAGTAGTGGAGCTGGGCTTGTCGGCCAATACCCGCGCTGCTTACCTGCGCGACCTGCGGCTGCTGCAAAAGGCGCTGGGATTGCAGGAGGCGGAGGCGCTGCTGAAGGTCAGCCGCCGCCAGCTTTTAGCCTATATGGTGCAGCTGAAGCAGGCGGGGCGCAGCGCTTCCACCATCGCCCGCAAGCTGGCGTCGATTAAAGCTTTTTACCGCTTTTTAACGGCAGAACGCTATATCCGCCGGGACCCGGCTGCCGTGCTGGAGGCTGCCAAAAAAGGCTTGCAGCTGCCCAAGGTGCTCAGCGTGGACGAGGTGGACAGGCTGTTGGACCAGCCTAATTTAGGAACGCTGGACGGCTACCGCGACAAAACCATGCTGGAGCTGCTGTACGCCACGGGCATGCGCGTTTCCGAGCTTATCAGCGTGCCGGTGAAAAACGTGGATTTGAAAATGCAGTATTTAATCGTTATGGGCAAAGGCAGCAAGGAGCGGATGCTGCCCCTGGGCCGCACGGCGCTGCATTATCTGGAGCGGTATTTGAAAGTAGTGCGGCCGCAGCTGCTGCACGGCAAGCCGGACGCGGCGGCAGAGCTTTTCGTTACCGGCTGGGGCGGCGGCATGACCCGCCAGCGGGTGAACGAAATTATCGAGGCGTACGGAGCCAGCGCGGGCATCAGCAAAAAAATAACGCCCCATATGCTGCGTCATTCCTTCGCTACCCATTTGCTGAATAATGGCACGGATTTGCGCGTGGTGCAGGAGCTTTTGGGGCACGCGGATATTTCTACGACACAGATTTACACTCACCTGGACGTAGCGCGGCTGCGGGAGGTGTACGATAAAACTCATCCGCGGGCTTGAAGCCCGCAAAAGGAGCGGAATAATGGCAACAAGAAGAAAGAAAAAATCATCGAACGGCATATATATAATTTTGGCGCTCATAGCGGTAATCGCGTTACTGGCCGTGGCCTGCGGCTTCTTTTACGCCAACGACCGCAGCAAGAAGGACGTTGGCGACAGCAAAACCGGCGGCGCACCCAAAGAGGTAAGCCTGCTGGACGAATCCATCGAGGCCCAGCGGCTGCTGGATAATATTTTGCTGCAAAAGGATAACTGGCAGCTCATCGAAAACGACCACGGCAAGAAAAACGTAACGGTGGAAGAATCGGGCGCGAAGGTGCAGATTAACCAGCGCAATCTGGCGGTGGGGATTCCCAGCAGCACCAGCCTGACGGGCGCGGGTGAATGGCTACAGGAAAAAGTTGAGCAGGCCGGTCTCGTCTACATATCCGGCGAGATGAGCAAGTATAAAAAATGGGACGCCTTTAAGGCGGAGGTCGGCATTAAGGTGAAAGCGGGCGACGGCAGCAAAAGCTTTACGACCGACACCATCGTCTTTTTCCATAATCTGAATTTAACTAAGGAAGATAAGGATGTTAAAAAATTGCCGGAGGAACCGGCGCAGGAAGCCGTTAAGGAAACTGCCAGGCGCTACCGGGGCAAATTAGCCATCGTGGTGGACGATTGCGGCGCGGATATGACCACTGTGCGCAATTTGCTGAATCTCGGCCTGCCCTTTAGCTACGCTATTTTGCCGGACAAGGCCTACAGCAGCGACGTGCTGGAAATGGTTAAGAGCAAGGGCCGCGTGCCCATGCTGCATCTGCCCATGGAGCCGCTGAACCGCAGCGCTATGTCCGAAGGCAGCAGAACGGTTTTGGTCGACCAAAGCGCGTCGCAGAAGCAGGCGCAGGTGAAAAAAGCTTTGAGCGCCCTGAGCGGCGTAGTCGGCGTCAATAACCATCAGGGGTCGCGGGCTACCAGCGACAAGGCGACCATGAAAACAGTGCTGCAGGTTTTGCAGAAGCAAAATCTTTTCTTCCTAGACAGCAGAACTACCTCCGCGTCCGTAGCGCGGGACATGGCGCAGAGCATGGGCGTGCCTACGGCGCGCAACGATATCTTTTTGGATAACAGCACCAATGTGGAGGAAATCCGTAAGCAGGTGTACAAGGCGATGGCTATCGCTGAGAAAAACGGCAGCGCTATCGCAATTTGCCACGCCCGCCCCAATACGGTAAAATGCTGGCAGCAGTACGCCGACGAATTTAAAAAAACGGGTATTACCTTCGTTTCGGTAACGGAGCTGCTGTACTAAAGCGGCGCAGGCAAATAGAATTTCGGTTTGAAAAAATAAAAGAGGTAAGCAGTATGTATGTAGAAGAAACGATTGCCAAATATGAAAAGTATATCAACCCGGCGCAAGCAAAATTATTTCGCTTTATGGGTTTGAACAGCGTGGAGGGCAGCGCCGAAGGCTGGACGATTACCGACAGCGAGGGCAAGCAGTTTATCGATTGCCTGGGCGGCTACGGTATGTTCGCCCTGGGACATCGCCATCCTAAGGTGGTGGAGGCGGTGGAGCGCGAGCTTCACGCCATGCCCATGTGCGGCAAGGTGCTGTTCAACCGTCCTATGGCCGACCTGGCCGAAGCTTTGGCGGAAATTACGCCAGGAGCTTTGCAGTACAGCTTTTTTGTCAACAGCGGCACGGAAGCCGTTGAGGGCTGCTTAAAAATAGCGCGTCTGGCTACCAAGCGCACCAAATTTGTCGCAGCTAAAAACGCTTTTCACGGCAAAACCTTCGGCAGTTTGACGGCTACAGGCCGCGACTTGTACCGCGACCCCTTTAAGCCGCTGCTGAACGGCTTTACCCATGTGGATTACGGCGACGCGGCAGCCTTGGAGGCTGCGGTGGACGAAGAAACGGCGGCCGTAATTTTAGAGCCCGTTCAGGGCGAGGGCGGCATCATCGTGCCACCGGAAGGCTATCTGCGGCAGGCCAAGGCCATCTGCGAGGCGAAGGGAGCCTTGCTCATCGCCGACGAGGTGCAGACCGGCATCGGCCGTACCGGCGCTTGGTTCGGTGTGGAGCATGAGGGCGTGGAGCCCGATTTGATGGCCTGCGCCAAAGCTTTGGGCGGCGGCGTGATGCCCATCGGCGCTATGGTCGGCACCCCCCGCGCCTGGCAGGGACTTATCGAAGCGCCGTTCCTGCACACCTCTACCTTCGGTGGCAACCAGCTGGCCTGCGCTGCCGGCGTAGCCGCAATTAAGGCTATTAAAGAGGAGGATTTGCTGCGCCGCGGCCGCGAGGCCGGCGCTTATTTAAAAGCAGGGCTGGAAAAAATCGCCGCGGAATTTCCTTCCGTGGTGGCCGAAGTACGCGGACGCGGCATGATGCTGGGCGTCGAGTTGACGAAGGAGGGCGCCGGCGGTATGCTTATGAGCCTGATGATTGATAAAAAAATCATCGTCGCTTATACGCTGAACAACCCCAAGGTTATCCGCATGGAGCCGCCCTTGATTATGCCGTTGGAGGTCATCGACCATGTGCTGGAGGAGTTCCGGGACGCGGTAAGGCAAACGGCGGACGTTATCGAGGATTTGTAAAAATAATAGAGAAAAATTTTTGCGGGGGGTGAAGAAGTGTCGCTATTAAAAAATATCAATGACAATTTCTTTAACCCCTTTTGTTGTAAAAATAAAGAAGTATATTGGGAATGCATCAAGCTGCTCATAGAAGCGTCGAAAACCGTAGCCGTTTTATACGAGCAGGACGCGAAGGATAGAATCTCCCTGTATTTGGAAAACTGCCAATACGTTTTGGAAACGGAAAACATCGGCGAAGAAATCAGCGGGCAATACTCGGCGCAGGATAACGCCAGCTCTATCATCCGTTATTTCCGGAGCTGCGGTTGGCTGTCCGAAAGGGAAATAGGACGCAGCGGCGACAATATAGCCGCCGTCAATATTTATTGCCGCCAGTTAGTCGGCGCGATTGAAAAAATTTTCCAGCGCGACGCTAACGGCGCCATTACTAACCGCATTTTTTCTATTTATGAAGTGCTGCGTTCGGCGTTGGAAAAAGACAGTGTGCGCGCCGTTCGTCCCTACACCAATGTGTTGGAGCCGCTTTCAGAATACGCCGCCGATTTGAAAAACGAATTGCTGGTGCTCAAGGACAGCATTCGCACGATTATGCGCCTTGTGATGAAATTGAGCGACGCGAACAGCTTCGGGCAATTCTTGCTGAAGGACGAGCTATTAAAACGCTTTTTTAACGATTACTTTTTTATTAAGCGCAGCGGGTCGATTCCCGTTTATTTGCAGAATATCAACAGGTTGTTAAACAAATTGCGGCGTTCCGCGCTGGTGGCTAAAATGGAAACGGAATATATAAATTTGTATAACGTCGACGCCGCCGTTGCCAGGGAGCATATTAACGGTATGTTCGAACAGCTCGACGTGTTCCTGAATCTGGAATACGAAGACGAGATGAGCTATATTGATAAGAAAATCAATACGTACTACAATCTTTATTCCGTGCGCATGATGATGGTTTTGGGCAACAGCAATAATTGGGAGCAGCAGCTCAACCGTTTGCTGTTGGCGCTGAAAGATATGCCGCCGGAGGAGCGCGCGGAAGTTTTGCAAAAGCTGGCCGCCAGCAGCCGTTTATTGAGTTACGGTTTTGTCGGCAGAAAGTCCATCGACAGGCGCAAGCGCGTCAAGCCTAATACCAAAACTGTGGGCTTGGAAACGGCAACGCTCAGCGAAGAGGAAAAACAGCGCCTGACGGACGAACTATTGAAAGAATATCCCGACAGATACAGTTTGCAGAACGCCGCCGCGTATTTGGAAAATTTATTGGGGGATAAAGACAGCATGGCGGTGGAAGACTGCCCCGCCGATACGCGCGACGAGGTGATGATGCTGGCCGCGGCGATTATTTATTCCGGTGCGCGCACCTTTCCTTTCCGGGTAAAATTCAGGGATGGGACGCTGCAAACGAAAATTGCGGCGATAAATAAATTTGATATTCAAAGGGTCGACAGATGAACGAAATAAATTTGCAATTAACGATTAAAGAAGAATACGCGCTGTTTTTTAAACGCTGCGTGCGTAAATTATTGGAAGGGACGTTTTTGTTACGCGATAAGGACGCGCGTTTGTATGCGTTCGCCTCGAGGGAAGCTAACCGGCAGGATTTGTCGGTTTATTTGCGCGCCATGGGTTTCGATATTCATGTCGACGATAAAATCGGCCTGGCTATGCTGATTGCGAATGAAGAAGACGAAAAAGAAGTCGGGCTCAAGCAGGCTAACGTAGTGCGCTTTTCTACTTTGCAATATCATTTGCTGTTGGTGCTGTGGAAAATTTATTTGGAAAACGTGGGCTACAGCGAAAGAATTACGGCCGCCAAGGGCGATATTATCGATAAAATAAAATTCTTCGGCGTGCCGGTGATTAGCACGGAACTGCGCGCAGCCTTTAAATTATTTAAAAAGTATAATCTTATTGATTACGACGAAAACGACGATAGCGAAGAACAGGAAATAACCTTGTATCCGTCCTTGCAATTCAGCTGGGATCTGGCGCAATTTAAAACGGCGGCGCAAGAGTATATGAAGGAACCTGTCGGCGCGGAGGCTGCGGAAGAGGAGGAGCGCGCATGATACTGCTAAAGAAAGTGCGGTTGATAAATTGGTACGGCTTTACGAACATCACCGCTCCCATAGGATTTTTTACGCTCATCGCAGGCAAGAACGGCAACGGTAAGTCCGTGCTGTTGGACGCTATTAAATACGCCGCTTATGGCGATACGGTCTTTAATAAATCTTCCGATATTAAAGGCGAGCGCAGCCGCACGATTTCTTCTTATACGCGCGGTTTGCTGGACGCTACCAACACTACTTATATGCGCCCGGCGGATAAAGCGCCCAATGTTTATACGCATATCGCGCTGGAATATTACGACGAGGCGGCGAAGAAAAATTTTATTTTGGGCACGATTATCGAAACGCCGCCCAGCAATAACTGTCAGGTTTTCAGATACGCGCTGGACAACGCGGTTTTAGATAAGGTGGAGCATACTTATACGCAGGACGGCGCGCTGCTGCCGTACAGCGCGGCTCAATTCCGCCAGCGGTATAAAGTTGAGCTGCTGAACAGGGAGCAGGGCTTGCAAAAATTTTTGCGTATGACGGGGCTGAAGCTGGACCTGCATAATTTGCAGATTTATTTGCGCAAATTGCGCGGGCTGATGACTTATAAACCGGAAGCGAAAATCGACGAATTTATCCGCAGCAGCGTTCTGGCGGAGCGCAGCGTGGATTTTGCCAAGCTTATCGAAGCTAAAGAAAATATTGAAAAATTGCAAAGCAGTTTCGCCGTTATCAGCCAGGAGATAAACGATTTGCAAGCTATTTTGCAGGCGTTCGACACGCTGGATAACGAAGAAAAGCTCTTGAAGCGCGACGATATTAAAAACGTTTATAAAAAGCTGAAGGATTGGGAAAGCGCTATCGCGCAGCGGCGGCAGGAAGTGGAGCTGACGCGGCAGGAGGCCGCGGTCGCAGGG
>NZ_CAJMEH010000083.1 GCF_905212365.1 uncultured Phascolarctobacterium sp.
TGCGCGCTTATCGCGGACGGTTGAGAGTAGGCGTGCGGCAGTCTGCTCTGCCGGAGTGCGGCAAGCTGATCTTGACTGGACAACTGGAACCGTTGACCGGCTTTCGTAATCCCGGCGGCTTTGACAGCGAGCTGTATAATCGGGTCAATAATTTCGGCGGCAGGTTGAAAAACGCAAGAGTGCTGGCCGTTCAGGAGAAGACCGGGTGGCGCGATAAGCTGGAGCTGCTGAATTTGCACTTGTGCCGCCGTTTGGAGCAGGGCGCAGGCGGTGAAGCGGGCGCGGTGCTCGGCGGCATGCTTTTGGGAGGCAGTAGCCGCCTGGACGATGGAACGCGGGAGGTTTTTATCGCTAACGGCTTGGCGCATTTGCTGTCGGTATCAGGTACGCATTTAGTTCTGCTGGCCAGCCTGCTGTCCGTGTTGCTCAGGCCGCTGCCGCTGAAATGGCGCAGAATGCTTTTGGTGCTGCTGCTGTGCGCTTACGCAGCTTTGTGCGGCGTCAGGCCGCCGGTGCTGCGGGCGTTGCTCATGAGTACGGCGGTGCTGTTCGGCGGCGCGGGGGCCGAACGGGGACGTTTATTGTGCCTGACGGCAATGAGCCTGCTGCTGTTCAAGCCAGTGTGGCTTGCAGACATTGGCTTTAAGCTTTCCTTCGGCGCGGCGGCAGGTTTAGTATGGCTGCTGCCGGCCTGCCAGCGCTGTTTACCTGCCTGGCTGCCAGCTGTTATCAGCGAAGGCGCAGCCGTGACACTGGCGGCGCAGCTGGGAGTGCTGCCCTTTATCGTAGGCTATTTTCATCAGCTTTCGCTTATTTCCCTGGTCAGCAATATTGTGCTGGTGCCGGTTTTGGAACTGACGGCTTTGCTGGGGCTGGCAGGCTGCGCGCTGCCCTTGGGCGATTATTTATTAGCGGCGGCTGGCTTTTTAGTGCGGCAGGTGTTGGTCCAGGGCGCGTGGTTGAGCTGCCTGCTCGGAAGCGTGCTGACGGTGGGCACGCTGCCGCTGTGGTGCGCCGTTATTTATTATGGCTTAGTGGCTGTGTGGGCTGATTGGCCCTTCCTGCAATTTTTGCGCAATTGGGAAAGGCGCTGCTTGATGGCAGTTTGCGTTTTGCTTTTAGGCGGCGCACTGCTGTGGCAGCAGTATGGGCCGCGGCCACTGACAGCGTATTTTCTGGACGTGGGGCAGGGGGACTGCGTGGTATTAGTCACGCCGTCGCGTCAGGTGTTAGTGTATGATACCGGCGGTTTGGCGTCTTTTGATACCGGAGGCAAAATATTAGTTCCCTTTTTGCGCAGTGTGGGCATTACTTCCGTTGATGTGCTGCTGCTAAGCCATTATGATTTTGACCACGCAGGCGGCGCGTCAGGGCTTTTGCGGCACATGCCGGTTAAGGAAATCGTATTGCCACGGGAACAGCTGACGGAAGCAAGCGCTGTGATTCGTCAAAAAATAATCGCGGCGGCAGGCGAAAGCAAAATCTACTTGGCTAAGCAGGGCCGCAGCTGGCAATTTGAAGATATATTGCTGCGTTTATCCGTGCCTGCGGAGCAAATTGCAGGCAACGAGGCCAGCACGCTGGCAGGAATTTTCAGTCCTTACGGCAGCCTGCTGCTGACGGGCGATATGGGCGAGGAACGGGAGCAAAATTTGGCGCTGGGCCGCTATACGGTGCTGAAGGCCGGGCATCACGGGTCGAAGTACAGCAGCAGCGCCGAATTTTTGCAGCAGGTACAGCCGTTGGTAACGGTAATTTCCTGCGGACGCGGCAATCGTTACGGCCATCCGCATGCAGAAACTATGGAACGCTTGCGGGCGTCAGGCAGCCGCGTACTGCGCACGGACGCTATGGGCTGCATTAAGATAGAGTTCGCGGAGGAGCTGCGCTGCTGGGCGTATGACGGCAAAGCGTTCAGAAGATTGCAGAATAATAACTTTTGAGTTATAATATAGGAGGAAACGTGTATAAAATAATATTTTATCAAGATCGCAAGGGCAAGCAGCCGGTAAAAGACTACCTTGTGCAGTTAAGTAAAAGAAAAGACAAGGATAGTCGGATAAAATTAAATAAGTACAATGAGTATATCAGCGCGTTAAGCGAATATGGTTTGGAATTATGCGAGCCTTACATAAAGCATTTGGCAGGAAATATTTGGGAGCTGCGGCCATTGCGGGACAGAGTATTATTTGCCGCGTGGACTGGCAATAGCTTTGTGCTGCTGCATTATTTTATGAAAACAACGCAGAAAACTCCGAAAAGAGAAATAGAAAAGGCGCAGAACGCATTTAAGGATTTTTGTGAGAGGAGCGGTAAAAATGACGAAAGAATATAGCTCTGTGGGCAGCGAATGGCAGCAAGTGCGCACGGAATTGTATACGCCGGAAGAAATAGCGGAATGCGATTTGCGAGTGGCTTTGATTGGCGAAATTATTAAAGCGCGGCATGAACAAAATATTACGCAAAAGCAGTTGGAGGAATTGAGCGGCGTTAAGCAGCCGGTAATCGCCCGTTTGGAGCGCGGTACTTCTATACCCAGTATCAGCACGCTGATAAAAATTTTGGTTCCGCTGGGGAAAAAGCTGGCGATTGTTCCTCTTGACGCCGAGGTGCCGTCATGGAAATAAAGCCGGAGGAATTATTATTCAGATTACAGCAGGGCAAGCCGTTGCCAGATATGGGGAATATATTGGCCGTGTACGGTGAGGAGGACTATTATCGCAGTCAGATTGCTGCTGCTGTGCCGCCGTTTGTTTTTGCCGGTATCGACGAAGCCGACAGGGAAATCACAATTTTTGATAAGGATACCGACCTGCGGCAGCTGGCGGCTGTGGTCAATACCTATCCGTTTTTTTGCGGTCGTTCATTGGTAATTTTGAAGGATGAAAAGCTGTGGGGCGGCAAGCAGGACAGCGACAGCAAAAAGCAGCAGCTGGATAAGCTGGCGGATATTTTAAGCGATGTGCCGGAATATTGTACGGTGCTGATTTGCGCCAGCAAGCTGGACAAGCGCACCAAGCTGTTCAAGCTGCTGAAAAAACAGGCGCTGCTGTGCGAATGTGCCAGCCTGCGCCCTTACGATTTGGCTCCGTGGCTGGAGCGGCAGGCAGAGCAGTACGGCGCGCGCTGGGAGCGGGACGCCGTCGGTACGGTGCTGGAATATCTGGCGCCGGTGGAGCGCGCTCCTTTGCAGCTGCTGCAGCAGGAAATTGCCAAGCTGGCGGTTTACGCAGGCGAGCGCAAGACGTGGACTAAAACTGATGTGGACGAAATTTTTTCCGCTTTGCCGGAGGCATCCAGCTTTGCGCTGCTGAATTTTATCTGCGACCGCAAGCTGTCGGAGGCGCTGCGGCTTTTGGCGGACGAACGCAAGAAGGGCAGCAGCATTTTGCCCGTCTGCGCCTTAATTATGTTTAAGCTGCGGCAAATGCTGCAATTTATGGAGCTGCGGCAGCACGGCTATGATTTGAAGGGCGCTACGGCGGAGCTCAAGCTGCATCCTTACGCCGCCCAAAAAATGCAGGAGCAGTGCCGGCGGTTTCAGCAGGAGGCTTTGCAGCAAGCGTTGCTGGATTTAGCGCAGCTGAATATAGATTTGCGTAAGGGCGGGCGCGGCTACGAGCGTCTGGAGGAAATTTTGCTGTGCCTCATTGGCTGAAGGTTGTAGCAAACAAAAGCTGGACAAAGCGGTGAGAAGTTGTTATAATAGCTGTGAACAGTCAACGAAGACTTTTTTAGGTCGGGGATTAGTGTCCCTGCTCTTAAAAAAGTCTTTTTCGTTTTTCTGGGCAATTAGGGAGTATTGAGAAAGGAGAGCAGCTGTCATTGACGCTGCACACAATCATGAACAACAAAGATTTACTGTATGTTATTAAACCTGAACAGCAAACCGAAGAAGCCCTGCGCGAGCTTTTGCTTCAGCATCCGGAAATCAAATTTGTCTCCTTGATGGGCGTGGATTTTGCCGGTAATGATACGGACGAAAAAATTCCCATGAAGGTTTTTCTGGAAGATATGCGCAGCTTTTTGGAGGGCAGCGCCGCTCAGACCGACGGTTCTTCCGTAGTGCTGACGGGCATCGCCACGCTGAATAACGCCCGCGTAGATTTAGTTGTAGATAAATCTGTTAATTGGTTTGTAGATTATAATTATGAGCATTTCGACGCGGCTAACGGTAAAATGATCGGCACGCTGCGCATTCCTTGCTATTTGCTGCATAACGGCAATTTTGTGGATTCCCGTTCCATTTTGAAAAATACGCTGGATTATGTGGAAAGCGAAATCATGGAGCTGTTTAAAAAGCATCCGGTGATTCCCGGTTTGGAGCACGTTAATCCGGCTGAAATTGAAAAGCTTGTTTTCACCAGCGCTACCGAGCTGGAATTTTGGGTAAAATCTCCGCGCGAGGACGCTCCCATCGAAGCGCTGTCCTCTTCTCAAATGATGCAGGAGCAATACTGGCAGCGCACCCGCGGCAATGTGCGCACCGCTTTGGAGCAAACCGTGGAAACCTTAGACCTTTACGGCCTGGAGCCGGAAATGGGCCATAAGGAATGCGGCGGCGTTAAGGGTCAGATCGACGCAGCCGGGCACATGACCCACGTTATGGAGCAGCTTGAGGTGGACTGGAAGTTTGCCAGCGGCGTGCAGACTGGCGATAACGAATTGCTGGCGCGCATCATCGTGAAGGAAGTATTCCGCATGAACGGCTTGGAGGTTTCCTTCCAGGCTAAACCGATTCCTGGAGTAGCAGGCAGCGGCGAGCATACGCATGTTGGCATAGCCGCTAGGATGAAGAACGGCAAATTTGTCAACCTGTTTTCGCCCAAGGATATGCACAAGGACTTTTTGTCCGCTATCGGCTACGGCGCGCTGATGGGCCTGCTGAAAAATTACGAGGTTACCAATCCCTTTATTTCCTGCACCATCGACTCGCTGAACCGCTTGAAGCCCGGCTTTGAAGCGCCCGTCTGCATTGTTACCAGTCTGGGCATGAGCCCGGAAAATCCTTCCCGCAACAGAACGATTCTAGCTGGCTTAATCCGCGATTTGGATAACGATAAGGCTACCCGTATCGAGATGCGTTCGCCGAATCCTTACACCAACACTTATATCGCTTTGGCAGCCTTCTATCTGTCCTGCCTGGACGGCATTAAGGCCTGCGTGGAATCCGGCAAGGATTTGAAAGCTTTGGAAAAAGAAATTTCCAAGAAGGCAGGCGAGCCCGGTTTCTATCTGGATACTGACCGTCAATACCGTACCGAGGACGACGTTTTTGAGGATTTTACTGCGGAAGAACGCAGCAAATTATTCGGCGAGCCTCCCGCTACGGTTTGGGAAAATCTCTGCGCCTTTGAGAAATATCCCGAAAAGGTGGGCGTGCTTACTCAAGGCGGCATCTTGAAGAAGGAATATATCGAATCCTTTAAGCAGGGCGCTTTAATCCGCTGGAAGACGGAACTGCTGACCCGCTTGATTCCGGAAAATTATTTAGCGGTTGTAGAAATGAAAAAGCTGCACGAGCCGGAAAGCTGCACTGACTGCGATTTGGCGCTGTGGCATAAAATTCAGGCGCTGCGCACGAAGCTGGCTAAGGATTCCTTTGAAGAAAAGAGCCTGTTTACCAGCATCCGCAAGGCCATCGCCGCCGAGGATTACGATACGGCTTCCGCTTTGAAGATTGAAATGGCCAAGGCGGTGGAGGAGCTGAAGATCCTCTATCACGATTACAAACAAAATATTATCGACTGAGTTCTGACGATAAGCCAAATACGCAAAATAAAAAGGGTTGCCACACTAAAAAGTGCGACAGCCCTTTGGCTTTTATGAAGTTACTGTTGGACATATATAGAAAAAACGTTACTATGATAGAAACGGTTATGTTCAAATATGGTGCGTTTGCTCGATGTACGCATGAAAAAGAAAAACCGTTACTAAATATAGTAACGGTTACAGACTGTCGAAAAAGGTCGCCGAGAGGCGGCCTTTTTTGGTATAATAAAATAGG
>NZ_CAJMEH010000084.1 GCF_905212365.1 uncultured Phascolarctobacterium sp.
GTCCGCCACTAAACGTAATGTATGGCCAGCGCCCAAAAGCTCCATATCCTGCCCCATGCCCGTGGGTATCTTATTAAAATCAACGCTGTGCACCGGGCAGCCGGCCGCAGTAGCACAGCCGCAGCAAGCCTTCCCGACTCCGGGCTGCAAGCCGCTTTTATTTAAACATACGCTGCCCTGCAACGCCACCCTGGGTTCGCACACATCAGCGCAGGGAGCCAGCTCCATCCTGCTGTCGTTCATCTGCAAACGATTCCATGTAGGCGCGGGCAGTTTATTAACAATCATTGAAATATTTTCCATAATATTTTCTTTACTCCTTCAAAAATAAGGTGTAGCAGAAAGTGCTATATACAAGGTGTGGCGAAACGCTAAGGCCCAAATATTTGCTAGCTTGCGACGCAAATATTTGCTGGTCGTGCTAATACCATTTGGTGCGACAGCGTACTAGAAGTACACCGAGGAGCCACAACGAAGTAGAAAGTGCTTTATGCTACGCCGCCCTAGCCAATACTACCCTGCATTTCCAGACGGATTAAATTATTCATCTCCACCGCATATTCCAGCGGCAGCTCCTTCGATACGTTATCGGCAAAGCCGCTGACAATCATCGCCTTGGCCTCTTCCTCGCTGATGCCGCGGCTCATCAGATAAAATACGGCGTCGTCGCTGATACGGCCAATCTTTGCTTCGTGGCCGATATCCGCCTCCGACGTGCGCACATCGATAGCCGGAATAGTGTCGGAACGGGAAATATTATCCAGCATCAGGCTTTGGCAGGACACCGACGACTTGGCGTGCTTTGCCTTATTTGTTACCACCACGCTGCTGCGGAAGGTGCTGACGCCGCCGCTCTTGGAAATGGAACGGGTATTGACCAGACTAGTCGTGTGGGAAGCGTTGTGTACCACCTTACAGCCAGTATCCAGATTCTGGTCGCGCCCGGCAAAGGTTACTCCTGTAAACTCGCTGTGCGCGCCGTCGCCATTGAGCACGCTCATGGGATATAAATAAGAAACATGGGAGCCGAAGGAGCCGGACACCCATTCGATAGTGCCGCCCTCCGCCACTAGCGCCCGCTTCGTATTCAGGTTATACATATTCTTGGACCAATTTTCAATCGTGCTATAGCGCAGCTTGGCGTTTTTGGCGATAAACAGCTCTACGCAGCCCGCGTGCAGATTGGCCACATTATATTTTGGCGCGCTGCAGCCCTCGATAAAGTGCAGATCCGCGCCCTCGTCCACAATAATCAGCGTATGCTCAAACTGGCCCGCGCCCTTGGCGTTTAAACGGAAATAAGATTGCAGCGGAATCGCCACGCTCACTCCCTTGGGCACATACACAAAGGAACCGCCGGACCAAACCGCGCCGTGCAGCGCCGCAAACTTATGGTCCGTCGGCGGCACCAGCTTCATAAAATGCTCGCGCACCATTTCCGCATAGGGGCCGTTCAGCGCGCTTTCCATATCCGTATAAACTACGCCCTGCTCCTCCACCTCGCGGCGCACATTGTGGTACACCAGCTCACTGTCGTACTGAGCGCCCACACCCGCCAGACTGGTCTGCTCAGCCTGAGGGATGCCCAAACGCTCGAAAGTATCCTTAATATCGTCGGGAACATCCTCCCACTTGCCCTGCATTTTCGTATTGGGACGCACATAAGTAACGATATTATCCATATTCAAACCCTCAATGGAAGGACCCCACTGCGGCATAAGCATATTGTTATAAATTTCCAGCGATTTCAGCCGAAACTCGCGCATCCATTCCGGGTCGTGCTTCTCGCGGGAAATTTGCTCCACAATCTCGCGGGTCAGGCCCTCCTGAATGCGGTAAGCGTCCTTGTCCTCGTTGCGGAAGTCGTACAGGCTTCTGTCTATATCTTCAACATAAGTTTTTTCTTCCATACTTTACTCCATCACCGGCTTATTTTTGCAAAAATTGCTCAAAGCCCTGTTTATTGATTTCTTCCACCAGCTCCGGCCCGGCATTTTTAATAATGCTGCCCTGCGCCAGAATGTGAGTCTTATCCACGTGCAGCGCTTCCAAAATTTTCGTATTATGCGTAATAATCAGCAGCGCGCCGTTGCGGTGCTCCTGAAAGGTTTTAATGCCCTGGGACACAATCTTCACCGCGTCCACGTCCAGACCGCTGTCGGTTTCGTCCAAAATCGCCAGCTTAGGATTGAGCATCAGTAGCTGTAAAATTTCGGCCTTCTTCTTTTCGCCGCCGCTGAAACCGGCGTTCAAATCGCGTTCGGCATATTTAGCGTCCATCTGCAGCAAGGCCATAGCCTGGCGCAGCTCCTTTCGGAAATCCCACGCCTTAATGCGCACGCCGCGCTGCTGCTCCAGCGCAGTTTTCAAAAAGCTGCTCAGGCTGATGCCCGGCACCTCCAGCGGATTCTGGAAGGACAGGAACAGTCCTGCCTTCGCCCGTTTATCCACGGAAAGCTCGGTAATATCCTGACCGTCGAACATAATCGTGCCGCCGGTAATCGTATATTTAGGGTTGCCCATCAAAGCGTAGCCCAAGGTGGACTTGCCTGCGCCGTTAGGGCCCATCAGCACATGGGTCTCGCCTGGCTTAATATCCAAATAGATGCTGTGCAGAATTTCCTTGTCTTCCACATTAACATGCAAGCCTTTTACTTCTAATAATTGTTCCGCCATATTTATCCTCCAATCGTCTGCCCGCAGGCAAACCTTTAATTCCCATATTTCTAGTATGATTTTATATCCATATTATAAATTTATTTCCGTCCCAATGCAAGGGACTAAGGGCGTAACGCAGCGATAATTTGCAAAAAAGTTGCAAGCGCCGCTCTGTATTTTATCTATTATATACTAACAGCTAGTAAAAATCCATTACTTATTGCTGAACGCAGCCTTGATTCCCACCGCGCAGCTGCCGCTGCGGTTTGCCAACGGCGACGGTATCCTTACTTCAGCAGCAGCGACAACAGCACCGGCACCAAAAGCGATAAAAGCAAACCGTTAATAAAGGAAAACATGCCTACGTTCATACCTGCCGCGCGAATCACTAAGGGCAGCAGGGAATCCATCGTCCCCGCGCCGCCGGGAGCAATAGCCAGCAGCCCGTACCAACGCGCCAGCAGCGGAATCAAAACGAAAGAGGAAACCTCCCGCAGCATATTGCTCAGAAAAGAAATCGCTCCCAGTTCCGTGCTGTGCATAGTACTGACAACTACGGAAGAAAGGCTGTACCATCCCAATCCCGCCGCCACCAAAATAGATTCGTAAACGCTGAGCCCCGTTATAAAGCTGCTCAGATAAGCGCCGCCCAAGCTGCCAACCAGCGTAGCGCACGGCAGCGCCAAAGCCAGCGCCAGATTTTTCGGCGTACAAATCTGCCGCAGCAAACGACGGTTGCTGCCAATTTCAATACCAGCCACCAGCACCATAAAATCCAAAGCGGTCATCAAAATTTCGTCCAGCAGCGGCTTGGACGTAACATCCAAAAATAAATAGCCGCCGCCCATGCCCGCCAAAATAGCTGCAAGC
Source organism: uncultured Phascolarctobacterium sp. (assembly GCF_905212365.1). Lineage (GTDB taxonomy): Bacteria > Bacillota > Negativicutes > Acidaminococcales > Acidaminococcaceae > Phascolarctobacterium_A. The sequence goes on from NZ_CAJMEH010000084.1 coordinate 3,529, forward strand.
AAAGCGTAAATCACGGCCGCTCCTCCTTAGCAAAATCGGGAGCCAGCAGTCTGATTACCACATAAACCAACAGCAGCGAGCCCAAAATAGCGCTGCCGCCTAAAAGCAAGGACTGTCGCCCCAGCCTTTCAATCTGCCCTAAAAGATTGGCGTCGCAGCCGATTTTCGCGCCTAAACAAATAAGCATTAAAAACAGGCACACCGTCGACAAACGGTTCAGCCACAGCTTGACGCGGTAGCTGAAAATATCCAGCCAGCCTATAATAATTCCGACCACAATAGCCAAAATAATAATTTCCATACCAGCCTCCAAAATATACTGTAGAATCAATATTATTATATTATACAGCAAAACGCAGCGCTTGTATTGCTTTTAATCCAGATATTTGGCTTTCTATATCATTTTAAAAGGGAATTACTGTAAATACCCCTAGATATAGGAAAAGCCGCTCACATCAGTAAGCGGCCAGAACCTACGGCAAATCTATTAAATAAAAATCTTCTCTCTCATATAATTTAGCGTCATTCTTAACAGCGCAATAATAAATCTGATTAGCTACAATATCAGCAGCTCTTATTAAGGTTTTAGTAGAGGAATCACAAAAGTGCAAATCAATGCCTTGTAAATTACTAAAAATAGGTGGGAAATAATTTGAATATGTATAATTAAAGGTACCGTTTTTAAATTCCTGCTCCAGGGATTCTCTTAACTCATATCGCCCATTCGTAGCAGTCGTGTGTTCATCAACGAACACATGTAAGTGACTGACATCATTTGCTGTTACCTTCCCTTGCTTTATTAAGGTTTCAAAAGCTCTCTTTAACGCTATTTTATATGCATAATCCAAATATCTTTGTTTACTTTTTTTCTCGTCAAAAATCCGTTGATGTATATTTTTTTGTTTGATTACGACTCCAAATTTTATGAACTTATTTAAAGAACGAAATAGCTTACCTTTCTCCTTTGAAGTAATTCTGCAAGCTTTTAGTTCTTCATTATTTTCATGCTTACCATATGTACGTAACGCTTTTTCAGCAAATAAAAATTTTCTTGAAGCAGCATCTTTATCTTCCTTGCTCAAAAAAATAATTCCGCCAAAAGCAAAGAAATCATTATGTATATAGTCAAACACACCGGATTCATCAGAATAAACAAAAATATCCATATTCCCCCCATAAAGAAAAAAAGTACTTTGTCATTTTCTGTGGTGTGGTCGCCCCTTTGTCAGTTACTGTGGTCAAAACCTACTTTGTCACTTCCTGTGGTTTGCTATGTCACTTTGTGTGGTTTCGCTTTGTCAGTTACTGTGCTTTATTCCTTAGGTGATATTTACGAAATAAATAAAGCCTCCTATACTTTAGAATGTTATTCTGTCTAAAATAACTATCTATTTAAAAGGAGGCTAAGACAAAATGTCTTACGAAGATTTTATCACAACCATTCTTAATGTAAAGCCAGATGATTTATTAAGCGTTTCCTCTGTAATTCAACAAGATGGCTCCATTATTCTCAAAGTAAAACTAACCCCTACCTTGATGTTGTGTCCTGCTTGTAAATCACCTACAAAAGTTCATGGTTATTATTCCAGAAAACTTACACATTCTACTCTTGCAAACCGTTCATGTGTAATCTATTACCAGCAACGTAGATATCGCTGCCCACATTGTGAAATATCCTTCTGTGAGCGTAATCCGTTTATTGATACAAGCGAACGATTAACTTTTGAAACCAAATTTAATGTCCTTACAGAGCTAAAATATTGTGAAGTTACCTATACTTCAGTTGCTAAGCGCTATAATTTATCTATATCTAAGGTCCTTCGCTTGTTCGATAAACATGTCAATATTCAAAGAAAAACTCTGCCCATAGTTCTTTCGATTGACGAGCATTACCTTCCCAACTCTGACCAAGGTTCTAAATATTGCTGCCTTTTCCTTGATTTTTCAACTGGCGAAATGATAGATATTCTGCCATCCAGAAAGAAATCCTATCTAGTTAAGTATTTAAGTGAAATTAAAAGTAAAACAATGGATAGAGATAAAAATATTTCTGAATTGAATAATGTAGAATACGTATCGATAGATATGTATGATATTTACCGGGATGTCGCCAATATATTTTTTCCTAAAGCTAAAGTATGTGCTGACAGCTTTCATGTATTAAAACACTTAACTGATGATTTCCGCAAAGTCAGGCTGAGGTGCGTCCGAAGCACGGAAAGCAAAATATATAAATACCTATTGACTACATTCAAGCATGTATTTGAACACAATAAATATCTTGACAATGACCCCAGGTATAACAAGAAACTTGGACGCTATGTAAATTACAGGAATATTCGTGATATTCTCTTCGAACGCTTCCCTGACCTGAAAGCAGCTTATGAATTAAAAGAATATTA
>NZ_CAJMEH010000085.1 GCF_905212365.1 uncultured Phascolarctobacterium sp.
TGCCGGTTAGAAAAAGACTCAAGCATTCGCTTGAGTCTTTTTCTATGCGCTGATAGCAGCAGTTCGTTCTGAGCGACTGAGAATTTTGTGATGAAAACCTTGGGCTTCGAGCTAGGCGGCGTTAACGGTTTGGCTGCGCAGGTAGTTGCCGTGCATGCTAAAAATACCGGCGTAACCAAGCCTAATGAATGGGAAGCCGATAATATTGCGTTTTCTTATATGGCTGACGCCGGGTATAACGTGGGCGCACCGGCGGCAGTATGGCAGCAGGTTGCAGAAAGCTCTTCGGATGCTTCTAAATCCAATGTGCTGAATGATATTCTGAATCCCTCTACGCATCCAAAAGACACCGACCGCCGCAATAATTATTCTAAAAAGATTACCGAATACAGCAAGGGTAAGGTTGCTGTGGACGTCAACAAAGGCACTGTGAAAATTGCGGGCAAGGCTATTGTGACCCCCGCTTACGGCGATGTGAGCGCCACAGAATTGGCAGAGCTTTTGAATAGCATTAAATAATTTAACGCAAATACAGCAAAAGAGTTAGGCGTGTCGCTTGCCTAACTCTTTTTTACAAATATTATTTTTCCTAGCTTATCTTTCTACGCGGCCGGGATATGCTTTGAGAGCTTCGCCCAGAATATAGATGGCGCGTTCCAAATCCTCAGATTTTAAAACGTAAGCCAAACGGGCTTCGTTCACGCCGCTGCCGGGCGTATTATAGAAGCCGTTGCCGGGAGCGAACATTACGGTTTCGTTATCGATGGCGAAGTTTTCTAGCGTCCAGATAGCAAATTTTTCGGCGTCGTCGACGGGCAGGCTGACCATAATATAGAATGCGCCTTTGGGGTCGGAGGCCATAACGCCGGGCAATTTTGCCAAAGCTGCGACGATAGTGTCGCGGCGTTTTTTATATTCTTTGTTGACTTCTTCCAGATAAGTAGCGGGCGTGGTGTAAAGCGCGGCGGCGCCGACCTGCTCCAGAATGGGGCTGCACAGGCGCGCTTGGCAGCATTTAATAATTTGCTTGCTTAAATCTTTGTTTTTGCTGATGATGCAGCCGATGCGCGCGCCGCAGGCGCTGTAACGTTTGGAAACGGAATCGATGATGATTAAATTATTTTCCAGCTCAGGCATCGTGCCGAAGCTGCGGTATTCGCCGTCGTAAACAAATTCGCGGTATACCTCGTCGGCAATCAGCGCTAAATCGTATTTGCGTACCAAGCGGGAGATCATGTCCTGTTCTTCTGGAGTGTAGACAACGCCGGTGGGATTGCCGGGGTTGGTCAGCAAAATAGCTTTTGTTTTCGGCGTGATATGCTTTTCAATTTCCTCCTGAGTGGGCAGGTGATAACCGTTGGTTACGCTGGTGGGCACGGCGTTGATTTTAGCGCCGAATTCCTTGCAGAAGGTAGTATAGTTGGCGTAGAAGGGCTCGAACACCATAATTTCATCGTCGGGGTCGCACAACGCCATAACGGCCATAATCAAGGCTTCGCTGCCGCCGTTAGTGATAAAAATATCGTCGATGGCAAAATTCATGCCCTTTTCTGCATAATATTCCTGAATTGCTTTAAGCAAGAACATTTCGCCCTTGGAATTGCTGTAGGCGATAACTGGCGCCTGGTAGGCGCGGATGCTGTCCATAAATTGCGCCGGAGTTTTGATGTCGGGCTGACCGATATTAAGATGATAAACCTTTTTGCCTGCGGCCTTGGCTGCGTCGGCGTAAGGGGAAAGCTTTCTGATGGGGGATGAAGTAAGGCTTTGAACACGTGCGGAAAGTTTCATTGCGTATTGCTCCTTTGTTTTTAGAATTCAATGCGGCGGCCGCGACCGAAAAGACGCTGGCCGGAATTGGATACCTTAGTATTATAGCATATATATTTTTATTGTGTCGACAAAGCTGTATATTATATTGTATACATGCAGTATGGTCTGCAAGCGCGCAGATTTTTGTAAAAGCTTAAACAAAAATCTGCGCGGCGGTTTGACTTTTGCTACGCCGCGTTATATAATATTAAAGATAATTTTGCAAATTCTGCGAAGCGGATTAGTAGTCGTAAGCGTTTTTCAGAAAGCCGGCGGGCGATGGAAGCCGGTAAACGACGAAGATGAACTCACCGTGAAGAAGCCGCAAGGAAATGTGCGGACGTGACGCTGCGTTAAGGCTAATGGAGTGGCGGCAATGCCGCAATCAGGGTGGTACCGCGAAGATTTTTCGTCCCTGACCTTATTGTATTTTAGGGTCGGGGATTTTTGTTTTCTTTCGGCCAAAAATTTTGTTGGAGGTAATGAAATGCTGCAAGAAAAATATGCTCCTCATGAGATAGAGAGCAAATGGCAAAAATATTGGGAGGAGAATAAAACCTTTAAGGTAGAAATGGATAAGAGCAAGCCGAAATCCTATGTGCTGGAAATGTTCCCGTATCCGTCCGGCAATTTGCACATGGGGCATGTGCGCAATTATTCCATCGGCGACGTAGTAGCCCGCTTCCGCACGATGAAGGGCTTTAACGTGCTGCATCCCATGGGCTGGGATTCCTTCGGTATGCCTGCCGAAAACGCCGCTATTAAGCATGGTATCCCGCCGAAAAACTGGACGCTGGACAATATCTCCAATATGACCCGCCAGCAAAAGGCTCTGGGCCTGTCCTACGATTGGGACCGCGAGGTAACTACCTGCAAGGAAGATTATTATAAATGGACGCAATGGTTCTTTGAGCTGTTCTATAAGCGCGGCCTGGCTGTGAAGAAGGAATCTGCCGTAAACTGGTGCGATACCTGCAATACGGTTCTGGCTAACGAGCAGGTTATCGACGGCAAATGCTGGCGCTGCGACCACGACGTAGTTAAAAAGGATTTGAGCCAATGGTTCTTTAAAATTACCGATTACGCCGACGAGCTGCTGAAGGATTTGGATTTGCTGACCGGCTGGCCGGAGCGCGTTAAGACCATGCAGCGCAATTGGATTGGCCGCAGCGAGGGCTTGGAATTTGAATTTGAAATTCCGGCGCTGAACGATAAGGTTGCCGTTTACACCACCCGTCCTGACACCGCTTACGGCGTAACCTTTATGGCTTTGGCTGCCGAGCATCCGCTGATTCATAAAATTTGCGAAAATAATCCCAAGGCTGAGGAAATCAAAGCCTTCTGCGAGCGCGTGCGCAACCAGTCCGAGATTGAGCGTACCTCTAGCGAATCGGAAAAAGAGGGTATTTTCACCGGCGTATACTGCGTTAACCCCTTCACCGGCCGCAAGGTAGAGATTTGGGTAACTAACTATGTGCTGTACGATTACGGCACCGGCGCGGTTATGGGCGTGCCTACGGGCGACCAGCGCGACTGGATGTTTGCCGATAAATATGGCATCGAGAAGATAGTTACTCTGTGCCCGGTTGGCAAGGAATTAAAGCTGGAGGAAATGACCCATGCTTATGAAGAAAAGGAAGGCATGCTGGTAAATTCCGGCGAATTTACGGGTATGGAAATGCACAAGGCTATGTCCGCTATTATGGATAAGGCAGAGGCAGAAGGCTTCGGCAAACGCCGCGTCAACTACCGCCTGCGCGATTGGCTCATCAGCCGTCAGCGTTATTGGGGCGCTCCCATTCCCATCATCTACTGTCCGCACTGCGGCGAGGTGCTGGTGCCGGAGGATCAGCTGCCCGTGCGCTTGCCGGAGGACGTAAGCTTTACCGCCGGAGCAAAATCTCCGCTGGCTACTTCTGAAAGCTTTGTTCACTGTAAGTGCCCGCAATGCGGCGCTGACGCTACCCGCGAAACCGATACCATGGACACCTTCCTGTGCTCTTCCTGGTATTATCTGCGCTATACCGACCCGAAAAATACGGAGCTGCCCTTCGCTAAGGACGTTAATATGTATTGGGGTCCGGTAGACCAATATATCGGCGGCATCGAGCATGCTATTCTGCATCTGCTCTACTCCCGCTTCTTCCTCAAGGTGCTGCGCGACGCAGGCCTGGTGGATTACGACGAGCCCTTCAGCAATCTGCTGACCCAGGGCATGGTAATTAAAGACGGCGCCAAGATGAGTAAATCCTTGGGCAACGTGGTGTCTCCGGAAGAAATTCTGGAAAAATATGGCGCCGATACCGCCCGCCTCTTTATTCTGTTCGCCGCTCCGCCGGAAAGAGAGCTGGAATGGAGCGATCAGGGCGTGGAGGGCTCTTTCCGTTTCCTGAATCGTATCTGGCGTATAGTCCTTAACTATATGCCGCAGATGGAGCAAAAGATTACCAGCTATGACGCATCAGCGCTGACCGAAGCCGATAAGGAGCTGCGCCGCGTGCTGCACAACAGCATTAAGAAAGTAACCAGCGATATTGAAACCCGTTTCAATTTCAACACCGCCATTTCCACGCTGATGGAGCTGGTCAACGCTCTGTATGCTTATAAGGACGCTAAGCAGGAGCCCAACGCCGGTTTGGTTTACGAGGCTATTACCGACCTGATTAAAATGCTGAGCCCCTTCGTTCCTCACATTACCGAAGAGCTGTGGCGCGGCGCTGTGGATGAAAGCACCAGCGTACACGATCAAAGCTGGCCGGAATACAGCGAGGACGCTTTGAAGGTTGACAATGTGGAAATCGTTCTGCAGGTTAACGGCAAGGTGCGCGGCCGTCTGACCGTTCCCGCAGCAGCTACGAAGGAGGAGCTGGAGCAGATTGCTTTGGCTGACGCCAACGTGCAGACTCATATCGGCGGCGCTACTGTGCGCAAGGTCATCTGCGTACCGGGCCGTCTGGTAAATATCGTAGCTAAATAAGCTGTCCATAATGTTTCTTTGATAATCGAATAAGTAGGTTTTGACAATTAGTAGTGCCAAAATAACGCTTACATTTTCAGAGTCTCTGAGAATAACTTACGTTATTCTTAGGGACTCTTTTTGTTTTTAGGAGTATTTATAGGGAGGTTTTTACTGTGGATAATAAACAAAAGAAGCTGACTCTTTTGGGAATTTTATTGCTGGGCTGTCTGCTTACCAGCGCGGCGGCCGATTGGATGCAGAGGAATCAAGAGCCGCAAATGCCTGTGCCGCCGCTGTCCTATGCCGATAGAGAAATCAAGCAGACGAAAATAAAAATTTATGTCAGCGGGGCGGTGCTGGAGCCGGGTCTGTACGACCTGCCGGTGGGTTCGCGGGCCTGGCAGGCTGTGGAGGCGGCAGGTGGACTGCGGGAGGACGCCAATGTGGAAAAGGTAAATTTGGCGAAAAAGCTAAAGGACGGCAATCAGGTCAACGTCCCGGCGCTCAAGGCCGCGGCCGGAAAAAATTCTTCGGGCTACGGCGGAAAGCCTTCAGCAGAAGCGCGCGCTGAAAAAAACTACGCCAGTAGCGGTCGCGTAAATTTAAACACGGCTACAGTGGAAGAATTGGACGCGCTGCCTGGCGTCGGCCCCGCAATGGCCAGGCGCATTGTGGAGCGGCGGCAGGCGCGGCGCTTTACGAAGGTGGAGGATTTGCTGCAGGTTAAGGGCATTGGCAAGGCGAAGCTGGAACGGCTGCGGGATTTGGTCGAGGTGGATTAAGGAGGGTGGCGATGCAGTTTATTTATGCAGGAACGGTTTGCTTTATGCTGGGCTTGTGGCTGGGCCTGCAGCCCGCCGCTGCCTTCGTTTGGTCGCCGCTTTTGTTAGGCGCGGCCGCGGCGGCGCTGACGGTAGGTGTGCTGCTGCCGGATGGGCGGCGGCGCGGCTTGTGCGTGTGCCTGAGCCTGTTGCTGTTGGGCTTGGGCAATGGCTGCCGCGTAGAGCCCAGCGCGGCGCAG
>NZ_CAJMEH010000086.1 GCF_905212365.1 uncultured Phascolarctobacterium sp.
CACGGTGGTGTGAGAGGTCGGCTGCTCAAATAATGGGCGGCCTCCTACTCGATTGATAATAATTTAATCCTCAAATTTTTCCGGGAAGAAGATGCGCAGAGTTTTGTCGTCCACCTTGCTGCCCAGAGCGTTGCCGATGAGGAAGAGCACAAGGGAGAAGAAAATGCCCAGCACGATTTGATGCAGGCTCATAAATTTAATTTTGAGCGCCATGGTCAGGCAGTACACCAGCACGCCGCCGCCCATGGCGGCAATAGCGCCGCATTTATTAGCCTTAGGCCAGAAGAGGCCGAAAATCAGCACCCAGAAGAAGGCCGTTTCCAAACCGCCGAAGGCAAACATATTTATCTGCCAGATTACGCTGGGCGGATTGATGGCGATAAAATAAACTATCAAGCCTAAAATGATGGTTGCGGTCAGGCTGTACCAGCGGATTTTATCGTTGCTCAAGGTTTCGCCGCGCTGTCCCTTGATGTTCATATACACGTCCTTGACGATGGATGAGGAGGCGCTGAGCAGCAGGGAGGACACGGTGGAGATGGTAGCGGCAATGGGACCGATGATGATAACGCCGGCCCAGAAGGGAGAAAGGCTTTTGATAATTGCCAGGGGCATAATGTTATCGACGCTGTTGCCGTAAGCGTCCAGCCCTTCGGTGAGCACGCCCTTGCTGATAATGCCGATCCAGGTGGCTACGAGAGTCATGGCTCCGATAACGACGGTGCCGATAATCATGGCGTTGTGCAGCGCTTTGGTGTTTTTATAGCTAATGCCGCGGACTACGGATTGGGGCAGGGACAGGGTGCAGATGCCCACCAGCAGCCATTGGCTGATGTATAGGGAAATGGGCATTTTGCCGCGGGATAAAGGCTCCAGCATATCGGGGTGATTGCTGCCGATGTAGGACATAATATTGGTAAAACCGCCTCCTGCGCTCATCATGCCGCCCATGAGAATGCACATACCGACGATCATAGCTACGGCGCAGCAGGCGTCCGTTACGGCTACGCCCTTAAAGCCACCGATAGTGGTATAAATGACTACGATAAGGCCAAAAAGGCTCAGGCCGGTAAGGTAGGAAAAGCCTGTAACCGCTTCAAAAAGCTTGGCTGCGCCGACGAATTGGGCGACCATAGTGGAGCAGAAGAAGGCTACGATAACTACCGCGGCCATATTAGCCAGAAAATCGGATTTGTAACGGGCGCGCAGCACGTCGATAACAGTTACGGCGTCGATTTCGCGGGCGAGAAGGGCAATCTTTTTGCCGAAAACGCCCAGCACCAGAAAAATAACGACAACCTGCACGATAGCCATGTACAGCCAGCCGTAGCCAATGACCCAGGCCATGCCGGGGCCGCCGACGAAGGTGCTGACGCTGCTGTAGGTAGCGTCGGTGGTCATTGCCAGAACGAAGCCGCCCAAAGTACGGCCGCCGATAAAATAATCCTTGGCAAAATCCTTTTGCCGGTTTTCCTTGGAGGCGCGTTGAATATAGGCGCTGATAGCCAGCAGGGCGATCAAAAAGATCAGCACCGGCAGAAGATTGAAAATGCTGCCCATTACTTGCTTTCCTCCTTTTCATCTAAATCAAAATTGATAAAAACCTTTTTGGTCAGAATGATGGTAACAAGAATAGCGAACAGCCAGGTGCCGACGCAGCCGCCCCATACCCACAGCGGCGTGTGCCACAGGGTTACGTCGCTGTCGGCCAAGCCAAAGCCGGCGGCGCACCAAAAAATGATTACCGCAGCAGCGGCAATTACAGTAGCCAGGGCCTCACGATTGGCCTGGCGAAATTTTTCACTTCGTTTCATCATAAACTCCTTTGCGCAGGCGCAGCCTGCCATAATAATATTGTGCTTATTATACCATGTCTACCGCGGCTCTGTCATCGTCTGCGACTCGCCAATCGCCAGGTGCCAGGTATATGTTATACATCAGCTCTCGCTTCGCCTGCGGCTCGCGAATCACTGTGTATAAGCATTATATCATGTTTACAGCGGTTCTGTCATCGTATTCTTAAATGAAACGACGGCGCGCTTTTGTTTGGAAAAATATTTTGATTTATGCTATAATATTTCCATACGGCTTGCGTGAGCCTGCGCTTACACCGCAGCTGACAAACACAGAAGCTTTGGTGTCGGCGTTTTCATAAGAGCGCTTTGAACGCCAGGCTGTTGGCAAAATCTTGTAATTAAATTTGGTGATGTAATTGAAAGAACGCATTTATGATGGGGTCACCATGTGGCTGACCTTGAGCGTAATATTTTTTTTAGTTGAATATTTGACCGATTGGCTGGAGGTTGTTACTCTGGGCGGACTGGCGGCAGGCTCTTTTATCGAAGGGGCGATTGTGCTGCTGGGGCTTAAGCTTATGGGAAAGATTGTCAGCAGCGATTTTTTGCAAGGCTCGCTGCGTCAGGCCTGCTTCCGCAGTATGGAGCTGCTGAAGGCAGTCATCGTAGTAGCGGCCTTTTCCTGGGAGGGAGCTTTACTGCTGAGCAAGCGGCTTCCGGGCTATACGCTGCACAGCCATGCGCTGCATTTACTGTTTTTGCTGGCGCTGTACCCTCTGGCAGCCATCGCCTTAGAGCTGAAAATGAAACAAAAGAAGGAGTCTGGTTATGGAAATTAAGCTTATCGCCAGCGATATGGACGATACTTTGCTGAATAGCGATTGCCAAATATCTGCGCGCAACGCTGCCGCTGTGAAGAGCGCTTTGGCAGCGGGTAAAATTTTTCTGCTGGCAACCGGCCGCATGTATGTATCGGCGCGGCCCTATGCCGAAAGGCTGGGGCTGGACGTGCCCTTAGTAACCTATAACGGCGCGTTGGTGAAAGGCAGCCGCAGCGGGCAGGTTTTTTATGAGCATAAGATGAAGCTGTCCACTGCTCAGGAGGTGCTGGATTACTGCCGCGAAAAGGGCTATTATCTGCAATTTTATGTTGGCGATAGCATTTTAATTAAAGAAGAAAACGCTTTTTCCCGCATGTACAGCAAAATCAGCGGCATTCAGACTACCGCTGTGGGTGACGAGCTGTTTACTGCAAGGGAATCTCCTTATAAAATTTTGGTGATGACAGGCGCGGAGGAGTTCGGGCAGGTATGGCAGCAGTTTGCACAGCGCTTTGCCGGTAAGCTGGACGTGACCAGCTCCAGGGATAATTTTTTGGAGCTGATGGAGCCGGGCGTAAATAAATGGGAAGCAGTAAAGTCTGTGGCTGCCGGTTACGGCGTAGCTCCGGAAGAAATTATGTGCATCGGCGATTCCAATAACGATGTCAAGATGATTGCCAATGCCCGCATCGGCGTGGCTATGGGTAACGCCAAGGATGCGGTTAAGGATAGCGCTAAAATAATTACCGCTTCTAACGATAACGACGGCGTGGCTTTGGTTATCGAAAGCATTTTAACCAAACAGGCCGAAGAATAATGCAAAAAAGCAGGTAGGGAAGAGTCCATACCTGCTTTAATAATCTTAGAATATATAATTGGCGAGGTGAAAGCAATGTCTGTACAAAATAATTCCGCTCACGAGCACGCTCACAATCATCCCAATAAGAAAAAGGTGGTTAATCGTTTGGCGCGTATCGAAGGCCATGTGCGTTCTATTAAGAATATGGTGGAAAGCGACCGCGACTGCTCGGAGGTTTTAATTCAGATAGCCGCCGTGCGCAAGGCTTTGGACAATGCCGCGAAGGTAATTTTAAAGGACCATTTGGAGCATTGCGTGCTGCACGCTATGGAAGAAGGCGAGGGCAGTAAAAGCCTGGAAGATTTTGAGCTGGCCATCGACCGTTATCTGCGTTAAGCAAAGCGCTGCTGCAGCTTGGGAACAAAGAGCAGCAGAAAACCGCTGCGGGCGATGTAGAAAACCAGGAAGGAGAGCCACAGGCCTATATTGCCGTACAGAGGAATCAGCGTAAAGTAAGCAGTCAGGTAGCAGGCTGCGGTGAGCAGCATGGAAATGCAGATGGGCTTGGTGTACAGCGCGCCGTTGAAAACGCCGTAGTAGACGATGCCTAAGGCCGAAATCATGGGGAAGAAGGCGATGAATAAATCGTATTCCTGCGCGGTGGAAATGACGTTGGTCAAATCGGTGAAGCAGGAAAGAATGGCGTGACGGCAGGCGTAGTAGCCTACGGACTGCGCCATGCCGAAGCCCAGCGCCCAGATGCAGCTGATGCGCAGAGTATCCTTGAGCATAGGGCGGTTGCGTTCGCCGAAGGCAATACCGGAATAAATTGCTCCGGCTTGGGAAAGGCCTGTCAGAATATCGCCCATGATAAATTGAATTTGAAAAAGAATGGAATTGGCCGCCAGCAGAACGCCTCCGAAGGAGGAGCTCTGGTGCATGAAGCTGTTGACCATGATAATCATGCACAGCATACGCACGGTCAGATGGGAGCCGCACTGTACCATTTGCCTGCAGGTGGGGCCGGAAAAAATTTCTTTAATGGGCACGGCGTTGAGCGGCAGGGGTTTGTGCTGATAATAAAAGAAGAGAATGGCGGTGAAGCCGACTATATTGGCGATACAGGTAGCCGCGGCTACTCCGCCTACGTCCCAATGGAAAACGAGGACGAACAGCATATCCAGCAGCAGGTTGATTATATTGCTGGCCAGCGCGGTGAAAACGGCGATACGCACATGCAGCGTACCGGCGAACCAGCCCTGTGCCGTTTGGAAAACTAAGGTCAGGGGCATTACCCAAATCAGCAGACGGTAATATTTTTCCAGCAGCGGCGCAGTTCCCGCTTCCGGTTGGAAAAGAAAGAGCGACAGCTGCCAGATGGGCTCCTGCAGAGCCACCAGCAGTATGCCGATGCCGAAGGCTGCTAAAACGCCGCGGATAAAAGCGCCTGCCAAAAGCTTAGGGTCGTGATGGCCCAGAGCTTGGGCGGCAAAGCCGGAGGTAGAAATTTTCAGAAAGCCGAAGAGCCAGTAAACCGTGCTGAAAATTACTGCGCCCAGGGAAACGGCGTTGATATAGGTGTAATTGCCTAAATGGCCTACTACGGCGGTGTCGATAGCGCCCATCAGTGAAGCGGCCATAGTCGATAAAGTGAAGGGTATGCTTGTTTTTATGAATTGTATGTGAGATAATTTCATTACTGCAATACGCTCCTATTAATGCTTCTTTATTGATATAATAACCCCCGCAGGGGGATATGTCAAGAGGTAAAAGGAGCTTTTCGAGGATTATTTATGTCTATTTTGCCGATTTTTATTCCCCATGCGGGCTGCCCGCATCAATGTATTTTTTGCAATCAGCGGGCTATCAGCGGACAGAAAACAGCCGCGCTTGAAGGCGCTAAGGCGCAGATTGCCCGTTGGCTTACATGGCTGCGGCCTGATGTCCGGCATGAGGCCGCTTTTTACGGCGGCTCCTTTACGGGCTTGCCCATGGAGCTGCAGGAGAGGCTGCTGGCGCTTACGGACGAACTCCTTCGGCAGGGCGTGATTGGCAGCGTGCGCTTGTCCACGCGCCCCGATTATATTGATGAAGAACGGCTGGCGCTATTAAAAGAACATAAGGTGCGTTTGGTGGAGCTGGGCGTGCAGTCCTTGGACGACGCCGTTTTGCAGGCGGCCGGGCGGGGGCACAGCGCCAGTCAGGTTTACCGAGCTCACGCTTTGCTGCGGCAGTTTGGCTTCAGGACC
>NZ_CAJMEH010000087.1 GCF_905212365.1 uncultured Phascolarctobacterium sp.
GGACAGTACCAAGGTAACGGTTAATTTCGCGGATTGGGGCTATACAGGCGTGGAAGTGGGCGACGCTTTGCGTCAGGCAGGCGTAGCCGTGGAGCTGGTGGACGCGCAGAACGTTTTGTTTTTAGTGACTTACGCAGATACGACGGCTGATTACGACGCGGCGCTGCGGCGCATCGACGAGACGCTGCACACTTTGGAGCGGCAGAAGCGGCCGCCTTTGCGCGGCGCGGCGGCGCAGACTGTGCCGATTACGACGGCGGCGAAAAATTTGCGCGAGGTTTTTTACAGCGCCAAGCAAGCCGTGCCTTTGGCGCAGGCTGCGGGGCGAATCTGCGGCGAGCAGGTCAGCTTTTATCCGCCGGGGATACCGGCGCTGCTGCCCGGAGAAATCGTCACGCCGGAAATAATTTCTTACTGCCGGGCGATGAAGGATTTGGGGCTGCCTGTCAGCGGCCCGGCGGACAGCTCGCTGCAAACGCTGCGGGTGGTGCGCGAATAAATTGCGCAGTAAAATATTAGTATGTGTCCGGCAATTATATATTTCTTCGCTCAAACCGTTTTTTGACGTTCATTTCGGGCAGAAGCTAACGAAAGTGTTCAAAACTCGCGACTGTACAGCATGTTATAGTTTTCGTCTTACGATAAACAGTTCAGAAGAGTTTGAGGCAAACGACGCTTAGCGCTCAAACATTTCACACTTTCTGCGCTTCTATGCCCTCATTCACTAAAAACGCTATTCGCTGCGAAATATAATAATTGCTCGGCTTTGCAAAACGCAAACATCACTGCATTATTTAGATGATGTATTATAGAGGATAAAACAATGAGAGGAAAATTTATAACATTTGAAGGCGCGGACGGCGGCGGTAAATCCACGCAGGTGCAGCTGGCGGCGGATTATCTGCGTCAGCGGGGCTATGAGGTCGTGGTCAGCCGGGAGCCGGGCGGCACGCCGCTGGCGGAGAAGGTGCGCGCTTTGGTGCTGGACCCGGAGCTGCCTTTGAGCAATATTTCCCAAACGCTGCTGTATTTGGCGGCCCGCAGCGAGCATGCGGATAAGCTGCTGCGTCCGGCAGTGGCGGCGGGAAAAATCGTGCTCTGCGACCGTTTCAGCGATTCGACGCTGGTGTATCAGGGCCTGGCCTTGGGCAAAGGCGCGGAGGAAGTAAACGAGCTGCGGCTGCTGAACGCTTTTGCCGCAGGCGGCTTAACGCCGGACTTGACGCTGCTGTTGGACGGCGCGCCGAAGCTTTTGGCGCGGCGGCGGGAGCGGCGCGGCGTCAGCGACCGCTACGAGCGGCAGGGCTTGGACTATCAGCATAAATTGCGGCAGGGCTTTCTGGCTTTGGCGCAGGCCGAGCCCGAACGCATTAAAATTATTAACGCCGAAGGAGATTTGCAGGCTGTGGCCGGAGCCGTGCAGCGGGCTTTGGACGCGCTGCTGGACGGGGCGGAATAAATGTGGGATAATATTCTTGGACACGAGCGCCAGAAAAATTTTTTACAGAATTATTTGCGGGCGGACGAACGGCCTCACGCTTTGCTGTTTGCCGGCGCGGAGGGGCTGGGCAAAAAGCAGCTGGCGCTGGAATTTGCCAAAGCGCTGCTCTGCTTCAGCCATACGGGGACGGACGGCTGCGAAGCCTGCCGTTTGCTGAATTTGGCGGACGGCAATCTCAGCCATCCCGATTTTATTTTAGTGCAGCGGGAATTAAATCCCGATACGGGACGGTTGAAGGATATCAGTATCGACCAGATTAAGGAGCTTATCGGCAAGGCCGCCTTTGCGCCCGTGCTGTCGCCGGTTAAGGTGTGCCTGGTGGAGGATGCGGACAGAATGTCCGTCGCCGCGGCCAACAGTTTTTTAAAGCTTTTGGAGGAACCGCCGGCGGGGTGGGTCATCGTTTTGCTGGCGTCGGCGGAAGAAAAGCTGCTGACGACCATTCTTTCCCGCGTAGTCTGCCTGCGTTTTCAGCCTGTGCCTGCGGCGCAGGTAGCGGATTTTTTGGCGGCGCGCGGCGCTGCGGCGGAAGAAGCGGAAGTACTGGCGCGCATCAGCGAGGGCTCCGTGGGCTTGGCCCTGAGCCTGCAGCAGCAAAAGGCGCTGGAGCTGCGGCAGCAGGCCTGGGCTTTTGTGGAAGCGCTGCCCCTAGCCATGCCCTTGAATTATTTAGCGGGGCGCGCGTGGCAGCAGAAAAATTTTGAACGGCCGCAGGCTTTGCTGTTCGTCAAACTGCTGCAGCTTTTGCTGCGCGATTTGCTGATGTGCAAACTGAATCCGGCGGCGGATTTATATAATTGCGACCTGCGCGGGCAGCTTAAGGCGCAAAGCGCCGCGTGGCGCGTAGCCGGTTTAAAGCTGGCGCTGGCAGGTATTCAGGAAGCTTATGCAGCCTTGGAGAGCAGCACCGGCGTGCGCATGGTGCTGGAAGCCCTGGCTCTTAAAATAGATAAAGCGTATAAGGAGTGAGATAAGTGCCGACAGTTGTAGGTATCAGATTTAAAAAGGCCTGTAAAATATATTATTTCGACCCGGCGGAAACCGGCGTAGCCAAAGGCGATTACGCCATTGTGGAAACCGCGCGCGGCGTGGAATACGGCGAGGTCGTTATCGGCCCGCGCGAGGTGGAAGAAAGCGGCATCGTTTCGCCGCTCAAGCCTGTAATGCGCAAGGCGACAGCGGAGGACGACCTGAAACTGGCGGAAAATAAAATCCGCGAAAAGGAAGCTTTCAATATCTGCCTGCGGAAAATAAAAAATCACGAGCTGCCCATGCGGCTTATCGACGTGGAATTTACCTTCGACGTCAATAAAATTATTTTTTATTTTACCGCCGACGGAAGAATCGATTTTCGGGAGCTGGTGAAGGATCTGGCGGCGGTGTTCAAGACGAGGATCGAGCTGCGTCAGATCGGCGTCCGAGATGAGACGAAGATCGGCTGCTGCGGCCGCCCGCTGTGCTGCGCTACCTTTCTGGGAGATTTTGAGCCCGTGTCCATCCGCATGGCCAAGGACCAGAACTTGTCGCTCAATCCGACGAAAATTTCCGGCATCTGCGGCCGCTTGATGTGCTGCCTGAAATACGAAAACCATATGTACTGCAAGAACTGCGGCAACGGCGGCCGCCGCGAGCGCATAGAAATTCCCAAAATGGGCGCGCTGGTGATTACGCCTTTGGGCGAGGGCCAGGTGGTCGGCATCAACCGCGGCCAGCATCTGGCGTCGGTCAAGCTGGCTCCCGACAATATTATTCAGGTGGAATGGGACGAGATTGTGGACGCTTCCCAGGCCGAAGATGTGTAAGGAGCAGAGCAGCCTGCGCTGCGATTATCTGCCGGGATGTTTATATAAGATTTGGCAGGACGCCAAGGAATTTTGCTTTACGACGGACGCGGTGTTTTTGGGAAATTTTCCTCATGTGGTGCATAAAGCCAAAGCCCTGGAGCTTGGCTGCGGCACCGGGGCTGTCAGTATGCTTTTGGCAGCCCGGGGCGCGGCTCGCGTGACGGCAATAGACTGCAATGAGAACGTGACCAAACTGCTGCGCCGCAGCGCTGCCGATAACGGGCTGGAGGACAGGCTGACGGTGGTGGACGGCGATATCCGCGATTATAAAACGCTGCTGCGGCCGGAAAGTATGGATTTGGTCGCCGCCAACCCGCCCTACCGCAACAGCGGCAACGTGCGCCGCATCGGCACCGCCGCCTGCCACGAGCTGACCGCCACGCTGGAGGATTTTTTTAAAGCGGCGGCTTTTGCCGTGCGCTATCGCGGGCGCTTCGCTTTGGTGCAGCTGCCCGACCGTTTTGCGGAAAGTATGCAGCTGTCTTTTAAATACGGTTTGCAGCCCAAGCGTTTGCAATGGGTGCACGCTTCCGCAGATAAGCCGGCCTGGATTTTCCTGATGGAAATGGTTAAGGGCGGCAGCTGCGGCTTAGAGGTTTTGCCGCCGCTGCTTATGTACGATAAGAACGGCGATTATACGGAACAAGTAAAAAAATATTACGCAACAGAGCTGCCGCGTTAGCGGCAGTTTTGCTTATAGGGATATAAATTTTATATATCGCAAGGGATAAACACAGCCGGGGGCGCGAATTTGACGGCTTCGCTCAATTTATGTTAAAATAAAACGAGTTAAGGGGGTCGAGAAATTTGAAAAAGAAACTTCCGTTGCATTTGCCTTGCTTGTGGGCGGCAGTCGTCCTGATATTGCTGACGCCGCTGCTAGCGGGCTTTGATATTACGCGCCGCGTTACGATAGAGGCCGACGGCCAGACTAAAGAAGTGCGCACTAATGCCAGCAGTCCCGCGCAGATTTTGCAGGAGGCGGGCGTTGCGCTGGAGCCCGGCGACGGCTGGCGTTTGCAGGGGCCCAATAAGCGGGTGCAGGACGGCAGCGTGATTACGGTGGTGCGCGGCGTTCCCTTTACCGTTATCCGCGGCGAGCAGACGGCAGAATATAAAAGCTCTAAAGCGACCGTAGGCGAGGCGCTGAAGGATATCGGAATCTCCTATAAAAAGGAGCGCGTTTATCCGGACGTGAGCGAGCCCTTGCAGGCGCAGATGCAGATTTATGTTTTGGGTAAGGGCGAAGAGCTGCATTTCAGCGAGGCCAGCGTGGATATTCCCGTTAAATATGAAGAAGACCACAGTATGAATTTCGGGACCGAAAGCGTGAAGCATCCCGGTAAGCCGGGCAAGCAGACCATCGTTTCCAAACGGATAAAAAGCCGCGACGGGCAGCATTCTGTGCAGGAGCTCACGCGCCGCGTGACCGAAGAGCCCGAAAGCAAAATTATCCGCAAGGGCATGGCAATGTCCGTATATACGCCGGATGGCTATAAGCGTTATACGAAAAAAATAACTGCGCACAGTACGGCGTATGTAGCGACAGGTAATCCAACCGCGATTGGCATTATGCCTTACGAGGGCATTGTGGCCGTCGACCCGCGCATGATTCCCTACTATACTAAAATGTATATTCCGGGATACGGCATCGCTATGGCGGGAGATACGGGCGGCGATATGGTGGGCAACCGGATAGATTTGTTCTTTAACGATTATCATCGGGCCATCCACTGGGGCAGGCGCGACGTCGAAATTTATATTCTTGCTGAATAAAGGAAGTTTAGTTTATGCTGAAAGAAGTGTTGGTAGTAGAAGGAAAAATGGATACGGCTGCGATTCGCAAAGCGTTGGAGGCCGATACCATCGAAACGGGCGGCTTTACGCTGGCTCCCTATACTCTGCGGCAGATTGAAGCCGCTTATAAAAAGCGGGGCATTATCATCCTGACGGACCCGGACGGCGCAGGCGAGCGCATCCGCCGTTTTCTGACCCAACGCTTCCCCGACGCGGGGCAGGCTTTTATTCCCAAATGCGACGCCACCGCCAACAACGACGTGGGCGTGGAGCAGGCGCGGCCCCGGGCGATTCTGGCGGCATTGAGCAAGGTGCGCCATCATGAATACCGTCCGCAGCAGGAATTTACCTATATGGATTTGTTTCGCTGCGGCTTGACCGGCAGCGAGCAGGCGGCGGCGCGGCGCGACGGCTTCGTTGTTGGCCTTGAGCTCGTCGATGAGTTCGCGCAGCAACGCATTG
>NZ_CAJMEH010000088.1 GCF_905212365.1 uncultured Phascolarctobacterium sp.
TCCTCCCTTACGCAATAACTCCATAAACCCACATTCCCAAAGAAAATTTTCGCGAAGCTCACAACCAATCTGCTTTTCTGCTGGTTGTAACTGCCTTTTTAGCTCTTATCGCATTTCTAATTTTCTGTTTTATGAATATCTAAATTAATATTCGATATTATTATGATACTCTGTTTTGCATAAGTCAATGTATACATTAGCTACATTTATGCCAATAGTCATAACAGCAAAAGGCTCAATAAAAAAGATGCCCAATTGTAACTACATACAACCAGACATCATTTTATAGCACATATAAAAATGGAAAACACCACAGATAATATGGTATAATATTAATATACTAGAAAATCTTATCTACTACAGATAAAAATCTACTATACAGGTGGTGAGATATAATGAATTACAATATCAACGATATTTTCAGCCCCCGCTCTTTTCCGGAAAACACCTACATCAGCCGTAAAATCAATGGTCACGAAACTATAGACGTTAAATTTCAAAAGGCCTTGTCGATGAAGGGTAATTTGATCTTTGTATCCGGCGCATCTAAATCCGGCAAAACCGTTTTATGCCGGCGAGTCATAGGATATGAGCATAGCGTCAATTTAAGCGGTAATCAGCTCGCCTCCAAAAATGATTTCTGGGCGCATATTGCTGAACAAATTCCTCTTTCTGACAGCGTTACCATCAGCAATGAATCTCAAACTGCAGTAAATTCAGAGTCTACCGAGGAGCTTGGCCTGGGCGTCACAGTCGCTAATCTGGGCTTTAGTCACAAAAAGGCACAAGATACTGTTTCCGGTACGCAGGTAACTGTTGCTAAAGCCAGAACTGAACGGCAAATAATAAAATATCTGATAGAAAATAATAAGGTATTAGTAATCGACGATTTTCATTATGCGTCTGACGAAGTCAAGCTGTATATTGCACGAACCTTAAAAACAGAACTGTTTAACGGGCTGAAAGCTGTCATTATCTCCCTGCCCTATAAAAGCGATGAAGCTATCAGATATAATCCTGATCTTATTGGCCGCACCACTTCTATCGATATCCCAGCCTGGCAATTGACTGAATTAAAGGCAATTGCTACCAAAGGATTTAATTTACTTAACAAAAATGTTTCTGACCGTCTGCTTGATAAAATAGCTTTGGAAAGCATAGCTTCTCCGCAGCTTATGCAGGAAAATTGTTTTAACCTTGCTTATTATCTGCAAGAAAGCAGCAATATTCCTGATGACGCTGCGATAAAATATATTTTTCAGGAAACTGCTTCCAACTATCATGGCTATTATGCCGAAATAATAGATAATATAAAAAAAGGCCCGTCGCAAGGACAGGGCCGCCGTACTGAATATTTGTTGACAGGAAAGCAAAGCACAGCCGATATTTATGAGCTGATTCTATTGGCCTTAAAGACCGATCCTCCTGTAAGCAAAATTAAAGTTGACGAGTTAAAAGCAAGAATAAAAAAGCTTCTTGCAGAAAATGTAGATTGTCCATCCACGTTGACCATAACGTCAACGATCAGCAAAATCACAAAAATAGTCCAAAAAATGCTGCCCAATATGGAAGTTTTGGCCTATAAAGAAAAATATCTCTATATCCTTGACCCATTTTTACTATTTTATCTGCGTTGGCATGAAGAAACATAAGGTCAACCTGCCAACATAAATGATAGCAGCGCCACATATACCTTAATATTTATCTAAAATATAAAATCCCGTCGCTAAGGCCATGCGAAATTAAATTTTTCGCCTGCCATTAAGCAACGGGATTTTTCTCATTCAACAAAAAAGCAGCCGTCAGGCCATCAAAGCCTAACGACTGCCAAAAACGATATTCTTATTCGCCAGCCTTCTTGCCGCGCAGGAAGAGCCACATGGGTCCTGCCAAGAAGGTGGAGGTATATGCGCCGCTGGAGAAGCCGACCAGCATAGCGAAGGCAAAGTTGCGGATAGTATCGCCGCCCCACAGGAAGATAGCCACAACTGCGAACAAGGAGGTGCCCACAGTATAGATGCTGCGTCCCATGGTCTGCCAGATGCTGTTGTCGATCATCTCGCTCATGCTTTCGCTGCGGCGGTGAATCTTTAAGTTTTCACGAATACGGTCGAAGATTACGATAGTGCCGTTGATAGAATAGCCTACTACCGTCAGCAGCGCAGCTACAAAGGAGGAATCCATTTCCATCTGGAACAGCGAGAAATAGCTCAGCGTTACCATGACGTCGATAATCAGAGCGATAATGGCCGCAATAGCAAATTTGAACTCAAAGCGCAGGGTAATATAAGCGATCATCAGAAACCAGGACAGAACTATAGCCAGTATTGCCTGCTGAATCAGCTCGCCGCCAACGGTAGCGCCGACGTTTTCCACGCGCTGAATTTCAAAATCGCCCAGCTTGCCCTTCAAATCGTCCATAACAACGCGGCGCTGCTCGTCGTCGATAACGCCGGTACGAATGAGCACCCCCTTAGATGCTTGGCCGCCGTCGCTGTTTTCCAGCTGAATGATGCTGTTGCCCAAATCATGCTCCTTGAGCACGTCGCGCACTTCGGCCACGGCCACAGGCTTCTGGAAGGATAAGTCCATGATGCTGCCGCCGGTAAAGTCGATGCCCAGGTTAAAGCCGCGGAACAGCATGGAGCCGATGCCGATGCACAGGAAGATAATAGTTATAGAAAAGAAAATCTTATAATGGTTAACAATGGAAAATTTACGCATTATTTAGCCACCTCCTGAGTGTCAGCCGGTTTGGGCGCGCTGGCGCCAAAGAAGGCGGGGTTTTTCGTAAGGTTGCTGTAAACCAAGAAGCGCATTAAGAATTTGGTTACGGTAACGGCGGTAAACATACTGAGCAAAGTACCTAAGGCCAAGGTTACGGCAAAGCCCTTGATGGGGCCGGTGCCTAAATAGAATAATACTGCCGCCGCCATCAGGGTCGTAATATTGGAGTCCAGAATGGTGACGATAGCGCGGCTGAAGCCGCTGTCCATGGCGCTGCGCAGAGTTTTGCCTCGTTTTACCTCTTCCTTGAAGCGTTCAAAAATCAATACGTTAGCGTCAACCGCCATACCGATGGACAGGATGATACCGGCAATGCCAGGCAGCGTCAGCGTTGCGCCTAAATAACGCATTACCAAAAGCAGCAGCATGACGTACAGCAGCAAGGCGATATCCGCTACTATGCCAGACAAGCGGTAGAAGATAAGCATGAAAACGAAGACGCCGATAATGCCGATGCTGAACGCCTTCACGCTCTTATCCTTGGAATCCTGGCCCAGAGTGGGGCCGACGGTACGGTTTTCCATAACCTCGATTTTTACCGGCAGACTACCGCTGCGCAGTAAAATTGCCAGATGCTCGGCTTCTTCCACGCTGCGGGAGCCGGAAATCTGCGCGCGGCCGCCGGTGATGGCTTCCTGCACTACGGGAGCGGTCAGCACCTCGCCGTCCAGCTCGATAGCGATTTGCTTGCCTACGTTACGCGCGGTCAGGTCGGCAAATTTTTTACCGCCCTCGTCGCTGAATTCCAGACCGACAACGGCCTGATTGCCCTGGGACACCTGCGCTCTGGCGTCCTTCAAATCCTTACCGGTCAGCACCACCTTGCCGCTAACGTCTTTAAATTGCAGCATAGCGGTACGTCCCAGCATAGCGATAGCCTTTTCCGGATCCTTAACGCCGGGCAGCTCCACGATAATACGGTCCTTGCCCTGACGCTGAATAACAGGCTCGGTCAGGCCCAGCTCGTTTACGCGGCGCTCGATAATTTTAACGCTGCGGTTGACGGCGTCGTCGTCCACCTTCAAATCAGGCGTATCCACAGCCTGCAGGACAACGTGAGTACCGCCCTGCAAATCCAAGCCCTGTTTAATGGAATTAGCCAGGGGGGAGATGTATACGCAGAAACCGCCGATTATAGCCAGAGCGATAACCAGAAATTTCCCGAATTCATTCCAACGCAAAATAATTTCCTCCTTAAAAATTGGATTTAATATATAAGCTAAAGCGGCGTGAGAGTGACATATTCCGCCTTCACTTACCAAGAGTCTCTTTTGAGCTGCTCGTTTTTTATCTATACGGGTAAATGTGCAATCCCGCTTTCACTTACTAAAAGCTGCTTTTGGCCTTGCTCGTTTTTTATCTACACGGGTAAATGTATAATACCGCTTTCACTTGCTAAAAGCTGCATATTGACGTCATAAGCATCCAACGGCAGCGCATCCTGCATAAGCGCGTCGTAAGCGACGCCCATGCGCACTGCCTGCCCGGCCTTGAGCAAAAATCTGTCGTAATAGCCTGCGCCCATACCCAACCGGCTGCCGTCGCGGCCAAAGGCCACTCCCGGCACCAGAATCAAATCTATTTCTTCAGGCTCCACCAGCTGCACTGGCTGCGGCGCCGTGCGGATGCCATAACGGTCCAGCGAAAAATGCTGCATATCCAGCAGACGTACAGGCACAAATTCCTTATCCGACGTAATCAGCGGCACAGCCACTATTTTCCCGTCGGCAAGCGCCTGCTCCAGTACGATATCCACGGACAGCTCCTTGCCAAAAGCCAAAAAGCCCATGATGCATTTCGCCTTACGGTACGCATCACAGGCCAGGATATGACGGGAAGCCTGCAAACTGCTGGCTGCTGCCTGCTCACCGGACATTTGGGCACGCAGCCTTTGCAGACGCCTGCGCAGCTCAATTTTCTTAGCTTCCACAACCATATTAGGCGTTTTTAGCGGGGTTTTGATAACCGCTGACAGCATTACGGGCCATTTCTATTTCCACGCCTTCAGCAACTCTTATCTTCACGCGCTTTTCAGAAATCCCGGTAATCGTGCCGTAAATACCGCCGATAGTAATAATCTCGTCGCCCTCCTTCAAGCCGTTAAGCAAATTCTGTCTTCTCTGCTGCTCTTTTTTATTGGGCCGCCACAGCATGAAGTAGAAAATGCCGCCCATGAGGAAAAACGGCCACAAAGAATTCAGCAATGCCATTGTATCTCCACCTTGCATAATCGCACCTCCATTTAAACTGTAATAACAATAATATATTCTCTATTATACTCCAAAAATCCTCTATCCGCGATAGTTTTCTAAAAATCTTTCTCTAAATTCAGGGAAGGTATCGTTAGCTATAGCCTCGCGAATCTGCTTGGTAAAATGCAGCAGGAAGTGCAGATTATGGATGGACAAAAGCCGCAGGCCGAAAATTTCCTCCGCCTTGAATAAATGGCGGATATAGGCGCGGCTGAAATTGCGGCAGGCATAGCACTGGCAGCCCTCCTCGATAGGCCGGAAGTCCTCGGCGTACACGGCGTTGCGTACTACCAAACGCCCGGTGTGGGTCATGGCCGTACCATTGCGCGCCACGCGGGTCGGGAATACGCAGTCGAACATATCCACGCCCAAATTTACCGCCTCCACGATGCAGTCGGCAGTGCCGACGCCCATCAGATAGCGGGCTTTATTCTTAGGCATAAGCTGCGTGGTCTGCCCCAAAATATCGTACATCAGCGGCTTGGGCTCGCCTACGGACAGGCCGCCGATGCCGTA
>NZ_CAJMEH010000089.1 GCF_905212365.1 uncultured Phascolarctobacterium sp.
AGCGAAACGCGGCAGATTTACAGTCTGCTCCCTTTAACCACTCGGGAACCTCTCCATAGTCAACAAAGATATTATATTACAGCCTACCAGCTTTGTCAAGGATTTCCCGCATTCCAGCAAAAATATTTAGCTCATTTGTCTGCGCAGAGCCTCAAACATCACAATTCCAGCAGCCATAGCCACATTCAGCGATTCGGCCCGCCCCTGCATGGGAATGTACACCCGCTTATCCGCCGCAGCCAAAAGCCCTGCGCTGACGCCATTGGCCTCGTTGCCCATGACAAAGGCCAGACGGCCGCTTAAATCAGCCTTGTACAAATTATCCGCTCCATCCAGACAGGTCACCAGCAGCTGATAACCGGCCCTGCGCACACTGCCGACCAGCTCCTCCTCGCCAACGCCAGCCAGCACTGGCAGATGGAACAGCGAGCCCATGGAGGAGCGCACTGCTTTCGGAGCGTAAATATCAGCGCAGCCCTTCAGCAATATTACGCCGCCAATACCGGCAGCGTCGGCTGTACGCAGCATGGTTCCCAAATTGCCCGGGTCCCCCACTCTGTCCAAAACCAGCAGCAGCTTGCCGCTGGCCACCAGCTGTTCCAAGACAGGGCTCTGCATAGCGCAGACAGCAATGATTCCCTGGGGCGTTTCCGTGTCGGCAATTTTTTTCATCACACCGTCGCTGACGCAATACAGCTTAATTCGCTGCGCCGCCGCGCGCTCCAGTACAGCGCGTGTTCTGTCGTCCTCTATAGCCGTGTAAAAAATGCTCTGCGCCGCCCGCGCCGCTACTGCTTCCTCCACAGTACGCAGGCCCTCGGCTAAAAACAAGCCCTGCTGCTGGCGGTATTTTTTTTGCTTCAATTCGGCAGCCGCCTTTACCAGCGGATTATGAATACCTGTAAGCTCCATCGACATTCTACTCCTCTTTTGCCCAGCCAATTATCAACCGCCGAAACGGCCATATTTTCACTAATAAATCAGCTCGTCCGCTTAACATCGTTTACATTATACCTATCAAATGCGCCGGCGTCAAATCAGGCATGGATAACTATAAAGAAAGCCGTAAAAAGCGCTACGCTGATAACGATAGTCAACGAATTAAACAGGCTTGCCAGCTGCACATTGCCGCCCAGCTTTTCCACAAATATTGGGCCGATGATAGTGCAGGGAGCCATAATAGCCAGGGCCAGCACATAATTAACCTCTGCCGAAAAGGGGGCAAAATACAGGCAGGCGGCAGCGAAAGCCAGACTGACGCCGTACCGCCACCCAAAAATCTCCTTAATATAGCCCAGGGATTTTTTATCCAGCTTAATTTCAAACATCATGCCAATCATCAGCATGCTTAAAAACGGATTGGCAGCGCCCACCAGCTGCGTAAAGGTATAGACAGGCGCAGGAAAATGTACGCCCAGCAGCGACAGCGCCAGCATAATATTGTAAATCATAAAAGGCGCCGAATGCAGCAGCTTATCCACGATGCTGCGCAGGCTGAAGCTATCCTTATGGCCGTCGGCATAGCAGATGCAGGAAGCGGTCAAAGCGTAGGTCAGGCCCGTACACATAATGGAATTACCCACGTCGAACATGCAGATGGCAATAACGGCAAAGGGGCTTAAAAACGCCTGTACAAACGGCATGGAAAAGCAACCGATATTATAGCCCGCCAGGCTGAAAATATAAAAAATTTTAGCCGCAGGCGTTTCACGCCGCGTCAGCAGCAGCGCTGTCAACATCATCGCCACATTCATTATCAAGCCTAAAAACACGGCGATAATCAGCGAATAGTCCATTTTAAAATGGGCGAAGCTGCTGATAACGGCGCAGGGCAAAGTAATATTTAAAATAATTTTTGCCACCAGCTGATAATCCTGTGGTGCAAAAAGGCCTTTTTTCTTGCAGGCATAACCTACAACAATGACCAAGATAAAAGCTGCGGCCTTGCTTAGAACCTCAAGCATAAATTACCTCAAACAGAACGTATAAAAGCCTGCCCCACCGGGAGCAGGCTTTTAGTTGTTGAAAAATATATTACAGAGCGGCTTTAGCGGCTTCCACTAACTTAGCGAAAGCAGCTGCGTCATTGATAGCCATATCAGCCAAAACCTTGCGGTCCATAGCAATACCGGCTTTGGTCAGGCCGCAGATGAAACGGCTGTAGCTCATACCGTTAGCGCGGGTTGCAGCGTTGATACGAGCAATCCACAGACGGCGGAATTCGCGTTTTTTAGCGCGGCGGTCGCGGCGAGCGTAGGACAGAGCTTTCATTACCAGCTCGTTAGCTTTTTTGAATTGCTTGCTGCGAGAACCATAGTAGCCTTTAGCTAATTTCAGAATGTGTTTATGACGACGATGAGCGGTAACGCCCACTTTAACTCTTGCCATTGTTAATATCCTCCTTTAATCTCTTGCTTATGCATACGGCAGCATTTTTGCTACGTGTTCTTTATCAGTCTTGTGAACCAAAGCTGCTTTGCGCAGGTTTCTCTTACGTGCAGGAGATTTATGTTCGAGAATATGGCTCTTAAAGTTTTTAAAATGTTTGAATTCACCAGAAGCGGTTTTCTTAAAGCGCTTTGCAGCAGCTCTGCGGGTTTTCATTTTCGGCATAATTATTTCCTCCTCTATTATTTAGCAGGTTTAGGCGCAACAATCATAATCATGTTTTTGCCTTCTAATTTGGGCACTCTTTCCACAACGGCAATTTCTTTAAGCTGCTGTGCCATTTTATTCAGCAGCACTTCGCCAAGCTCAGGATGGGACAGCTCACGACCGCGGAACATGATGGTAACCTTTACTTTGTCGCCATCCTCCAGGAAACGAACCGCATTCTTATACTTGACGTTAAAGTCATGGTCCTCGATACCGGGACGCAGCTTTACTTCTTTAATGTCGAAGGTTTTTTGCTTTTTACGGGCTTCCTTTTCACGTTTTTGCTGCTCGTAGCGATACTTGCCGTAATCCATAATCCGGCACACGGGCGGCTTCGCCGTAGGAGCAATCTCAACCAGGTCCAAATGTTTTTCCACTGCAAGCTGCAGCGCAGCACGGCTGGACATAATGCCAAGCTGTTCGCCGTCTCCGGCTATAACACGCACTTCACGCGCACGAATTTCTTCATTGATACGCAAGCTTTCTTTTGCTATGACAATTCACCTCCAGGAACACGGGGTAAGCTTACTGCTTACAAAAAATAAAAGCGGGCAGAATAAATCCACCCGCGAAAATATCATATCCAACCCTGTCGAGCTTTAACCGCAAGGTGAGAAGCGGGAGGCTTCTGCTTTATTACTCGAATATGATACCACAATGTAATGTTTGTGTCAATAATTATTTATTATTTTCTTGCGCCCAGCTGGCCGTCGATAATCATCAGGCCGCCCATGTGGTCGCCGGCCATTTCCAATTTAGCCACGATATCGGAAGCGTTGGCTTCTTCCTCAACCTGCTCGGTAATGAACCATTGCAGTTCAACCTGAGCGGCGTAATCCTTTTCTGCCAAAGCAACCTCGTACATTGCATGAATGCGGCTGGTAACGTATTTTTCATGAGCCAACACTTTTTTGAACAGCTCCAGCGGAGTGCCGTAATCGGCTGCAGGTGCTTCCACCGGCAGCAGCACCGGTTTTGCGCCGCGCTCCTGCATAAATTTCAGCAGCTTTAACGCATGCTCGCGCTCTTCTTCATACTGCACATACAGCCATTGAGCCATACCCTTAAAATTCTTTGCTTCCATGTCCATGCTCATAGCTAAATACATATAAGCGGAATAAAATTCAGCCTGAATTTGTTCATTATAAGCCTTAAAAACTTTCTCGTTCATAATCTTTGCCTCCTTCATCAATGAAGCGTCAGCTTCTATGCTTATATTATAGCACAAAATGCGGAAAACTATTATTAAAATTTTGTGAAGAAAGTTGAGGAATTATAGACTTCACCCAACTGCCCAGCAGCCGGTGAAGTCTTATTTTTTATTCGTTATCAAAGCTCAAGCTCTTGCCCAGCCTTATTCTTTTGCTTTGGAAGCCACAACCTCTTTCAGAATTGCGGCAAATTGCTCAAACGGCATAGCGCCCAGGTCGCCCTTAGCGCGATGACGCGGAGAAACGGTGCCGTTTTCCATATCGCGGTCGCCAACGACCAGCATATATGGAACCTTTTCCATCTGACCCTCGCGAATCTTCTTGCCAATCTTTTCATTGCGGGCGTCCACGCTTACGCGGTAGCCGTTTTCCTCCAGCTTGCGCGCCAAGTCATAGCAATAATCCACAGCACGTTCGGTTACAGGCAGGAAGCGCACCTGCTCCGGAGCCATCCAAGTAGGCAGCGCGCCGGCGTAGGTTTCAATCAAATAAGCCAGGGTACGCTCATAGCAGCCCAGGGAGGTACGGTGAATGATGTACGGCAGCTTCTTCTGTCCGTTTTCATCAACATAGTACATACCGAATTTTTCTGCCAGCAGCATATCGATCTGAATGGTTACGATGGTATCTTCCTTGCCGAAAACATTATGGAATTGGATATCCAGCTTCGGGCCGTAGAAGGCGGCTTCATCAAAGCCAATTTCATAATTAACGCCCAAATCGTCCAGAATCTGGCCCATTACGCGCTGCGCCTCGTTCCATTGCTCGGCAGTGCCCTCATATTTATTATTCGGGTTGGCAGGATCCCACTGAGAGAAGCGGAAGGTGCATTTATCCAGCATACCCACAGTCTCCAGGCAATACTTGGCCAAATCCAGGCAGCCCTTGAACTCTTCCTCCAACTGATCGGGACGCAGAATTAAATGGCCTTCGGAAATGGTGAATTGACGCACGCGGATCAAACCGTGCATTTCGCCACTGTCCTCGTTGCGGAACAGGGTCGAGGTTTCGCCCAAACGCATGGGCAGCTCACGATAAGAGCGCTGACGGTTGAGGAATACCTGATACTGGAAAGGACAGGTCATCGGACGCAGCGCAAAGCATTCCTTGGTTTCGTCGTGCGGGTCGCCCAAAATAAACATGCCGTCCAGATAATGATCCCAGTGGCCGGAAATGCGGTACAAATCGCGTTTCGCCATCAGCGGGGTCTTGGTCAGCAGATAGCCGCGCTTTTGCTCGGTATCCTCAACCCAGCGCTGCAGCAGCTGAATTACACGAGCGCCCTTCGGCAGCAGGATAGGCAGGCCCTGGCCGATATAATCAACGGTGGTGAAATATTCCAGC
>NZ_CAJMEH010000090.1 GCF_905212365.1 uncultured Phascolarctobacterium sp.
TGTTTGAGGCACGCGGATGGAAAGTTCTGCGTATTTGGGAATGCGAATTAAAAAAATCAAATTACCAACTTCTTATTGATAAATTGCGTTTATTTAATCTGTTATAAAATTTATATTTAATCATTCGATGAAAAGAGGTGAATTTAGTGAATTACTCTCCTTTACGCTATCCTGGTGGAAAAAGCAAAATAGCTCCCTTGATTCGATTAATCATCGAAAACAGTAAAAAACAGAATATAACATACATCGAACCATTTGCAGGGGGTGCAGGTGTAGCACTAGATTTACTTTTGAATGGAACAGCCAAACAAATTGTAATTAATGATTATGATAAGGCCATCTATTCCTTCTGGAGGGCATTAAAAGAATCACCGCAGGAGTTGATTGATCGAATACAAAACGTTCCGCTTACCATTGACGAATGGAGACATCAAAAGGAGATATACAATACAAGGAATAGAACATATTCTATTGATTTGGGATTTGCTGTATTTTATCTTAACAGAACGAATCGTTCTGGAATCTTAACTGCCGGGCCTATAGGCGGATATGAACAAACGGGTAACTACTTAATGAATGCTCGATATAATCCCGTAATATTGACGCAACGCATTGAAGAAATTGCAAAATACAGGAAGCAAATAGCTGTTTACAATAAAGATATTCGGAGTTTTATAGATAATATAATCCCACGGTATCCAACTTCTTCCTTTGTTTATTTTGATCCGCCTTATTATGTAAATGGTCAACGACTTTATAAAAATGCCCTCTCGCCGTCCGATCATTCTAAAATCGCATCTAGGATAATCAACGGCGTTAAATGCCAATGGATAATTACATACGATGATGTGCCAGAATTACGTAAAATCTATGCCGGATTTCCTCAAGGGGTATACACTTTAAATTATAGTGCGGCCAACAAAGGAAAGGGATCAGAACTAATGATATTTAAGTCACCGGAACTGATTCCGGCTTCAGAAGAAATACTAGCTTGTATGCCAGATTTCCATTTATCAAAAATATAAAAAGGACTACGAAAGATGTATAAAAAGATACAGATTAACGATTTTAGGCTTTTTCACAATCAGACCATTCTTCTTGGAGAGTATTTAACAGTGCTAAGCGGTAGAAACTCTACAGGGAAATCGACCATTTTGGGGATGATTGCAAATTCAGGTGAACTAAAGAAGAAAGATGGCGTTACATATTCCTCTCGCGCATTTCGCGCAGAGTTTAGCGAACTATTTAAAGGAAGTCGCAAATTTGATGATATAGGTGCAGATCGGTTTCAAATCACTCTTTGTGATGAGAATGGAAATGAAATTGATTATCGGAGTTTTAGGACGGCTTGGCAAACAAAAGATAAGTATAGAAAAAAGACAGTAACGGGAGATTCGCATTCGGAAGGCACCAACAATCTTCCAGAAAATAAGCCTGCACATGAAGAACGTTTTAGAGTTATTCCCTTTAAAAAGTTGGATGATGGCAAAAAAACAGAGGCGAAATTCAATTATCCAGTTCTATATTTAGGATTATCTCGACTTTTCCCAATCGGAGAATCACAAGGTACTTCTATATCCACCAAAAGCATTGTGTTTAAATCAGATGAACACAAGCGGTGGTTTATCGAAAAATATACGAGCATTTTATCTATGCAAAGTGATTTGCAAGAAATTACAAACTATTCCATAGGCGAAACAGACAAGAAAAGCGGTATAGGCATTAGTACAGATCAATATGATTATCTGACAAATTCATCTGGTCAAGATAACCTCGGTCAAATTTTGTTGGCTATATTGTCCTTTAGAAAGCTCAGAGAAGAACAGGGTGAACAGTGGCAAGGCGGAATATTGCTTATTGACGAGATTGATGCGACATTGCATCCTGCTGCTCAGAGCAAGTTAATAAAACTTTTTATTCAAGAAGCAAAAGAAAACAAAATCCAAATCGTGCTTACTACACATAGTCTCAGCTTCTTAAAGGATATTTGTGGACGAACTGCATATAATAGTCACGATGAATCTGCGAACAATAAAGTTGAACTGTATTATTTAACTAATGCCAATCGAAAGTTAGAAATAAAGCGCAATACTCCGTTCACAGAGATTGAGAGTGACTTGATGGTTAATTCAATAGTGCAAAACAGCAATAAAATAAAACTGTATTCGGAAGATGCTGAAGCTCGTTGGTTCTTGTCGCATATTGTAGGTGACTATTTACCATATGTCGAGGTCTTGGATGTGACGATAGGGTGCGACCAATTAATAAACCTCTATGGGGCTGACCTTCAATATTTTGGCAATACCTTAATTGTTTTTGATGGAGATGTGACAGACGCGCAGTTAAACAAAATACCCAAACGAACCAGAGATAATCTAGGAAACATTCTTTCACTACCAGGCGGAAAACGTCCAGAAGAAGTTATTTATGATTACCTGCTCTCATTAGGTGCAGATCATAATTTTTGGACAGGTGGTGCACAGCGTGTAGGATTCACTTGGGATTATTTTAACGAACACGGCCCTCTATCTGAGGATTATCGCCAACAAAAGGACAGAGAAAAATACAAAAAATGGTTTCTTGACCATCAGCAATATTTTGATACGACAAAATTAATGGATTATTGGATGCGTGATAAATCGGATTTAGTTTCCTCTTTCAAAACCGAATTTAAGACTGCACACAACCATATCGCTAAAAGAATGATGACATTCACGATTGAAGAATAATGCAAAGGCAAGCGTTGTCCTATGCTCTGGATAGACGCTTGCTTTTGCATTTGAAGTTTATATAAGCGTGGCATTGTTATGTTTGGTGCGGTATCTTTAACTATGGGATACGCCTCTGACCCGTCCCGTTACCTTTAATTTAGAGCGCGGGCAGAAAATTGCTATCCGCGGCGTCAACGGCCTAGGCAAGACCACGCTGCTGAAAACAATTTTAGGCATTATCCCTCCGGTCAGCGGCAGCGTTGAATTAGGCGAATTTTTAGAGCCCGGTTATTTTGAGCAGGAGGAGCGGGAAAAGAACGAAAACACCGCTCTAGACGACGTGTGGAACGAATATCCCGGCCTGACCAATTACGAGGTACGGGCGGCGCTGGCAGGCTGCGGCCTGACCAACGAGCATATTACCAGCAAGGTATTCGTGCTGAGCGGCGGCGAAGCGGCCAAGGTACGCCTGTGCAAGCTGATGCTCAAGGACGTTAACTGGCTGGTGCTGGACGAGCCCACCAACCATCTCGACGTGGACGCCAAAGAGGAATTACAGCGCGCCTTAAAGGAATTCAAGGGCAGCGTGCTGCTGGTATCCCACGAGCCGGAATTTTACGAAGGCTGGGTGGATAAGGTTTGGAATATCGAGGACTGGACCACTAAAATCATTTAAAAGCAGCTGTTTAAAACTCCCGATGCGCCTGCGTACTAAAAATATGCGGGCGCATTATTTTTACGGATAATATTCCTTCCTATCTAATTAAGGGAAGAATGCCTCTCACCGTCTTGACGCGCGCGTCAATATCGCCTATAATAAAAATATAATCGCATATTATTTTGAGAGTGAGCCGAAAGCTCATGAAGGGGTACACCACCGCGGGTGTAGCTGCTTCATGAGCTTTTTTGTTTTGCGAAAGGAG
This sequence comes from uncultured Phascolarctobacterium sp., assembly GCF_905212365.1. GTDB lineage: Bacteria > Bacillota > Negativicutes > Acidaminococcales > Acidaminococcaceae > Phascolarctobacterium_A. The sequence continues at coordinate 3,635 of NZ_CAJMEH010000090.1, forward strand.
ATGTGCTATGGTACTCAACGGGAAAAATATTTCTTTGCCCCACCACGTAACGCTGCTGGAATTATTGCAGGCCCAGGGCTACAGGCCCCAGTTGGTGGCGGTGGAGCGCGGCGGCGCTATCGTCAAGCGCAGCGATTACGCCGGTACGATTATTAGCGACGCCGACCGCTTGGAAATCGTCAGCTTTGTAGGAGGCGGTTAAAATGCTGACGCAGACAGAATTGCAGAACGCGCTGCAAAAGGGTTTGGCGGAAGCGCAGCAGCGCAAGCTGCAGCAAGCTGTCGTAGCCGTGGCAGGCTGCGGCGGCTTAGGCAGCAACGCGGCGGCATGGCTGGCCCGCCTGGGCGTGGGCCACTTGCTGCTCATCGACTTTGACAAGGTGGAGCCCGGCAATTTAAACCGCCAGTATTATTTTTTAGAGGATATCGGCCGCTATAAGGCGGAAGCTTTGCGCGAGCGTCTGCTGCGCGTCAACCCCTGGGGTGCTTACCAATCCTGCATCGTTAAGCTTACGGAGCAAAATATTCCCCGGCTTTTAGCCAAGACAGATATAGTCTGCGAAGCGCTGGATAACGCGGCCAGCAAGGCCATGCTGGTCAACGGCGTTATCGGCTCACTGCCCGATACGAAAATTGTCGCCGCCTCCGGTCTTGCAGGCTTTGGCAGCGGCAACGAAATTAGGACGCGGCGCGTAGCCCAAAGATTATATCTGTGCGGCGACGGCAGCAGCTCCATCGAAGCTTTGCCCTTATGCGGCGCTCGCGTAGGCATCGCCGCCGCGCACCAGGCGCTGACTATCGCCCGCTTACTTTTAGATTTGGAGGAAACATAATTATGGAAGACAAGTTGATTTTGGGAGGCCGCGCCTTTTCCTCCCGCTTCATTTTAGGCTCCGGCAAATATTCTTTGGCGCTCATCAAGGCCGCTGTGGAGCAGGCGGGCGCGGAAATGCTGACACTGGCGCTGCGCCGCGCCAACGGCGGCGAGCTAGCAAATATTTTAGATTACGTGCCGTCCCACGTTACGCTGCTGCCCAACACTTCGGGCGCGCGCAACGCCGACGAAGCCGTGCGTATCGCCCGTTTGGCGCGGGAGCTGTGCCAAACGGATTTCGTAAAAGTCGAAGTCATCAGCGACAGCAAATATCTGCTGCCCGATAATTACGAAACAATCAAGGCCACGGAAGCGTTGGCTAAAGAAGGCTTCATCGTAATGCCCTATATGTATCCCGATTTAACTGCGGCGCGGCAGCTGCGGGACGCGGG
>NZ_CAJMEH010000091.1 GCF_905212365.1 uncultured Phascolarctobacterium sp.
AAAGCGCCCACCACACAAACGTTAGAGCGCCGACCACAGCTTTTGGCAAAGACCCCATAATCTCAAATTAATCTCACTGGTGTAAGCAAAAACCTCTATGCACTAGATATTGTGCATAGAGGTTATAAACAGAAGACTTTAAACAATATGTAGTGCTGGTATCCCAGCAACGCAATTATTTAACTTCTACGGTAGCGCCAGCAGCTTCCAGTTTCTCTTTCAGAGCGTCAGCGTCAGCTTTGGATACTTTTTCTTTAACAGCTTTCGGAGCGCCATCAACCAGCTCTTTAGCTTCTTTCAGGCCCAGGCCGGTAGCTTCGCGAACAGCTTTGATAACTTGGATCTTAGAAGAACCAGCGGAAGCCAGAATTACGTCGAATTCAGTCTTTTCAGCAGCAGCTTCGCCAGCAGCAGCTACAGGAGCAGCAGCTACAGCAACAGGAGCAGCAGCGGATACGCCAAATTTTTCTTCCAGAGCTTTAACCAGTTCGGACAGTTCCAATACGGTCATGGATTCAATAGCTTCGATGATTTGATCTTTATTCATTATAGTTACCTCCAGTAATTAAGTAATTTTTTATTTTTAAGCTGCTCTAAGCAGCGCGCCGCCACGAATTAAGCGGACTCTTTTTGTTTGCGTACAGCGTCCAGCGCATATACGACATTGCGGATAGTACCTTGCAGTACGTTGACAAAGCCAGTGATAGGAGCGTTCATGCTGCCCAGCATCTTGGCGATAAGAACTTCTTTCGGCGGCAGAGAAGCCAAAGCCTTAATTTCGTCAGCGCTGATAACTTTGCCATCAAGAACGCCAACCTTAACTTTCAGTTCTTTGTTTTCTTTTGCGAAATCGCAAACGATTTTTGCAACTGCAACAGGATCTTCCGGAGAAACAGCGATAGCGGTGTTTTTCTCCAGAGCGGGCTCCAGGCCCTCAATGCCAGCTTCTTGTGCAGCAATACGCAGCAGAGTGTTCTTTACTACATTGTAGTGAACGCCAGCCTCACGCATTTTGCGGCGCAGAGCGGTATCCTGAGCAACAGTCAAACCACAGAAGTCTACTAAAACTGCGCATTTGGAGTTGGTCAGCAACTCTTTGAGTTCAGCAACTTTAGCAACTTTTTCAGGTCTAATAACTGCCATTGGATTGCACCTCCTTCTTTTGATGTTTTTATTAAATCAAAAAGACCTCTCGGCCGCAGCCGGAGGTCGGAAGGTCTATATATCTTCACGCTCCAGCCTCGGCAGGCGTAATAAAAACTTACGCGGTTAGGCACCTGCTGTCTATGGCCCGATTATCTTCTGATTTAGTAAAATGTGGTAAAACTACAATTATTTGTCGCTGTTAGCCTTCAAAACATCTAATTTGATGCCAGGGCCCATGGTGGTGGACATGGTAACAGACTTAATGTATTGGCCTTTAGCGCCGGAAGGTTTAACCTTAACCAGAGTGTCAGCCAAAGCGATGTAGTTTTGCAGTAATTGCTCTTCAGTAAAGGAAGCTTTACCGATAGGAGCTTGTACGTTGCCGGCTTTATCGGTACGATACTCAATTTTACCAGCTTTAGATTCCTTGACGGCACGGGTTACGTCCATGGTAACGGTACCAACCTTCGGGTTAGGCATTAAACCGCGAGGGCCAAGGATTTTACCAAGGCGGCCAACCAGGCCCATCATATCGGGGGTTGCGATGCAGACGTCAAAGTCCATCCAGCCTTGTTTAATTTTATCAACGAATTCTTCGCCGCCGACAAAGTCAGCGCCTGCAGCTTCTGCCTCAGCAATCTTGGGGCCCTTAGCAAAAACCAAAACAGTTTTGGATTTACCGGTGCCATTAGGCAGAACCAATGCGCCGCGAACTTGCTGATCAGGGTATTTAGGGTTAACGCCCAGACGGAAAGCAACTTCAACGGTGCTGTCGAATTTAGTGGTAGCGGTTTTCTTAACCAGCTCTACTGCTTCTTTCGGAGAGTAGAATTTGTCAGCTTCGATTAATTTCAAAGCGTCAGCATACTTTTTACCCATTGTTAAAATTCCTCCTATGTGGTACGAACGGCTTGTGCCTCCCACCAATTAAGAAAACTGCTTAAAATCAGTCTTCGATTACGATACCCATGCTGCGTGCAGTGCCTTCTACCATTCTCATAGCAGCTTCTACGCTTGCAGCATTGAGGTCAGCCATTTTGCTTTCTGCGATTTCGCGAACCTTATCGCGACCCAGCTTAGCAACTTTCTTTTTGTTAGGTTCACCAGAAGCCTTTTCCAGACCAGCAGCCTTTTTCAGCAGAACTGCAGCCGGAGGGGTTTTGGTTACGAAAGTAAAGGAACGATCCTCGAAAACAGTGATCTCAACAGGAATGATGAGGCCAGCTTGTTTTTCAGTACGTGCGTTAAATTCCTTAACGAAGGCCATGATGTTAACACCAGCCTGGCCAAGTGCAGGACCTACAGGAGGAGCCGGGGTTGCTTTTGCAGCCGGTACCTGTAATTTTACCATTTTAACGACTTTCTTCGGCATTTAATTACACCTCCTTACTTATTCAGCTTCTTCTACTTGTGTAAAATCAATTTCAACAGGAGTTTCGCGTCCAAACATATCAACGAGAACCTTCAGCTTACCGCGTTCCTCGTTAATATCGGAAATTCTTCCCACCTGATCAACAAAGGGACCTGTTTTGAGACGTACCAGCTGTTGCAACTGAAAATCAATATGAGGCCGCTCTTCTTCTACACCCATAGCGCGCATAATCTGCTGCACTTCAGAGTCAGTCAGAGGAATCGGCTTTGTTCCGGATCCGACAAAGCCTGTTACACCCGGAGTATTGCGAACGGCATACCAGCTGCGGTCGTTAACAATCATTTCCACCAGCACATAGCCGGGGAAAACCTTACGCTCGACCAGCTTCTTTTTACCGTCCTTACTAAGCTCAACCTCTTTTTCCATGGGAATAATAACATTGAAAATTTCATTTTCCATGCCCAAGGATTGAACCTTACGTTCCAGGTTAGTGCGTACTTTATTCTCATATCCAGAATAGGTATGAATTACATACCAATGTCTTTCTTGCTTTTCTTCTTCCATCAACAAGCGGAAAGCAACGCTTCCCCTACCCTCCTTACTTAAGTCCTATCGCCTTATTGCAGAATCATTCTGAACAACACGCTGAAACAGGTATCGATTATCCAGATCAGCGCTGCGCACAAACAAACTGCAATCATAACCACAATGGTGTTAGCAATAAGCTCTTGCTTGGTAGGCCAGGTTACCTTTTTTAATTCTACTTTAGTTTCTCTGAGAAAGCTGGCAATGCTGAAACCTTTTTCCTCAGAGCCCGTAGTTTCCGGAACGGCCATCTCGTCACATCCTTGCTATTACTACCCAATTAACACAAAAAAATTATTTGGTTTCTTTGTGCAGAGTGTGCTTTTTGCAGAACTTGCAGTATTTATTCAGCTCGATACGATCAGGATCGTTCTTTTTGTTTTTGTTGGTTTGGTAATTTCTTTGTTTGCATTCAGTGCAAGCCAAAGTAATCAGGTTACGCATTTAGTTACACCTCGCTTACGTCATAAAATAAAACCAATCACAAATTGTCGCTAATATAGAGTACCACAGTTAACACTTTATGTCAACTATAATCCTTCACAGACTGTGAATTTTTTTATGCCTAGCAAAACAGCGGCAAAGCCTGCTGTAAACAGACAAGACCGGCCTTAACCGACCGGTCCTGTACAGTCTGTAAATTATACTTCTTCTACTTCGGAAACAACGCCGGCGCCAACGGTACGACCGCCTTCACGAATAGCGAAACGCAGACCTTTTTCAATTGCGATCGGGGTGATCA
>NZ_CAJMEH010000092.1 GCF_905212365.1 uncultured Phascolarctobacterium sp.
TGCGCGGCATCGAAGAGAAAGAAGGCCTGCTGGAGGAGGGAGAGGAAACCCCATGACGATTGAAGAAACCGCTGGTTGGCTCCAAGCGCACGACCGCTTCCTGATCCTGACCCATGTGCGGCCGGACGGCGATACCGTAGGCTGCGCCGCTGCGCTGGGCGGCGCGCTGCGGCAGGACAGGGCCAGCATGAAGGCGGGCGCTGACCTGAATATCAACGCCGACGCTGTGGTTAGCGCTAATAACGCGCTGCTGTACGCAGGCAAAGATTTAAGTATTACGACAAGTAAAGATATAGAAAATAAAAAATCCCTGCTGTGGGCGGGGGAAAATATCAGCGTAACGGCGGACGGTTTTGCCAATCTGGACACCGCCCTGATCAGCTACGGCCAAAATGCGGAAATAAAAATTGCCGACGCTTTCTTAAACAGCGGCTCGACCATTAACGGCTGACGGCGGCTTCACTGACGAACAGCGGGCAGGGTGCTGTCAGTAGCGCGGGCGATGCGACGCTGCAAATTGGCGGCGCGTTGACTAACGACAACGCCACTATTTATACGGCTGGAACAAATAAAATTACGGCGGTCACTGTGGAAAACAGCAACAGCGCTTATCTGCACAGCGGCGGCAGCACGGAAATTGATGCCAAAGCCTTGCACAACGACAACGCTTCCATCGACGCGGGGGCGGATCTGCATTTGACGATTCCCGCTATCACCAACGAAAACGACGCTTATCTTGGAGTTGGCGGCACGCTGACCGTTGAGGGCGGCAGTTTGGTAAATCAAAACAAGGCTTATGTGGGCGCGGGGAAGGACGTAATTTACAGCGGGCAGGTTGTAAACAATAACAACGGCAGCTATATCGGTGCTGGGCGTGATGCCGTGTTTACGGCAGCGGTTTTGTTTGCCAATTCGCAAAAGGCAACGCTGGCCGTGGGCGGCGATTTGCATTTGCAAACGCAAGTCCTGACCAACGCCGACGCCAGCGCTATCGCCGTGGGCGGTAGCGCAGAGCTTTTGGCGCAAGCAAACCTGAGCAATAGCGGCGGCAGCCAGCTGGAAATCCAGCGGCGGGCGGCAATTACGACGGGCGTTCTGCTGAATGAAAACAGTTATTTAGGCATAGGCGGCGATGCGGAAATCAGCGCCGCAGACGAGCTGCGCAATACGGACGGCAGCTATCTGGCTGTGGACGGCAGTGCGGTTATTACCGCAGGGCGTTTTGCCAACAGCGGCAACAGCAGCGTTTTTGTGACGAAAAATCTGGAGCTGACCGGCGCGGGCGATTTTCTCAATGAGGACGGGCTGATCGCCATCGGCGGCAGCGGCGTTATCAGCGCGGCCAATATTTATAACCAAAACGGGGCGGGGCTGGCCTACGGCTCGCTACTCAACGCGGCGGGCAGCCTGACGCTGAATGCGCAAGGCACGCTGCTGAACCGTTCTTCGGATATTGAAAGCCAGCAGCAGATTACGATTTCTGCCAGAGATTTAATCAATAAGAAAGACGTTTTTGAAACCTCTTTTGCAGAAACTCATCAGGAGGTTTCCTATAAAATACCCCATTTGCAGGGCTCCAGATATTACGACGCGGTGCGGCGCTTCGACCGGCAGATTTTAACCGGCGTTATCGACGAGGAAACCAACGACGCCAATATTATCTCCGGCGGCGATATGACTATTGTTTTGCAAAATAATCTGACCAACCATTACAGCAAAATTGCGGCGGGCGGAAATTTAACGGTAGATGCGGGCGGCACAGCGGAAAATATAGGCTATCAGGGTACGAAGCATTATTACGACAATGGCGAGGACACTCACTATTGGAAGTATAAAAAGCACAGAAGATTCCATGTCGGCTGCAAGTGGATATACGGCACGACAGTCATTCCCTACAGCGACCATACGGTGTACGATTTGCCGCCGGGCGCTACAAGCGAGCGGCGCAGCCTGCTGAGCGGCGCGACGGGCATTAAGATAAATGCCGGAAAAATTGTGAACCGTACAATTCAGGCCGACGGGCGGGAATATGTAGCGACGGATGACACGAACCACGAAATTTTGCAGAACAATGTGACCGTGCCGGAATATAAGGAAAAAGAAGGCGTGGGAACAAATGTCGGAGCGGAGCTGGATAACAGCAGCGCCAGCGCGGCAGTACCCGTGCAGCTGAAAAAGCTGCTGGATATCGGGCAGCTGGCGATTAACAGCAAAATTTATACCTTAAACGCCGACCCCAGTGCGAAATATTTGGTGGAAACGAATAAAAAATATGCGGATTACCACGAATTTTTGTCCAGCGATTATTTGCTGGAAAGAGTAAAAGCCGACCCGGAGAAGGTCAGCAAGCGTTTGGGCGACGGCTATTTTGAGCAGAAGCTGGTGATAGAGCAGATTACGCAGCTGACGGGCAGGCAGTATTTAGAAAATTACGGCAGCGATATGGAGCAGTACGCGGCCTTGATGGAGGCGGGAGCACTGGCGGCGCAGGAAATGCAGCTTACCATCGGCGTGGGGCTGACGGCGCAGCAGGTTGCGACCTTAAAGAGCGACATTGTGTGGCTGGTGGAGGAACCGGTCAACGGGCAGAAGGTTTTGGTGCCGGAGGTTTACCTGGCCGGGGTGCGCGAGGAAGATTTAAAGCCCAGCGGCGCGCTGATTATCGGCGGCGAGGTGGAGCTGTACAGCAAGCAGGATATAGAAAACATCGGCACAATTAAGGCCGACGGCACGGTGGCCTTGCGCGGCGAAAATTTGCTGAACAGGGGAGCCGTGGCGGGTGAAAATATTCAAGCCGAAGCGGAAAAGAATATTGTAAACAGCGGCAGTATGCGGGCGAAAATCGACGCCATACTGCGTGGCGAGAATATTATAAATGAAGCGACGGCGGAGGAAAGCCAATATAAAGAATTAAACCAAACTAAAATCGCAGGCACGGGCAGCATCAGCGCAGGCCGGGATGTAACCTTAGAAGCCAGTGCGAACATTACCAACCGCGGCGGCATTCTGGCTGCGGAAAAGGACCTGACCTTGAGCGCGGGGAAAACCATAGACCTGACGGCCGTGGCTAACGAAAAGCATGTGGCTGTGGCCTACGGCAGCAGCAGCGCGGAAATCCACAGCGTGGAACAGCAGCAAAGCCTGCTGGCAGGAGAAAATATCAGCATAAACGCCGGTGAAAATGTGAACGTCAGCGGCGGTGTATTAAGTGCGGTCAAAAACGCGGAAATTAGCGCGGGTGGCGACGTGAATATAAATGCGGTAAAAGATATTTACAGCGAGGAATCCAGCGTGGGCAGCAGGGGCGGCAACTATTACGACCGCTTGCAGATTGTGGACGAAAGCGTGAAAGGCACGAATTTGGCCGCCGGAGAAAATATCACTGTGACCGGCGGACGGGATATTAACATTACGGGCAGTAATGTGACCAGCGAAAGCGGCAGGGCAGCCTTAAACGCTGAACAGAACGTCAATATTCAAAATGAAACAGAATACCACGAGCGGCTGTGAGAGCATCACGAGAAAGTGAGCGGTATTTTGAGCAGAAAGACCACGGACGTTTACGATTACAGCAATCTTAACGCCGTAGTGGGCAGCAATGTTTCGGCCAACGAAATTGCTGTTACCAGCGGCGCGGACACGAGCGTCAAGGGCAGCAATGTTGTAGCGGACGGCGAAGTAAAGATTGTGACCGGCGGCGATTTGCACATTGAAAGTGCGGAGCAGACCAGCGAAAGCGAATACGAAAAGCAAGTGAAAAAGAGCGGCCTTTTGAGCGGCGGTTTTGGCTTTACCATTGGCAAGGAAAAACAGCGGGACGAATACGCTAACCAAAACA
>NZ_CAJMEH010000093.1 GCF_905212365.1 uncultured Phascolarctobacterium sp.
CGAAGGTAGCGTCGCCATAACCGTCGATAACGCCTGCTGCTGCCAGCTTGTTAACGCTGTCATATGCCCAGTGACCAGCAGGAACATCAGAGAACGGGTTTGCGGCATAAGCAGAAGCAGTTACGCCCAATGCCATAGCCATAGCTAATACTAAAGATTTTTTCATGATTTCTTCCTCCCTCAGGAAAAATATATTTTATAAGCGCCTTGGGGGAGCAGCGTCTGGGAAAAGCCTGCATGAGTTGCCTTGTTTCCTCATCCTGTTCTGCCAAATTTTGCAGCCTTGCGGGCGTTTATAACAAAATTGTGTGCAGGGTTTGCTTAGGCCTGTCAAACCCTGCGGCAATAAAGAGGTACTCGCCTAGCAAAGCCTAATAAACCCCACCCCTGAGGTAAATCCTGCGCTTTACCGCCTCTTTATCATGGTTTTATTATAGATTATTGCAAACTTTTTAACAATTCCGATTGCTTATAATGGAATTAGTCCAATTAATGCCCGAATGGAATATTGCTTATGAAAAAGAATCCCCGTAAATATTTTAGCCTGCGCAATAAGTAGCAGACGTAATAAAATATTTCACGGGGATGAATTTGCCTTATGAATTTTGCGGACCATTTTACAGGCTGTCCTGCATAAGCTTGATAATTTTCTGGACTATGGGCTTCAGCGTACTGTCGTCGGCAGTTTTATTCCAAAAGGCGCAGTATTTAAAGCGTATGGGCTCGCCGTCGTTATACAGCGGCATGAGCCGGGCAAATTTGCCGGTAAATTCGCGGGCGTCATCGTTGCTGATGATGGGCATAAAGCCTTTGTTATTGATAAGCATGGTGACAGCCGAAGGCATATCCTTGGCGATTAAAAAGCTGCCGCTGAAATTAAACAGGCGGCGGTAAAACATTTTTTCCTGTTCCTGGAATTCTTTGTCGGCAATCAGAATGCAGGGCAGGCTTTTAATATCGTTTAAGTCGATAAAGACGTTTGTAGATGCGGGGGGGACGAGCGTATTTCGTTGAGAGACTGCAACGAGTCCTTCTACTTCTTCGATAGGCTGGCAGACGAAATTAGTCTGCTCGGATTCGCTGCGCAGGTCGTTGAATACTACGTCCAGCTCGCCGCAGAGCAGCTTGACCATCAGTTCGTCGTGACTGCCGTAAACGACGTTGACGGTAATACTTTGGTCGTTTTCCAGCAGGATATTCAGGGCATGGCATAAACGGCGCACGTTATAATTATTGCGGCAGCCCAGCTTGATTTGCTGGCCCTGCTGGTGCTCCATCTGATATAAATTGCTTTTGAGCTTTTCGGATTCGCTGACGATGGCCTTAGCCTTCTGATAGAAAAATTCGCCGGCAGATGTGAGGGCGAAACGGCGGTTGCTGCGTAAAATAAGCTCTACCCCCAATTCGTCCTCCAGCGCTTTGATTTGCTGGGAAATGGCCGATTGAGAAATAAAGCATTGCTCTGCTGCTTCGCTAAAGCTTTTGCAGTCGGCAACCGCTAAAAAATATTTCATTTGACGTAATAGCATGATTTCTATACCACCTTACCAAAAATTACTGCCTGTCTGGTTAGCTTTCTTTACTCTTCTTAAATATTCTATATAAAAAAATCTAATAGAGCAAATTAGATTGCATTATAAAATGTATTAGCGTAAGTAATGAATGTAAATAGGTGAAGCTTATGGAAAGCAGCGGACAGAAAAAAGCCCTGCGGTTGTCATGAACGGCAGGGCTGAAAGAATGGCTTTATGCGGTTGCACAGATAATTACAGCTGGAATTTTATTCTTCATAATGACCGCTGTCCAAAGCTTATCCATAATTTATTCCTCTATAAGCTCGTGTTTTTGCAAGGTATTAGCGGTGATTTGCGCAAAACCGCGGTCTAATTTAGCAAGGTATTCTGCGTTACGAGCTGCTTTCGCCAGCTGATTATAATTTTCCAGACTGATGATTACTACATTTTTTTCTTCTTTGCGGGTAACAATAACAATTTCATTGTTGTCGGTTGCTTCATCACAATAATCTTTAAGCTTATTTCTAATGGTAGAATAATTTACTGCTAACATGATTGCTTCTCCTTTACTGTCATCCTTGTCAAATATATTGTACGTGATATTGTACAATAAGTCGAGGGATATAGCAATCTTGGAAAAGCTGCGGCCACTTCGTTAAAGTCAAAGATAAACTGAAAAAATCAATTTGTTGACGATGCATGCTTTGTTTTTTCAAGCGTTAGCTTTCATTCCTGCGGCTCCTGCTTGGACTCAAATTCGGCAATGGCAGGATTAATCAGCGTCATATAAAAGGAAGCGACCTGCTCCGGCGTCTGCCGCATATTATTTTTCAGCCACCAGCGTACCATGCCGATAAAGCTGCTGGCTATGTGGCTGATAAGGAAATCTTCCGGTACTTGCGCTATTTTGAGCCTGTTGGGACCAGCGACGATGATGCGCAGGTTTTCCTGCATGTATTCGCGGAAGAAGCGCAGAAAGAGAGAGCCTTCATCGTAATTGATGATGCCCAGGTAGTATTGCCTTTTGTCGCGCAGATGATAAAGAATATGCGCAATACGGTTTTCCGCCGTGGGCTGGACGTCGGAAAAATTATGGGTGCTGCAGGGCGGTATAGTATGACTGAAAATATGCTTGAAGAGCATCAGGCACATTTTACGCGCCAGCTCGTCCTTCGTTTCAAAGTGGCTGTAAAAGGTGCTGCGGCCGATATCGGCGGCGTCGATAATATCCTTGACGCTGATTTTTTCGTAGCTGTGCTTGGCAAGCAGGCGCACGAAGGCGTCGATGATGGCTTGTCTTGTTTTTGTTTGGCGTCTGTCCATAGCGTTACTCCTGTCCGGATGGCGGTGCTGAACGCAATCCTTATTATGTTTATTTTAGTACACTTTAACTTATGTGTCCAATAATAAACAGTAAAAAATTTTGTGTCTGTTCCTTAGATGCGTTTTTTAATATTATATTGGTGAAGAAACGCTGCCTGATAAAAAACGGCGGCTTAAAATAGCAGCAGAATGAAAGGAGCAGATGCAAAATGCATACTTTGGAAGCTTTGACGGCGGCCAAGCCTGTTATCGGCCGCAGAGTAATAATTTGTAAGGGTCAGGAACGCGAGTGGCTGACGCCTGTAGATCAGCTGTCTGTAGGCGACGTGCTGCGGATATTACCGGGAGAGCGCATTCCCTTAGACGGCGTTATTGTGCAGGGCGCAAGCTGCGTCAGCCGTCATGTGGTCAGCGAGGGCGCGCATCTTTTGGAAGAAAAGCGGCAGGGCGATAAGGTGTACTGCGGTACGATTAATGCGGCGGCAGCCATTGAAATGTGCGTTACAGCCGATTGGCGTCACAGCGGTTTTGAGCAAAGACTGGAGCTGGCGCGGGAAGAGCTGGACAAACAGTCCTTGCTGGTCAGGCTATGGCGGCGCGTAACAAGCTCCTACCGTCCCAGCTATAATTAAAAATTTCACGATTAAACTATTACCTCAATCTAAAATAAGCGAAGCCCCGCTTCTATCGTTGCTTAGAAAGCGGAGCTTCGTTTTTGTTTTATGAAGGAGATGTTATGAGCGGAATGTAAAATTTTAATTCAAGGCCGGGCAGTCGGTATTAGGGCAGTCGGGACGCGGGCCGGGGCCGCCCCAATGCCTGCCGTCGTGACGTGGGCCGCGATGCCGGTAGCCGTCGCGCCAGTGTCCGTCGCCGTTGCGATGGCCGCGCCATTCTTTATGGTGCAGCGGCAGGTTGG
>NZ_CAJMEH010000094.1 GCF_905212365.1 uncultured Phascolarctobacterium sp.
TATTTTGCGCGGCGGCAGCCGCAGTTAACTTGAGTTTATAAAATGGTTGACTGCGCTGCCGCCTTGCTTTATAATATGCTATGTGAAAGGATGTTATAAAGATGTTAGAGCTTGCACATAAGCTGGCGGACAGCGACGCTGAATTTTTTGGCGGCTGGGTTCTGGCCGGAGCGGAGGCCCACATTCATGGGCATGCGGACGTATTAACCAATAAGGAGCTGCTGCGCAAGGAGCGCAAATGCATTATACAGGTGCTGGGCGAAACGCGAAGCGGTGGCGCGGCCAAGGAGCTGCGGGTGTTTTTGCTGCTACCGAAGCAAAGGCTGGGCAGCAAGGAGCCTTTGCAGGAACAGCCTCAGGGGGAGCTTGCGGCGGAGCATTGCTTCACTGTGGAGGAAATAGGCGCTTACGTGGCCTTTACGGGCGATGAAAATATTATTCATCAAGGAGATCATCCTGTCGTTCCCGGCCTGTGCATGGCCGCCTGGCTGCAGCAGGCTTTGCAGCTGCAGGAGCTGGACTGGCGCATCAGCTTTTTGTCGCCGGTGTACGCAGGCGACGAGCTGAAGGTTTACCGTATTGAAAATGAGCTGCGGGCTTATGTGGGAGCTTCTAAGGTCTTTGTTATTAAATTTTAAGTAAGGCTGGTGCTGTGAAGATGACGACTAATAACCATAGTATCAATAAAACGTCGGAAATGACGAAAATGGCGCTGATGGTAGCGATGAACTGCATTTCTGCTTATATCATTATTCCGCTGCCCTTTTCTCTGTCGCCGATTGCACTGCAAACTATGATTGTTAATTTGACTGGCTACGTTTTGAATGTTAAGCAGGCCTTTATGACCATGCTGGTATATCTTTTGGTAGGCTTGGCAGGCGTGCCTGTATTTACCGGCGGTACGGCAGGGCCGGGTAAGCTCTTTGGGCCGACGGGCGGTTATATTTTTGGCTTTTTGTTCACCGCTGTTTTTCTGGCTGCGACTAGGGGCGAAAAGTACAGCTTTAAGCGTTATGCGCTGTTGGGCTGCATCGTGGGCATTCCTCTGATTTATTTGTTTGGCTTTTTGCAGCTTAAGCTGGTAACTGGTATGCCGTGGGACAAGGCGTTCTATACCGGCGTGCTGCCATTTATCCCTTTGGATATCGTTAAATGCGTGGCTGCTGCCTTTATTGCCGGGCCTATCCACCGCATTTTTGACAGATGATTATGGAGAAGGCATATATTTTAGGCGGGCTGCGCAGCTATGTAGGCGTGGTCAACGGTATGTACCGCCATGTCCCGGCAGAAAAGCTGGGGGCGGCGGTGCTACGTCAGGTAATGGATAAATATCAGGCGCTGCGTCCTGATTATATTATCGGCGGCAACGGCGTGGGCGCGGGCGGCAATATTACGCGCCTGATGGCCTTGGAGGCAGGCGTGGATATTTCTGTGCCTGCTTTTACTGTTGATGTGCAATGCGGCAGCGGCCTGGAAAGCATTGCGACGGCAGCGGCCAAGATTGCCGCCGGCGAGGCTGATTTGATTATCGCAGGGGGCTTTGAAAGCAGCTCTACCCAGCCGCGGCGCGGCTATGCGCCCAATCATCCAGATTATACCGACGACAGCTGGTACAGCGTGGCCAAGTTTATGCCCGGCGTGCACCGGGAAACGGTGATGCTGGAGGGGGCGGAGCTGGCGTGCCAGCGTGAGGGCGTTACTAAAGAGGAGCTGGACGCCTGGGTACTGCGTAGCCATCGTTTGGCGGCTGCCGCGCAGGAAAAGGGCCTGCTGCAAAATATTATTGCGCCGGTTTTTGGCGCGGTTAAGGATGAGGGCGTGCGTCCACGTATGAGCCAGCGCCTGCTGGACAGAATGCCTAAGCTGTTGCCTGCCGGTCAGTTTATTACGGCGGCTAATTCCTGCCTGATTAACGACGGCGCGGCTTTCGTGGTGCTGTGCTCGGAAGCTTATGCCAAAAGCTCTGGCCTGCGGCCTGCGGCCAGGGTTTGGGGCAGCGCGGCCTGCGGCGGCGATCCCTTGGTAAGCCCGCGCACGGCTGTTGCGGCGCTGCAGAAGCTGCTGGCTAAGCAGGGCTTACGAGAGCAGGATATCGACGATTTTGAAGTGAACGAAGCCTTTGCCATTATCGACGTGCTCTTTGCCCGCGCCTTCGGCAGCAGTGTGGAAAGGTATAATGTTTTTGGCGGCGCTTTGGCTTATGGGCATCCTTATGGGGCCTCCGGCGGTATTATTACGCTGCATCTTTTGGAAGCGCTGCGGCAGCGGGGCGGGCGTTTAGGCTGTGCCGGTGTGGCGGCGGCAGGCGGCGTAGGTACGGCGCTGCTGCTGGAAAGGGTGGACTAGCATGGACTATTTGGAGCTGACTGCCAGCCAACCGGCGGCAAAGCTGGCCCTGGTGGACGACGAGCGGGAATATACCTACGGCCAGCTGACGGAAGAAGCGCGCAGGCTGCGCGAAGCGGCGGATTTTTCCCAGCCGGTATTTTTTATTCATGAGCAAAGCATTGCCAGGCAGCTGCTTTACTTTTTGGCGTACAGCGGCACGCAGACGGTTCCCGTTATCGCTACGGAGGTCAGCCGCAGGCAGCAGTTTGATGCCACTAATATCCCTAAGGCTGCCTGTATGGGCGTAATGACCAGCGGCAGCACGGGCAAAAGCAAGCTGCTGTGGCGCAGCTATAAAAGCTGGGCCGACTTTTTCCCAGAGCAGAACAGAATTTTTGGCGTTGATAAAGATACGGTTATCTTTTGTCAGGGCAGCCTAGCCTTTACCGGTAATCTGAATATTTATATGAGCGTGCTGGCGGCGGGCGGTACGCTGGTGGCGACGGAGCGCTTTCGCCCGCGTCATTGGCTGCAGCGTATGGAAGCTTATCGGGTCAATGCGCTTTATCTGATACCTTCCAAGCTTTTGCTGCTGCCTAAATTTATGACGCAGCCCAACGGGCAGGTGCGCAGCATTATCAGCGGCTCCCAGTCCATGGGACGGCAGGAGGCGGATAAGCTGCTGGCCGTCTTTCCCAAAACGGAAATTACGCTGTATTACGGCGCCAGCGAGCTGAATTACATTACATATATTAAAGATAAGGATATGACGGACGACCGCACCGTGATTGGCAGGCCCTTTACGGGAGTTGGCATCAGCGTGCGGCAGGAGGAAATTTTTATCGATACTCCCTATCATGTGGAGGGAATTGCGCTGCCGTTTTCCCTAAAGGACCGCGGCTATGTGGACGCGGAGGGCAGGCTGCACTTTTTGGGGCGCACGGACGATATTTGCAGCGTGAACGGACGCAAGGTGAGTACGGCTAAGGTGGCGGCGGCACTGACGGAGCTGGCGCAGGTGGAGGAAGCGGCGGTGCTGAGCCTGCATGTGGACGACGCCGATGTGCTGACAGCTTTTGTAGGGGCGGCGCGGGAGTACAGCAAGCAGCAGCTGGTGAAGCTGCTGCGGGCAAAGCTGGAGGATTACGAGCTGCCCAAGCAGTTTGTTTTTCTGCCCCGCCTGCCGCGCAACGAAAGCGGTAAAATAGATAAGCTGGCGCTGCGCAGGCTGTTGGAATAAAATATGTGTCTGCTGCTTGGCGTTATTTGGCAAATTTTTAGCAAAAACACTTGCCAAGCAGAAAATTTTATGGTAATATATATACCTGTCAGATAGCTGACAATGGCCCGGTGGTTCAGTTGGTTAGAATGCCGCCCTGTCACGGCGGAGGTCGTGGG
>NZ_CAJMEH010000095.1 GCF_905212365.1 uncultured Phascolarctobacterium sp.
TCTTTCTGGCTTTGAAAACAGAGGACGGCAGGATTACCGGGAAAATTTCATTTTATTGCCGGATGCTTGGTATCAGCCGGCAGGGTTTTTATAAATATCTTGCGAACAAAGACCGTCCCTGGAAATACCAGGATCTGGCGGATGCCATGAAAAAAATCATCCATGAAGATGAATGTAACGATACTTATGGACGGATCCGAATGTATCAGGCTCTGTTGTTGAAGCAGCCGGAGGAAGTACATATCCCCAGTGAGCGGACCGTATACCGGGTTATGGATCAGATCGGCCTGAGCCATCGGCCAAGAAGAAAGCCGAATGGGCTCACAAAAGCAGACCGGAAAGCCATGAAATCAGATGATCTGCTGAAGCGGGATTTCCATTCAGATGCCCCATTAGAAAAATGTATTACAGATATCACGGAGATCCCGGCGTCCAACGGGAAACTGTATGTATCTGCGATTTTCGACTGCTTTGATCTTTGCGTCCTCGGTCTGGCAATGGAAACAAACATGAAAGCAGATCTGTGTATCCAAACACTGGAAAACACTCTGACCGCGTATCCCACACTGGAAGGAGCTATCATCCACAGTGACCGTGGAACACAGTATACCAGTGAGTCCTACCGTCAGACCATCCGGGAACATCACATCAGCCAAAGTATGAACAGTGCCGGAGGACGCTGCCATGATAATGCACGTTGTGAGAGCATGTGGGCTAGGATGAAGACGGAACTTCTCTACGACCGCTATGACACAAAGCAGATGACTATCGAGGAATTAAAGGCACTCATTTGAAGATACTTTCTCAGCTACTGGAATAACCGGAGGATCTGCTCTGCCAATGGTGGGCTTCCTCCTATGCTAAAACGCAAGCAATATTATGAGTCTTTGGAACTGGCGGCATAGTCAGTGATATCCTTGAGAAAAATGTGTCAACTAATCTTGACAATATCAGAAAGAGCCGGAGTTGCGGGCCGCGCGCAGGATATCCCTGCAATTAAACAAAATATTATCTATATTTATTGTCTTTTCGACAGCTTTCTTCTTAGCCATATGATTTCCTTCCCTTTCTTCATTCTAAATAAATTTCGTGACGTTCTCTATATTAATGAAGCACATTCATTACATCTACTTATTGAAACTTCGTCTCTTGACTATTTGCGATACTAAGATTATAATAAAAGCAGGAAGAGATAGCTTGATGTTGGCTTGTCAGCTTTCTCCAAAGTAAAATTATAGTGAAAGAAGAGCTGCTTGCCGTAAGCGGCTCTATTTCATTTTATAAGCAAGAACTTACTTACAAGCAGAAATAATGGTAGCTACAAGGATACCGAAAGCAATCATTAAAGATAACGCTTCATACACTCTCATAACTTACCACCTCCCCACATGTATACAGCGGAGAAAAACCGACCATCAACCTATCTCTTGAGCAATATTATAACATACATTTGATTACCTGCAAAGCTCCGGCAACGATTACAGCCGGAGCTTATTTGTTAGTATTGCATTAATTCCCAAAAAAGAAAAAGCCCCTGCAAGACAAATAAAAACCTTGCAGGGGCTTGCTATTTACATTTGGTGCGAGTGACAGGAATCGAACCTGCACGCCGAAAGGCGCTAGATCCTAAGTCTAGTGCGTCTGCCAGTTCCGCCACACTCGCATTTAAATGTTATCAGCTTTTACTGTGCCTGAGAACAGCAATCAACCGTAACATAAATATTATAGCACAAAGCGCTATTAACTGTCTACTGCTTATCTGCCGCAGCCCGTTAAGCCGTATGCTTCCTATCGTAATAATTCCAGCCGAAGATAACCGCCAGCAGCAGACCAACGGCAATTACCGTACTGATGGCAGAACCAGTCAATCCGGCAATAATAAATCCTACGAAAGCAATGACGCCGTTAATAGCGGCATAGGGCAGCTGGGTTCTTACGTGGTCCGCCAGATTGCATTCCGCGCCCATGGACGATAAAATCGTCGTATCGGAAAGCGGCGAGCAATGGTCACCGAACAAACCGCCGGACAATACCGCGCCGACGCAGATAGCGTAAGGAATACCGAAAGCGTGGCCCATAGGAATAGCCAAGGGCATTAAAATAGCGAAGGTGCCCCAGGAGCTGCCGGTCGAGAAGGAAATCACCGTACCGAACAGGAAGATGCACGCCGGAATCAGCACGGGCGTAAAGTTAATGCCCTGCAGAATACCGATGATGTATTTAGCAGTTCCCAGCTTGCCGATCATGGCGCTCAAGGACCAGGCCAGCAGCAAAATAATAGCCACATCCGTCATGCCTATCATGCCCTTAACGTACAGGCTGAAGGTGTCCTTGGGCTTCTTTACCTTGAAGCCGCAGATCATAAACATCAGCAGCACGCCTGCCAGAAAGTAACCGGTAGTCAGCGCGATACGGAAAGCGTTGCCGGGAATTTTTGCAAAAGGAAAGCCCAGCGGGCTCAAATCGATAATCAAAGTAGCGAATACCATCAAAATCGGCAGAATCAGCATAAAGGGATTGGAATTGCCTAAGGAATAGCCGTCCTAGTCCACGGGAGCGACGTAATGGTCCTCCATCTCTTCGGGAGTGGGCTTATCCTTGACCGCGTCCTCCGCTTCCTTCATCGCCGCGAAGTCCTTTTTGGTGATGGCTATTAAAGGAATCATCAGCACGGCCAGAATCGTATAAATTTGAAAGGGAATGGCCTGCATAAAGGTTTCGTAATCGGAAACATTGACCTGTAAATTTTTAAACTGCGCCTCGATAAGGCCCATAATATAAACGCCCCAACCGATAAAGGGAATCAGCACGGCCACCGGCGAAGAGGTGGAGTCCAGCACCCAGGCCAGCTTTTCACGGGAAAGCTTCAGCTTATCAAACAGGGGACGGAACACAGGGCCCACCAGCAGCGCCGTACCCAAATCGGTAAAGAAAATTACAACGCCGCCCAGCCACGCGCCCAGCTGCGCCTTTAAAGGCGTGTCCACAAATTTATGCACATATTTAGCGAAGGATTGCGCGCCGCCGCCGTTTTCCAGCAGCTTGATAAAGCCGCCGATAAATAAGATAAGAACGATATTACCGGCATTATAGCTGTCCATAACCTGCTTAAAAAAGTAATCGCCAATCAAAGCCTTGGAGGCCAGAAAGGGATTGCCATTGCACAGCAGCATAACGCCCGTAAAGCAGCCGCAGAATAACGAAAAGATAACATTCTTCGTCTTAATTGCCAAGCCGATAGCCAGCAAGGACGGCAAAACGCTTAATATCCCAAAATCCATCCATAACACCTCTCCAAATAAAATTTACTTGCCGCAGCTTAAAAGCCGCGCGCGCCGCTAATTTATATATTATATAGCGCGGCTCATTAATATGCAAGTTTTATTTTATTTATGCAAAGGTAATGGTATGAATGTCATTTTTTACGCGCTTTCGCAAAACGCTTCAGCAGCACAAAGAACAAGGGTACAAAAAACAGCGTCAGCGCCGTGCCGGTCAGCGTGCCGCCGATAATGCCCGTGCCGATGGCGATGCGGCTGTTAGCGCCCACGCCCGACGCCGCCGCCAAAGGCGCTACACCGGCAATAAAGGTAACGGCTGTCATTAAAATCGGCCGCAGGCGCAGACGC
>NZ_CAJMEH010000096.1 GCF_905212365.1 uncultured Phascolarctobacterium sp.
CGGGCCGCCGCTAAGCTTATGGATACTGTAATCCTCAAAACCGGCCAGACCCACCAGGCGCAAAGCCTCGCTGACCTGACGCTTGACAGTCTCCGGCGCCTGCCCTTGGTTTTCCAAAGCAAAGCCTACCTCGTCGGCTACTGTCATAGCAAAAAGCTGGTCGTCCGGCGATTGATAAACTGTGCCTGCCAAGCGGCCGATGCGCTCCGGCGGCCAATAGGTAGTATCCTCGCCGTTCAAGTAAATGCTGCCCTGCAGCTCGCCCGTGCCGTCGCTGCCCAAAAGCCCGCTAATCGCTTTAATCAGCGTGGACTTGCCGCAGCCGCTGCGCCCGGCCAGCAAAAGCATTTCGCCCTCTGCCAGCTGTAGATTTATCTTTTGCAGGGTAAAGCTGCCGCGGCTCTGGTAACGATAGGATAAATCTGTAATTTTCAGCATGATTATTCCCCCATCACCTGCTGCAGCTTAGAGCCGGTACGATAGCCAAGCCACGCGCCCACGCTGCTGTACAACACGCCGTTAATCAGCATATATAGCGCCATATACCAGTCGGCATAATATAAACGATAGAAAAACATCATCTGCTCCAAATTAACGAAGGTCACCAAGGCGTCTGCCAGGCCTAAAATCAGCGCCACAAACAGCATATAGCGCTTGCCAATCCGCTCTGCGCGGTAAAAGCCGCACAGCTGCAAAGCCCCCTCCAGCACCGCAACGTAAACGCAGGTGCTTAAAAGCCCCAAGGGCGTAAAATGACCGAACATCAGCCCGGAAAGCATATATTTCACGAAGAACATCAGCGCCAGCACACCCGGCGCACGAAACAGCAGCAGCAGCGACACAATCAACAAATATTGCAACACGCCGCTTAGCACGCCTGTCAGCAAGCCGCTGAAGGGCCCTAAAAAAACGTGCAGCAAATCGCCCAGCAGCGTAGTCGGCAGGGTAATACCGCCAAAGGCCAGCGCCGCAAACAGCGCTACCGTAATCGCTCCCTTAGCGCCGATAACGCCGATACAGCGGCGCAAACGACCGCCGCAAGCCAGCACTAAAAACAGGCAGGCAAAGGAAAAGCCCACTGCCGCCAGTCCCACGCTGTGCTTTTTGGCAATAGTCAGCGGCACCTCCTGAATCTTCTGCTGCCCGTTGCCGCTGACGGTAATGCGCAAATTATATTCGCCCTCTAAAACAGTAAAATAATCGACATATAAGGGTAAAATAAAGGTCTGATTCTTTTTGCCGTCCAAGGAAATCAACGCCGTAGTTTCTCCTACCCTGCCTGTATCGCCTGCCCAGCCGTGCTCCGCGTCGTCCGTCACCTTACTGGCGCTCATTAGCCCTGGCACGTTAGCGCCCGTCTTTTTATCCACCAGCTCCGCTTTAAACTTTAGCACCCGCACGTCCATCTGCGGATTGCGCATTTCCAGCATCACAAAGGTCGCAGGATGATTAAACACCGCCGACCAATTAGTGGCTCCATCGCCCGTCATTCGGTTGCGGAAGCCCTCCAGCGTAGTATCGCGCACATAAATCACGCCGTCGGCAGCACGGTCGTCCTTATTGCCTAAATTATCCACCGGCAAGGTAACGCTTTGTATATACCAATTAAATTTGCTTTTATCCAAGGGCTTAGCCTTAGCGCCTGCAGCAGCTTCCGCAGACGCCTGCGGCTCGTAAGCGAACTTTGCCTCCGCAGTACGCCTCCAGCCTGCTCCCGCAGCCTCCACTAAAAGCTTGTGCTCGCCCTTAGCCGCGCTGCCGTCAGGCTTGATATACAGTAAATCAAAGGTCTGCCCATAGTCGGCAGGCAGCCGCCACTCAGCCGTCACGATTTGCCGCCCGCCTTCTTCGCTCGTCTGCCATCTATCGTCGGGCAGCGCAGTAAAGCCGGCAGGCAGCGTCACCTTAATGGCGGCATCCTGCACGGCAGGGTCGTCAAAGCTGGTAATATTGATATAGAGGGGCATGGTGCTGCCACCCTCCACCTTATGCAAACTTTTCTGATCCAGCTTATACGGATATGCAGCCTCCAGCTCCACACCCGCCCAAGCCAGCTGGCTCACGCAGCAGCAAAGCAGCAGCAAAAGTACAAAGCTTCGCAATCTCATCATTTAGTCCATGCAGCAAATCTTATTCAGTAATGCTGCCTCCTTTTCCTTATTCGCAGGCGATACGCGGGCGCTGATCTCCAAATTATTATTCAGCGGATTGCGCTCCACTATAATGTCGGCATTGTAGGCCAAGCCCAGCAGCTTTTCTGTAAACACCGCCTCCGGCACGCCGTCAGCCAGCAAACGTCCCTGTCCCAATAATAAAATGCGGCTGCAATACTTAGCCGCCAAATTCAGCTCATGCACCACCATCAGCACAGTTTTGCCCATAGCCGCCAGCTGTTTGGCAAAGCGAAAAATTTCCTCCTGATAAACCATGTCTAGGCCGGTTGTAGGCTCGTCCAAAAATAGGATAGGCGTTTGCTGCGCCAAAACCTTCGCCAGCAAAATGCGCTGCTTCTGACCGCCGCTGACCTCCGTAACAGGCTTATCCGCCAGCTCCTCCGTACCGGTGTAAGCCATACAGTCCAAGGCTAAGCGCTTGTCGGCGTCCGACTCCCGCTGCCACCATTTCAGATATGGGTAACGCCCGGCCATAACAATATCCTGACCGGTATAACCGAAGCCCACCTCTACATGCTGCTGCAGGTAGGCCGCCTTCATGGCTAAATCACGGTCATTGTATTCCTCCAGCGCCCGGCCGAAATAGCGCACCTCGCCGCCCTGCTTCGGCAAAAGCCCGCGAATGGTTTTTAAAATTGTGCTTTTGCCTGCGCCGTTGCAGCCGATAATACCCACCATTTCACCCGCGGCAACATCAAAGCTTGCGTCCTTAACTACGCAGCGCGCGCCATAGCCTACGGATAAACGCTTAACTTCCAATACAGCTTCGCTCATACGGATTACCTCAAGTCACATAAAATTATTGCATGCAAGCGTTGCGGGGTAAGCCTAACTGCTCGCAAATATCGCCCCATTTTTGCCGGCGTGTTTTCATAGCTAAAATTTTTTCTACTGGAATATCGCAATGACTAGCAATAAACATCGCACGCTTAACCTGATGTGAACCATAGCCCAACTTCATATATTTCATAGTCAGCTGCTTATTCAAACCAAATAAGCGTTCTAGTCGCTCCGCCTTATAATCTAATTCTCTCTGAGCAAATTTTTCCGGCGTCAAACCTAATAGATATTTTACTCTTATCCAGCCATATTTTTCCCGCAGCTGCGCTATCTCAGCTAAAGGCTTTTTAGCCGCATAGGCGTGCAGACAGATATTTTTCAATTCCATATAGCTTAAACCGGCGTCCAAATATTTGCCCAATTCAAGCTTATCATACTGAAAAGCATTATACAGATTTGTAATGGCTTTTTCCCTATCCATGGACTTACGCGCCATAGCTGCGCCAGCGCTGCTTCCGCCTACTATAAACATGCATCCCAACATCAAGCAAAGTAGTAAAGTTACTTTTTTCATTATCTCACACCTTTACAAAGATTAAAAGTATATCTTTATCGTAAAATATATTATCGCATATTGCTATTATTTTCAAATTTAAGAGTTAGGC
>NZ_CAJMEH010000097.1 GCF_905212365.1 uncultured Phascolarctobacterium sp.
ATTACTGCATAGCAAGTATGAAGCGTAAAATGCAGGAATGGGACGAATGGCTGCGGAGAAGAATCCGTCAATATATATGGAAACAATGGAAGAAACCTACAACTAGGGTTACAAACTTAAAGAAGTTAGGAATACCAGAGGAGTACGCATATACGTGGGGAAATACAAGACTTGGTTATTGGCGAGTAGCAGGAAGTGCGATACTTGCGAGGTCAATAACAAACGAAAAGCTCGTAAAAGCAGGCTATTATGAATTAGCGAGCAATTACGAGCTTAAACGGCTCAAGCATTATGGTATTTGAACCGCCGTGTACCGAACGGTACGCACGGTGGTGTGAGAGGTCGGCTGCTCAAATAATGGGCGGCCTCCTACTCGATTGCAATATCAACTTTCAACAAAGGCTGCCGACGTAAACGGCGCTACCACATCCGCGTCGGCGGTAAATTCTGAAGCTCCCAAAAATTGTATTTCATTGGCGGCAATAAAGCCGTTAATTTTGCAGCCGGGCTCGATAATCACGCGACTGTACGCCATAATCAACGCTTTATCGAGCCGCGTATTTTTCTTAATGGTAATACTGCCGTTTTCACTTATCAGCGCCACGCGATGAGGGAAATGGCAGTTTTCACCAATAATTATCGCCCCGGATTTCCCTACTACAGAAGAACCCAGCATCAAAGTATTGGCTTTAAAAGTAAGAGCGTCGCTACTGTTGAGATAATAAAAACGTGCGTGCAAGCCGTCCATATCCGTGTTATCAATACTTAAACCATTCAAGGCCTTATTATAAAGGAAATACATTTGCGGCAGCCGTACTTCTTCTCTGCTTGCTTGTATATATAACGACTGCTGCGGCAAATATTCCAAGCCTTTGGTTTTGACGCTAGCTAAAGCGTACTTAGCCGCTAAATTCCTCTGCGCCTCGGAAAACGTAAGCTGCAAACGTGAAATCTGCTGCGCCGCGTCCGCGTACTTGCCGGACGCAGCTTTAAATTGTAAAAGATATATTAAATTATCACTGCTGTAAGAACTGCTTCCCTGGATTTGCACATCAACGCCGCCGGGCTGCAATACGCTATCCAAAGCGACCCATTTCCCGGCCTGCGGGCGCTCGTAAAAATACTTCTGCATTAACGAGCTGTTAAGGCGGCGCATTTGCCTGGCAGCCAAAGCCTCCTGCGTTTTAGCGAATTGGCGACTGCTCCACAATAAGCCTAAATGAGCTGCCGCCGCCAGCAGCAGACAGGTCAAAAGCAGCAGCAGGCTGACACTGCCC
Organism: uncultured Phascolarctobacterium sp.; assembly: GCF_905212365.1. Taxonomy (GTDB): domain Bacteria; phylum Bacillota; class Negativicutes; order Acidaminococcales; family Acidaminococcaceae; genus Phascolarctobacterium_A. The sequence continues at coordinate 1,278 of NZ_CAJMEH010000097.1, forward strand.
TTGCTTTTACCGCTCATCATGTACCTCGCCGTTATAACACGTTATTAACTGGCTGAAATCCCTGCTGCCGCGCTTGCCGTGCAGCGTAAACCGCAGCAACAAATTCTGTTCGTCCACGCGGCGCGCCTGCCAGCCGCTGACGTCCACGCCTTCGATAAACAAAGGGTTGACGCCGTTGCCTGCGGCAGTGCTGGTACGCAGGTACAAGCCTGAATTTGCCGGATAGATAGAGTAACTTTTGCTGCCCAACAAGCCTTGGTAACTCACCTTATTATCCGCAGAGATTGTAATTTCCAGCGCGTTATACGCCAGATTTTTTTCTAAAAGCGCCTGCATATAAGTCCCCGCTTGCTGCAGCTCTATCTGCTCTTGCAAAGCCTGCCAGTTTTTGGCAAAGCCTTGCGCGCCGACGCAAACCATAGCCGCTAAAACGGCGCTCACCGCAAGGCCGGCCGCCAGCTCCAGCAGGATAAAGCCTTTATTTTCACGGCGCAGCCTGCAAAAGCGTACACAAGGGTTGCGCTTTACTTCCTTCATATACCTGCACCTCCATCAGCCTTATGCCCTGCCGCTCGTTTATAGCGCGCTCTGTGCGCCAGCGCTCCGGCGTTGCTTCTCCAACCGCCGCCAGCTGCGCCGCCTGCCAGCTTTCCTCCAATCGCAAAGTACGCTCCTGCAAACGCAAGCTGCTCCGATAAGCGCTGCCCGCGGCTAATAATAAAATGCAGCTCAAGCACAAGCAGATTATTTCGCCCACCAGGAAAAATCCCTTACTCGCCTTCATAAATCAACACTCTTCCCGTCACCGGCTGCAGCGCCACGCGGCAGAAAAATTTTCCCAGCTTCCGGTGACGCAACACATATTCGCCGTTAGCGGTCGGCGCGCCCAAAGTGCCGAAGCTTACCGAAGCAATACTGCGCTGAAAATAAACCTCGCCGCAGCCAAAATCGCTAAAAGCTATCGTAGCGACCACCTTCATCCCATCCACAAGCGTATAAACGCTCTTATCAGCGCTTAGCGGCTGCAATTTGCGCATCGCATTACTGCCCTTATACAAAGCCCGCTGCTGCAAAGCTCGCAGGTCGGACGCTAATACTTGCGCCGCCACCCGCACCTGCCACTTATAATATTGGCGCGCAACGGCCTCGCCCTGCACGAATAAGAAGCCTGCCGCCGACAGCAGGACAGCGCAAGCCAAAAGCAGCTCCCACAGAATAAACCCGCGTTGTCTAGTTAGCCGCGCCACCGGAGCTGGCCGGCGAGCTTACATCCGCGCCTTTAGCATTTTTACCAGTCAAGGTATACGTTCCGTTATCATTGGGCGAATAAACCAGGGCCGTACCTGTCGCATCCTTAAATTCCAGCTTGCCGCCTAAATAGTCGCTATCCAAAGCGCTCAAAGAATCGGGCAAGGAACCGTTATCCATACGGTAAATCTGTATAGCCTGGTCGATAGTCGCCAAATCGTTAGTTAGTTTAGCGTTTTTTACTTTATCGTTAGCGCCCGAAAGGGACGGAGCCAGCATAGTCGCCAATACGCCGATGAGCGCGGCAGCCGCTACCACTTCGATCAAAGTAAAACCGCTTTGCTTACGCAATTTGTTTAACATAATCATCCTCCTTGATTTACGCCGGCAAAGCCGACAGCATTTCCAGCAGCGGGCTCACAACTGCACATACCACCGCCGCAATAACCAAGGCCGCCGCTAACAGCAGCATTGGCGCCAACACTTCCTTAATTTTGGCCAATTTAACTCGTAAATCTTCCTCGCCTATGCGGGCCGCTTCCCGCAGCATTCGCGGAAGATACCCTGTCGCCGCGCCCACGTCCAGCAAAGCCTGCGTAAGCGGCGAAAACAGCCCTTCTGCTCCCGTAAGCGCCGTGCTTAAATCCAGGCCGCGCTGCAGCCTGCCGTTCAGCAACAGCAGCTGGCTGCGGTAACTGCGGTCGGACACAGTATCG
>NZ_CAJMEH010000098.1 GCF_905212365.1 uncultured Phascolarctobacterium sp.
GGTCGGGTTAAATAAATTGCCCAAAACAGCCATTAGTAAAGTGAAAGTCTTTTTTCTTGCCTTTTTCTTTACTGGGTTTCTTTTTCCGTTCTTTTTTCTGGCGCTGTAAACTGTACCCAAGAAACTGGACACTCCTAACATAAAAAACTTTAATCTGGACAGGTTGTTTAGCAAGTACGTCCCCAAAAACTGGACACAAACTTTGACTTAAAATCCCGATTTATGGACACTGTTTTCCAGATTACTGTATAATAAATTTATCATGGAGGGTTTTATTATGCGGAAAAGACATAAAATCAAAAAATTCACAGCAGAAGAAATTGCTATTTTAACAGCTAATCAGTTTACTTATAATGTTACTGCCAGTCAAATTATTTATACTTCAGAATTTAAAAATATTTTTTTAGCCAGATATGAAGCAGGGGAAAATGCCAAAGAAATTTTTGAAAGCCTAGGTTATGACACTGCTGTTCTCGGCAATAGCCGAATTTATGATTTAGCCCACAGACTTGCTACGCAGGCTGCCAAGTGTAATCTGTTGGCAGGAACATCTTTTGAGGCAGCAGGAACCATGCCAGATAAGGAAAATTACGCTACCAACTTGTCGCCGCAATCTATAGCTTCCATGCAGATGGAAATCGCTTATCTGCGCCAGCAAGTAGATTTTCTAAAAAAAATTACTGCGCTGGACAACAGCAGAAAATAAAGACTATACTTATGGAAAATACAAAGGTAAAATTTGAGATTATCCATGAAATGGTATCTCAGCAAGATAATCTGCAAAACATCAAGGAACTTTGTAAAATAGCCGGTGTTTCGCGTTCCGGCTACTATAACTGGATTGCTTCGGAAAACCGGCGCATGGCCAGAGAAGAAAGAGACCAACGGGATTTTGAGCTTATTCTTGAAGCCTACAAATATCGTGGTTATGACAAAGGCATACGGGGAATACATATGCGGCTTCTGCATATGCAGCCGCCAGTCCTGATGAATGTTAAAAAGATACAACGCCTGATGCGCAAATATGGGCTGAAATGCCCTATAAGAAAAGCAAATCCTTACAGGAGAATGGCGAAAGCATTGAGGACTGATGCGGTTGCAGATAATCTGCTCAATCGCCGATTCAAGGAATTGGGGCCGCGCAAGGTATTGCTGACGGATATTACATACATTCCATACTATGGGACTTTTTGTTATCTGTCAGTGATTTTAGATGCTTTTACTAAGCAGGTTTTAGCGTATGTGCTAAGCGAATCGCTGGAAGTAGATTTTGTTCTTGAAACAGTAAAGCTGCTCATAAAAAAGCATGGAGTATCGCTGGATGATGAAACGCTAATCCACAGCGACCAAGGCTGCCACTATACGAGTAAGAAGTTCCGGCAAATTATTAGCGACGCGAAATTGAGGCAATCTATGTCGCGTAAGGGAAACTGTTGGGATAATGCACCGCAGGAAAGCTTCTTTGGACATATGAAAGATGAAATCGGTGCTGCGATGGCGCAGGTAACTTCTTTTGGTGGAGCAAAAGAGTTGATAGACGACTGGATAGACTACTATAACAACGACAGAGGGCAATGGCTGCTTGCCAAATTATCGCCTAATGAATTTTACGATTATTGCAATACTGGAGTTTATCCTTTGATTAGTTATTCAAAAACAAGCGATAAAGTTATTTAAGTCAAGCTCCTGAATTTACTTTTCTTTTCTTTGTGTCCTTGACAAAGGGTACACTTCACTGCAAACAATCGCTTAGCGATTGTTCCTTGTTCAATATAAGGATAGAGTAAGCTGTTAGAATAATTGACAGAATATACTGATTTCTTAAAAGGGACTTATTTAAGCTTTTCCCGCAGCCGCGACAAAGCTTTAAGCTGCATTTTGTAGGCAGCGGTAAAGCTGATGCCTTGGCTTTGCGCATATTCGCGCAGGGAAAGTCCGTGCATAAAAATAGCCTCGATAAGCAGTCTTTGCTTATCTGTTAATGCAGCTAAAAGCTTTTCTAAGAGCAGTTTATCCTCAAGCTTTGCTAGGAGTTGTTTTTCATCGGCAATTTGCAGCTGCTGCTCGTCATCTGCCGCTGCATCTAAAGAGATAATAGCTTGCTCCGGCTTATTGCGATAGACCTTGTGAATCAGCTCATAATACAAATGCTTTTGCGCAAGCCCCGGCAGCAGGCGGTACTTATTGCCATTGTAGGCGGAAATAAATTCTAAAAATATTTCCCAAGCCATATTTACTGCGTCGTCGCCTAAGGCGGCAGCAATATAGCTGCGACGGGCCTCCTTGTAAATTAAGGGAGTGAAGGCTGCGCACAGGCGATCGATGGCCTGCTGGTCGCGTGCCTGCGCCCGCTGTACAAGGCTTTTCAGCTCGGTGGGTGTAAAGACGCGGTATTCAGTTTTTCTTGTTTTGGTCAATGCTTATCGTCCTTTAAGGCTTACAGGGAGCGTTGCGCTTTGTGCCTTGAATATGACGGAATTCCGTACTGTACTACATCGGCGCTCGATACGCCTATTATAACACGAAAATTCAGAAAATAACTTAAAGTGCAATATATTGCGCTTTAGCCGGTTTTGAGATTTTTTGTTGTACTCTTATGTTAAATAAGCTGAAGGAGGCAACAAAATGTATACGGAACGAGAAATTTTATTGGCTGTGCTGCGGAAGGAAATAGGAGAAGTAATAGTTGACCAGCGGCGGCGCAAAGGATTGACGCAAGCAAAATTGGCGGCTATGTGCGGTATATCCAAAAGGCTGCTGATTGGCATAGAAAACGGTTATGCCAGCTACAGCATGGATAAATATTTACTTATGAGCATTGCTTTGGATATGGGGATGGAGGAAGTGCTTGGCATGGCGGCAGCTAATCTGGCCGCTAATAAGGACAGCAGGGAGCGACTGGAGGTCAGGATACGGCAGGAAAGGCAGGCTATGCAGAACCGCCTTAGTGGCGAAAAAGAAAACTGTCTCAGATAATTGTGGCAGGAAGAATAACAAACCGGTCGCAAGATGCAGAAACAAAAGCTAAATATAGACCAAAAGGTCTTGCGAGGGGGGGCAGATGTGCTAAAATATAAGCGAGCATGATTT
>NZ_CAJMEH010000099.1 GCF_905212365.1 uncultured Phascolarctobacterium sp.
GGCCCTCCCCCTGCCAGTGGCCCTGCCCCGCGCTGCCCTGCACGCTTTGCAGCCAGCAGCCGGGCTCCAGCTGCCGCCCCAGCTGCTCCAGCCTGCCGCTGACCTGCAGCTTAGGGCGTTTGTCTGCCTGCTCCAGCCGGCGCAAGCGCTCCAGCTCCTTGTTCAATTTTTCGCTATAAGCATAACGCTGCCGCCATTGGCCGTACTCCTGCAGCTGCCTGCGCCCCTCCTGTACGCTTTGCTGCGCCAGATAGCAGCCGCAGCGTACTCCGGTATACAGCAGTAAGGTCAGCGACGCACAGCCTAAAGCCGCCGTGCGCCAATAAGGCGAATGCGCCAGCTGCTTGCTAAAAACGGCGCTGCCTGTCTGCAGCAAAATTTCCTCCGGCCAGGCAGCTCCTGCAAACCACTCCTGCTGCGCCGCTTCCGCTTCCCTGCCTGCCAAAATAGCCTGCAACCGCAGCTGCAAGGAATCTGCCAGCTTCTGCCAAGCCTGCACGTCAGCCAGCTCCATGGCCCACAGCTGCACCTGCATATCAGCCTCCCGTCTTTCCTCCACAGCAAAGGCCGCAGTATAAGCATCCGCCGCCCAAGGAGCCAGCTGCCCTGCCTCCCAGTAGGCCGCCTTCCGCAAGGCTTTGGCTTCTAAAAGCGGCAGCGCCAGCCGTTCCTCGTACACCTGCTCCGCGCCTAAAAGCAGCAGCGTATTTAACCCGGTCTCCGCTTTGGCCTCCAGTAAAATTGTACGCAGCAACATGCCTGCCTCTTCAATAATATTTCGGCCAGCGCTCATCCCTAAAGCGCGTTCCTGCCGCCACAGGCAGCAATCCGGCTGCCAGCAGCTTACCTGTAAAATATTTTCCCGCAGCCCGATAAGTAAAAGCTGCCGCTGACGCCGCTGCCTGCGCCGCCAGCCTTGTTGGTAATCCTGTAATGTTTTCATCAAAGACGTCCTCCTTTAAATCAAAATAACGACCAGTACCAGGCGACAAGCCGTGCGCCGTACAGATGGCACGCTAAGCCCGCCGCGCACAAAAAGGGGCCGAAGGGCAGCGCCTGCTTCCCCTGCGCCCGTCCGCAGGCTAAAAGAACAAGCCCAACCGCAGCTCCGCCTACAAAGGCCAGCAGCAGGCAGGCTAAGCCCCGCTCCCAGCCCAGCCAGCAGCCTAAAACCGCTGCCAGCTTGACATCACCCTCGCCCATGCCGCCCCTGCTGAACAAATACAGCAGCAGCATAACCGCGCCCAGCGCCAGCAGGCCGCAGCAAGCCTCCTGCCATAAGCCCATGACGCAGGCTCGCAGCAAGCCCAGAGCTAACAGATAAGCGTTCACGCTGTCGTACAGCAGCAGCTCCCGCATATCCGTCCAGCAATGACGTGCCAGCCCCGCCGCCAACGCCAACGTAAAAAACAACTCCATAAGCAACCTCCTTTCCGCGTCAAAACAAAAAGGCTCCTGTATTACAAAGTCACTGCAATACAGGAGTCTTAAAGCTCTTTACTACTTATTCAGTTGTTGGCAATAGTATACACTGTCAGGCGCAGCCTGTCAAGCGTCTTACCAGTTCAGGTCTTCCGCTTCCTGACGGCCTTTGCCGGTCAATGCGTCCAGCATAATGCGCTGTTCGATTTGAGCAGCCAGCTTCTTAGTGAATTTAACGGTATCAGGATTTACGGACATACTGTCAATGCCGCTCTTAATGAGGAACTCGCAGAATTCAGGATATACGCTGGGAGCCTGACCGCAGATGGAAACGGTCTTGCCGTCCTTATGCGCCACCTCGATAAGGTGACGGATAGCGCGGCGTACTGCCAGATTGCGTTCGTCATAAATATGGGATACGGTATCGTTATCACGGTCGCAGCCCAAAACCAGCATGGTCAAATCGTTGGAGCCGATGGAATAGCCGTCGACAAATTTATTGAACTGGTCGGCCAGAATGATGTTAGAGGGAATCTCAGCCATCAGCCAAACCTTGAAGTCCTTGCCGCGGGACAAGCCGCAGTCAGCCATAATCTTAACAACCTTTTCGCATTCCTCTACATTGCGGCAGAAAGGAATCATTACGTTCAGGTTTTTCAGGCCGAACTCCTCGCGCACCTTGCGCACAGCCAGGCATTCCAGCTTAAAGGCTTCGATATATTTAGGGTCATAGTAACGGGAAGCGCCGCGCCAGCCCAGCAAAGCGGAAGGCTCGTAGGGCTCAAATTCATCGCCGCCCTTCAAATCGCGGTATTCGCTGGATTTGAAATCGGAGAAGCGCAGAGTAACCGGTCTGGGAGCCATAGCCTGGCAAACCTGGCGGATGCCTTCAGCCAGCTGGTCCACAACCTTTTCCGGATGACCGATCTTAATGAGATATAGCGGATGCTCGTGGATATATGTAGTCCAGATGAACTCCTCGCGCATCAGGCCGATGCCGTCGCAGGGCAGAGCGCTGTATTTTTCAGCCAGCTCAGGATCGCCCAGATTCATGTAAATTTTCGTGCCGGTGGGCGGGAAATATTCCGCAGCGGCAACTACCTGCTGAGCGGCGGGCTGTTCAGCCTTAGGTTCTTCGATAATGCCTTCATAAACAACGCCGTGAGTAGCGTCGATAGTTACGTCGATGCCGTCGGGAATAGTAGTAGTAGCAGCCTCGCCGCGGCTCTTGGTGCCAACGATACAGGGAATGCCCAGCTCGCGGCTGACGATGGAAGCGTGGCAGGTCATACCGCCGCTGTCGGTTACGATGGCTTTCGCCTTCTTCATAGCCGGAACCCAGTCGGGAGCGGTCATTTCCGTTACCAGAATTTCGCCCTCTTTAAATTCGTCGATGCGGGACGGGTCAAGAATAACGTGTACGCGGCCTGCAACATTACCGGGGCTGGCAGGCAAGCCCTTAACAATAACCTTACGATCGGTAGTCACTTTCTTCTCCTCTTTCGGTGCGCCATTTTCTTTATTACGGCGGCTCCATACGGTTTCCGGAC
>NZ_CAJMEH010000100.1 GCF_905212365.1 uncultured Phascolarctobacterium sp.
GGCGTGCAGCTGATGGTGGGCCTGCCGCTGCAAGATTGGGGCAGCGTGCGGCAGACGGCACAGCTGGCGGCGGAGCTCAAGCCGGACGTAGCCAGAATTTATCCCGTGCTGGTAGTGAAGGATACGCCGCTGGCCGTTCAGTATGCGGCCGGAAGCTACGCGCCGCTGACGCTGGAGGAGGCGGTGGCGCAGAGCGCTTATGTGTATGAAAAGCTGATTGCGGCAGGCGTTAAGGTTATCCGCATCGGCCTGCAGCCCGATGAAGAGCTGTGTGCGCCGGGAAATATTATCGCCGGGCCTTTTCATCCCTCCATGGGGGAATTGGTGAAAAGTAGAGCGCTGCGGCGACAGCTTACGCCCCGGCTGCAAAGTTTAGCCGATAAAGGAGTACGCGCCGTGGAAGTGCGCTGTCCCGTGCGTTTGCAATCTAAACTGCGGGGTTTGAAAAGCTGCAATCTGCAGTATTGGCGGCAAATACTGCCGCAGCTGACGTTGAAAATTACTTCGTGCGAGGGAGAGGAGATAGAGCTATGTCCCAGTGCCGTTCCTTTGAGCCAATAGTTGGAGCAAACAGTAAAATTTTAATTCTGGGCTCCATGCCCGGCGTGAAATCCTTGCAGGAGCAGGAATATTACGCCCATCCGCAAAATCGCTTTTGGAAATTGCTGGCGCTGCTGTTTAACGAGCCCGCGCCTCAGGATTACGCCGCCAAAAAAGCTTTGCTGGCGTGTCATGGCGTGGCGCTGTGGGATACGCTGGGCGTATGCGAGCGCGAGGGCAGCTTGGACAGCGATATAAAAAACGAAACGCCAAACGATATTCTGGGGTTGTTGGCACGGAATCCGTCCATCCGCGCAATTTTCTGCAATGGCGGCAAGGCGGGCGCGGCCTGCAAAAAATATTTTGCCCGCAGCCTGCCTCCCGGCGTGGAGGTTTTTTATTTTCATTCCACCAGCCCGGCTAACGCGCGCATGAATTTAGCGGCGTTGGCCCAAGAGTGGGGAAGGATTTTGCAATATTTAAAGTAAGCGCTGCTGAAAGCAGTGTTAAAATTGCGATATGTATGATAAAATAATAAGATAACAATTAGTAAGAGTAAGCGGCCTGCGCTGCGGGCCGTGCAGAGACAGGTGATTATTTGTGCGCTTAAAGTCCTTTGCGACCTATGGCTTTAAATCCTTTGCCGATAAAACTGAATTAACCTTTGATAAAGGAATAACGGCTGTTGTCGGGCCTAACGGTTCGGGTAAGAGCAATATTTCAGACGCCATTCGCTGGGCTTTGGGCGAGCAGAGTGCGAAGTATTTGCGCGGCTCCAAGATGGAGGACGTAATTTTTTCCGGCAGCGGCAAGCGCCGCGCCTTAGGCGTGGCCGAGGTCAGTCTGGAATTTGACAACAGCGACCATACCTTGCCTTTAGATTTTGAACAGGTGAGCCTGACCCGCCGTTTATTTCGCAGCGGCGACAGCGAATACGCTATCAACAAGAAGCCCTGCCGCTTGAAGGACATCATCGATTTGATGGCCGATACAGGCTTGGGCAAAGGCTCCATGTCGATAATCGGTCAGAATAAAATAGACGAGGTACTCAACAGCAGGCCGGAGGAACGCCGCGGTTTGTTCGAGGAGGCCGCAGGTATCGCCAAATACCGCCTGCGGAAGAAGGACGCCGTGAAAAAGCTGGACGATACGGCGCTGAATCTGACGCGTATAAGCGATATCCGCAGCGAGGTGGACGCGCAGGTAGAGCCTTTGGCTCAGGCGGCGGCTAAGACGAAGCAGTATAATTCTTTAAGCGAGGAGTTGCGCTTATGCCGTTTATCCGTACTGCTGCGCAAGCTGGACAATATGGCGGGCGTGCAGGCGGAGCTGAACGCCAAAAAGCAGGCGGCGGCTGATGAATTTTCCCGGCAGGCTGCGCTTTTGAGCGGCAGGGAGGCCGAAGCGGCGGCGCTGCAGCGGCAGTTGGATAAGCTGGCTGAGGATTACAGCAAATTACAGGAAGAAATAAAAAATCAGGAAACGGCGTTGGAGAAGCTGCGCGGCAAGCAGGGCGTGCTGGACGAGCGCGCCGAGCAAAGCCAGCGGGCAGCGGCCAGATTAGAGCAAAGCAACGCTAAGCTGGCGCAGCAGGCGGAGGAGTTGGAAAGCAAAATGCGTTCCCTGGCCGCCGAATTTGACGCAGTGGATAAGGAGCGGGCCAAGGCTGCCTTGCAGACTGAACGCCTGCAGAAGGAGCGGGACGAGCAGGCAAGAATGCTGACCGAGGTGCAGAACCAAAATGCCAGCGCGCAAAGCGAATTTTTTGCAGCTATGCAGGCGCTGCTGAAAATGCGCAACGAACTGCGCGCTTTAGAGCAGGAGCAGGAGCAGCGGATGCGCCGCCGCGAAGCTTTGAAAAAGAGCATCGAGGAGGCCGAGGCGGCGGCAGCCAAAAGCCAGGAGCAATACAACAGGCTTTTGGAAGCTCAAGCCCGCTGCCAGCATGACGCAGAGCTTTTGCGCAAGGACGCCGACGCTTTGCAGACGGCGGCGGCGGCAGCGCAGAAAAATATTACGCAGATTACAGCCAGCCAGCAGCAATGCCAACGGCAGCTGACCATGGCCGAAACGAAGGAGCAGGGCCTGCGCCGGATGCAGCAGGCTTACGAGGGCTTCGGCTACGGAGTCAAAGCAGCGCTTAAGGCGCAGGCTCCCTGGCGGCAGCAGCTTTTAGGCGTGGCTGCCGAGCTGATTACAGTTGAAGATAAATTTATTACAGCGATAGAAACGGCCTTGGGCGAGGGCGCGCAGAATATTGTAGCGCAAAGCGCCGAGGCGGCTAAGGCGGCGATCGCCTATTTAAAACAGACCGGCGGCGGCCGCGCTACCTTTCTGCCCTTGGATACTGTGCAGCGCCGCAGCCCCAATAA
>NZ_CAJMEH010000101.1 GCF_905212365.1 uncultured Phascolarctobacterium sp.
CAGGCTGATGCACGATTTTTTCTGCACCAGCGCCAGCGATATGCATTATCATGAATTAAAGCAACGTGTAAAATATTTTAAGGAAACCGAGGAAGGAGTGCAGACTATGTGCAAAATTATGGAAGAACTTAAACAGGAAGGTTTTGCTGAAGGCGAAGCAAAGGGAAGAAGTGAAGGCCTCGCTCAAGGTAGAAATGAAAGTACATTAGCATCAATCAAAAGCCTAAAAATTTCCCAAAACTGGACTACTGAGCAAGCATTAACCGCTCTCAACATCGATAAAAAGAATTGGGCAACATACATTGCATTACTCTGAATTATAATTGCTACCAACTTACCACTAGAACAAATTCAAGCTATCCGCGTATAGCCCACGGCACAACTGTATATTTCACGCTAGAGGACGGCGCAGGCCGTCCTTTTTTCATTTCACTATCCCCTGCAGATACGCCAAAAACTTATCCCTTAAATTCTCCCGGCGCATTGCGTACTCCACCATGGCCTCCAAATAGCCCTGCTTATCGCCCACATCGTAGCGACGCCCTACGAAATCATAAGCGTACATAGCCTGCTGCTGCGCCAAAACTTTCAAAGCGTCCGTCAGCTGAATTTCGCCGCCGCGGCCCGGCGCAGTATTTTCCAAAATAGTAAAAATTTCCGGCGTAATAATATAGCGCCCCAAAACCGCCAAACGGCTGGGAGCTTCATTTACCGCAGGCTTTTCCACCATATCTTTTACACGAAAAATACGTTTCTTGCCAGTCGGCGCGCTGTCCACAATTCCGTAAGCAGAAACCTTTTCCTGCGGCACAGTCTGGCAGCCCAGCACACTGCCGCCAGTCGCAGCATACACATCTATAAGCTGCTTCAGGCAGGGATAATCGTCATTGTAAACAACGTCGTCGCCCAAAAGCACGGCAAATGGTTCATTCCCCACAAAAGCTTTGGCGCATAAAATAGCATGACCTAAGCCCTTGGCCTCCTTCTGCCGGATAAAATGAATGTCAATATCAGCTATGCTTCGCACCAGCTGCAGCAACTCGTCCTTATTATGATCCGCTAAATTAACTTCCAGTTCCGGGCTTCTGTCAAAATGGTCCTCGATAGCGCGTTTAGTGCTACTGGTAACTATTAAGATTTCAGTAATACCGCTAGCTAAGGCTTCCTCGATAATGTACTGAATCGTAGGCTTATCCACAATGGGCAGCATTTCCTTAGGACAGGCTTTGGTCGCAGGCAAGAAGCGAGTGCCTAAGCCTGCGGCGGGAATAACGGCTTTTCTAATTTTTTGCATTGTAAATCATCCTTGTCTATATATTTATCATATAATATATTTTTAAGATTTTTCTATTCAAGCAACCGCATAGCACAACTCTTTTAAGTTGCTAACGATATTGAATTCAAGAATAACTCAACAGCGGTAAAACAGTATATGCGTTATTTCCAATACATAATACTATTCTTTTCATTTACTTTATCCCTCTTGTTCAATTTACATTTATTTTCTTTCCCAATTATCCACGGAGTTATTCTTATAATGCTTTTATATACCTTGCTGCATATCATCATCGTTACAACTACAACTATCAAGGACAGAACTAAATTTTCCCTGACTGCATCCGTCCCCATGTGCAAAGGGATTGAGACTAGCTTAACAATAACTCTATAAACAGGTCCATGTATGCACAGAACCACAAGAGATATTCTGCCGAAGTACTGAAGGATATCGTTTTGGTCAATCATCAGGGAAAGAATCAACACGCCAACAATCCCAACTGTCGCTGTGACAAACCACATAATCCCTGTTTTCAGCGCCAAATATGCTAGAACGAAGTTACCTCCAAGCAAAACAAGAACTTCAAATATTAGCCATACACTAGTCTGCCCCTGAATTTTTTTATCAGCACTCTTATCCTTAAAGAATGTTCCCAATGCGTAAAAACCAATATACCTGAAAACACGATCAAATCCCCAAAGCATCACTGGCAGAGGTACTACTATATACATTACACTCATTATTACAGCAACAGCATAGGCCAAGATCTTACCATTATGTAAATATTTATTTCCTAAGCAAACTAAACCATTAAACAAAACCACTGTCAGAAAAAAACATGGCAAAAACCACAAGTGTACATTAAAATCAAGATAATCATATGCACCATAAAACAATCCAAGAATGGAATCCCTAAAACCCATGTCTGAACTGCGGAATCGACGCTCCATTAGTTGCCAATAGAATAAAAGCAGAAATCCAAAGCTAAAATATGGAATTACAATTGTCTGAAACCTCTTTTTTACATCGGTCAGTACAGACTTCTTACTATATGCCCATCCCGCTGCAAAGAAAAAGAGCGGCATGTGGAAAGAGTATAACCAATCAAAAACCGTTTTGTTTGAATACACGTGACCAATGGCGACCAATATGATTCCTATTCCTTTTAATACATCAAGCCACGATAATCTTGCTCTGCTCTGCTCTGCTCTGCTCTGCTCTGCTCTGCTCTGCTCTGCTCTGCTCTGCTCTGCTCTGCTC
>NZ_CAJMEH010000102.1 GCF_905212365.1 uncultured Phascolarctobacterium sp.
CCTATTTTATTATACCAAAAAAGGCCGCCTCTCGGCGACCTTTTTCGACAGTCTGACTCCCCCGGCGATTGCTGGGGGAGTTTTTGCTCTGTCACTGATTTTTTACAAAATTAAATGCTGACTATTTGTCATAAGCCTATCTTTAGTGTATAATATAAAAGAGAGTATGTGTGCGGACACAGTATCAATAATAAAAGTTCTACATTTGTACGGATATAATGCAAAACAAAACATGGAGGTGTATTTTTTTTGGGAAAATTTCAACATAAGGTTCAGATAATCCCGTTAGGCGGTTTGGGCGAAATTGGTAAAAACATGACCGTCTTTCGTTATGGCGACGATATGATTTTAATCGATGCAGGCTTAATGTTCCCTGAGGACGATATGCTGGGCATCGATCTGGTCATTCCCGATATTACATATTTATTGGAAAATAAGGACAAACTAAAGGGCATCTTTTTGACTCACGGACATGAGGACCACATTGGCGCGCTGCCCTATGTAATGAAGCAAATTGACGTTCCCGTTTATGGTACCGCACTTACTCTTGGCATTTTGCAGGGCCGTTTGAAGGAAAACGGCGTCGGCTCGGAAAATTTGCACACAATTAAGCCCGGCGATAAGATTACGGCCGGAGCCTTCAAAATGGATTTTATCCGCGTCAACCACAGCATTCCCGACGCGGTAGCTATCGCTATCAACACTCCCATCGGTACGATTATTCATACCGGCGACTTTAAGATAGACCATACGCCCGTGGATGGGCAGGTAACTGAATTTAATAAATTCGCGGAATACGGCGACCGCGGCGTGCTGGCTTTGCTGGCCGACAGCACCAACGCCGAGCGTCCCGGCTTTACTCCCAGTGAAAAGATGGTGGGCAAGACCTTTGACGATGAATTTCGTTACGCCAAGAACCGCATTATCGTGGCTACCTTCTCGTCCAATGTGCACCGTATTCAGCAGGTTATCGACGCCGCTATGAAATACGACCGCAAGGTGGCGGTTATCGGCCGCAGCATGGTTAACGTCGTTACCATCGCCAAGGAGCTGGGCTATTTGAAGGCTCCCGACGGTGAGATTATCGATATTGACGAAACGCATAACTATACTCCGGACAAGATCGTTATTATTACCACCGGCAGTCAGGGCGAGCCTATGAGCGCCTTGACCCGCATGGCTATGAGCGACCATAAAAAGGTGGACATTATGCCGGGCGATACGGTAATTATTTCCGCTACGCCGATTCCGGGCAACGAAAAGCTGGTTTCCCGTACTATCGACCATTTGTATAAGCTGGGCGCTGAGGTAATTTACGAAAAGAGCAACGGCGTACACGTTTCCGGTCACGCCAGCCAGGAAGAAATTAAGCTTATGCACAATCTGGTGCGTCCGAAATTCTTCGTTCCCGTGCACGGCGAGTTCCGGCATTTGATTAAGCATGCCAACATTGCCAAAAGCTTGGGCATGCCTAAGGAAAATATTGTTATCGGTGAAAACGGCTGCATTATTGAATTAACGAAGAACAGCATCGGCATTAACGGCCGGGTGCCTTCCGGCAAGGTGCTGGTGGACGGTCTGGGCGTGGGCGACGTAGGCAATATCGTTCTGCGCGACCGCCGTCAGCTTTCTCAGGACGGTATTATGATTGTGGTAGTGACTATCGAGAAGGAAACCTGCCGCGTAGTTTCCGGCCCGGATATCGTTTCCCGCGGTTTTGTGTATGTGCGCGAGGCCGAAGGACTGATGGACGAGGCTCGCGATAAGGTGCAGCTGGCCTTGGAGCGCTGCGAGGAAAACGGCGTTTCCGAATGGCCGACTATTAAATCCACCGTGCGCGACAGCTTGGGACGCTTCCTGTATGAAAGAACGCGCCGCCGTCCTATGATTTTACCGATTATCATGGAAATTTAAACGACGCCGATAAGCTTGAGGAGATAAAAATTGTTTAGGGATAAAAGCAAACAGAAGCAAAAACAGAATAGTGGTTCTGGCTCCGCCTTGTGGGCGAGCGGCTTCTTGCTGGCAGCGGGCGCTGCCTCGGCGGCGGCTTTTATTGCCGGAACAGAAAACGGCATAGTGGGCTTTGCCGCCAAATTTCAGTCCTATCTTTTGGGCAGATGCGTCCTTTTATTGCCTGCCAGCTGCTTTTTGCTGTCCTGGAAATTATTTTGGGACGGCAAAATCCCCGTTTTTCACAAAAAAACACTGGGAATATTTTTGGTGATGCTGTGCCTTTTAGGCACAGCTCATCATGTTTTTATACCTGTAAACCAAGAACTGACGCCCCATACGCTGCCGGAGGGCGGCGGACTGCTGGGCGGGCTGTTGGCCCTGGCGCTGCACCGCAGCGTGGGGGAGAGCGGCAGCTGGCTGGCGTTGGGAGCCGCGTGGCTGCTGGCTTTGGGACTGCTGCTTGCCGGTGGCAGTATTTGGCAGGCT
>NZ_CAJMEH010000103.1 GCF_905212365.1 uncultured Phascolarctobacterium sp.
CTACGACGCCCTGATTAACAGTCAGGTGTTCTACCGGCTGAACTATCGGGGAATATAACTTGCTGACCAACATTTTAGCGTTGCTCAACATCACGAATGTTATTATAAGCTTTTACGCAGCGTTTGTCAACACCTTTTTTGCAAGTTTTTTATTATTTTTCTGCGTAAGCATTGGCCGCGCCGTTGCAAAACTTCGCCACGTTATTCTGCCTTTACCTTCACCACAATCTTCTGCACCTGCTCCGGCGCCGCTTCGCCTAAGCAGCCGTTAGCGCAGTTAGGGCGATGCAGTTCCCAGGGAAAGAAAATCGCAAAATCTCCGGCCTGCAATACGACGCAGTTACGCTCTCCGGGGTTGGCATAAAAAATAACGTCGTCGGCAGCGGCTCTGTTTTCTATTTCCAGACAAGCGCCGTCAAGGGGCGTGTACCAAATCGTTTCGCTGCCCTGCGCTACATACTGCACGTCTATATATTCATTATGCTTTTCCGGACGGCGCTGCGCCTTCGGCTCCGTAGCGTAGGTATTAACGCGGGCGAAAACCTTACGCCCGTCGATTTCATATTCGCCGTTGGCAACCCTGCTGAAATCCGTGGCGGCAATATATTTTAAGGCTGTCTGCAAATCGCTGCTCACATAGGGCAGCAGCTTAGCAATATCGTTTTTATTTCCCTGCAGCATTTTTCATTTCTCCTTTGCATTTGACTTATGGAAGCAAGCCTGCTATAATATTTTTAGAAGATGAGCTGGCAAGTCGCACTGTCAGCTCTTCCCTCTAATTTAATGGTTTTTGAAGAAAAGGCTGACAAAAGACCTGTCGGTCTTTTTCTTTTTATGTAAGCTTACTTACATGCCAAGATAATGGTCGCTACTAAAATTCCAAAGGCTATCATTAAGCTTAGCGCTTCGTAAATTCTCAAAGCTTCCACCTCCCCAACGGGGCAGCCGACACAAGCCAGATCATCATTAGCATTATAGCAAATATCCGGCGGCTTGACAATGCGCAGCGCTTCTCAACGCAGCTAATATCATGTATAATGTGTGCACACAGCGATTGCGGAGCCGCAGGCAAACGCAGAGCTGATGTGCAACATATACCTGTCACCCGGCGATTGGCAAGCTGCAAGCGAAGACAGAGCCGCGGTAAACATGGTATAATATATAAAAACAAATTTTAGAAAGAGGTCATCCATGAGCTATTTAAATGTCACTAACGTCTCCCACTCCTTTGGCGGCCGCCAAATTCTGGAAAACGTTTCCTTTAAATTACTGCGCGGCGAGCATGTAGGCCTGGTCGGCGCCAACGGCGAAGGCAAGTCCACCTTTTTAAATATCGTCACCGGTCACGTACTGCCGGATGAAGGCAAGGTGGAGTGGCCGGGCAAGGTATCCGTAGGCTATCTGGACCAGCAAAGCACCCTGGAAAAGGGCATGACCATCCGCCAGGTACTGCGCACAGCCTTCGACGGCCTGTACGAAATGGAACAGCAAATGCTGGAGCTGTACGAAAAGATGGGCGACGCTGCTCCCGAAGAAATGGACAAAATGATGAACACTGTCGGCGAAATCCAAACGGAGCTGGAACATGCAGGCTTTTACTCTCTGGACAGCAAAATTGAAGAATTTGCCAACGGCTTAGGCTTGGGCAGCATCGGTCTGGACAAGGACGTCAGCGAGCTTTCCGGCGGCCAGCGCAGCAAGGTTTTATTAACCAAGCTGCTGCTGCAAAACTCCAAAATTCTGCTGCTGGACGAGCCCACCAACTATCTGGACGTGGAGCATATCGAATGGCTGACGAAATTCTTGCAGAATTACGAGCACGCCTTCATTCTTATTTCTCACGACGTCTCTTTCCTCAATAATGTAGTCAATGTCATCTACCATTTGGAAAACTGCGAGCTGACCCGCTACAGCGGCAATTACGATAAATTCCAGGAAATGTACGCCATCTACAAGGCGCAGAAGGAAAGCGCCTACGAGCGCCAGCAGCAGGAGGTGGCCAAGCTGGAGGACTTTATCGCCCGCAATAAGGCCCGCGTCGCCACCACCAATATGGCTAAAAGCCGCCAACGCAAGCTGGATAAGATGGAAATGATTGAAAAGCCCCGCGAGAAAATCAAGCCTACCTTTAAATTCCGCGAAGCGCGCACTCCCAGCCGCTTTATTGTAGAAGCCAAGGATTTGGTATTGGGCTACGATACGCCCTTGACCCGTCCCGTTACCTTTAATTTAGAGCGCGGGCAGAAAATTGCCATTCGCGGCGTCAACGGCCTGGGCAAGACCACGCTGCTGAAAACAATTTTAGGCATTATCCCTCCGGTCAGCGG
>NZ_CAJMEH010000104.1 GCF_905212365.1 uncultured Phascolarctobacterium sp.
GTACCGAACGGTACGCACGGTGGTGTGAGAGGTCGGCTGCTCAAATAATGGGCGGACTCCTACTCGATTATACTAATTATTAGCCTGCGCTCTTACAGTCTGTTGCTGCTGTTGAGCACGTCGCGCATTTTGTGAGCCACCATGTCCTGAATGGCCTGGCGGGCAGGCTTCAGGTATTGGCGCGGGTCGAAGTCGCCGGGGTGCTCAACGAAGTGCTTGCGGATGGAAGCGGTCATGGCCAAACGCAGGTCGGTATCGATGTTGATTTTGCAAACGCCGAACTTGCCTGCCTTCAGCAGCATATCTTCGGGCACGCCCTGCGCGCCGTCCAGCTGGCCGCCGTATTTGTTGCATTCTTCAACGAAGGAGGGGATAACGGTGGAAGCGCCGTGCAGTACCAGCGGATAACCGGGCAGCAGGTTGGTGATTTTTTCCAGACGGGCAAAGTCCAGCTCCGGTTTACCTTTGAATTTATAAGCGCCGTGGCTGGTGCCGATGGCGATAGCCAGAGAATCGCAGCCGGTGCGTTCTACAAATTCCACCGCCTGGTCCGGGTCGGTATAGGTGGCGTCCTTGGCGGCAACCTTAATGGCGTCCTCTACGCCTGCCAGCTTGCCTAATTCGGCCTCTACCACAACGCCCTTGCTGTGCGCGTATTCGACAACGCGGCGGGTCAGCTCGATATTTTCTTCAAAGGGATGCTTGCTGCCGTCAATCATAACGGAGGTAAAGCCGCCGTCCACGCAGGCTTTGCAGATTTCAAAATCTTCGCCGTGGTCCAGATGCAGGCAGATGGGCAGGCCGGTGTCTTCCATGGCTGCTTCTACCAGCTTCATAAGATAAATATGGTTGGCGTATTTGCGCGCGCCTGCGGAAACCTGCAAAATCAGCGGGGATTTTTCCTGTTGGGCTGCTGCTACGATGCCCTGGATAATCTCCATATTATTTACGTTGAAGGCGCCGACTGCATAATGACCTTCATAAGCTTTTTTAAACATTTCAGTAGAAGTTACTAAAGGCATTAAAATTCCTCCTTACGATAATCAGGCAGCAACTATTACGACGGTTGTTGTCTGACTTCTTTATATTACGTATCTTAATTATAGCACACTAATTGAATTTTAGTATAGTATTTTTCGTAAATCCTGCGGCAGAGCGCGGGTGATTTCCAGCGGCGTATCGCCGACCGGGTGCAGCAGGGCCAGACGGTAAGCGTGCAGCGCGTGGCGGGCCTGGGGGCCGGGCGTTCCGTAAAGATTGTCGTTGACCAATGGGTGGCCGATGTGGGCCAGATGCACGCGGATTTGGTGCGTGCGGCCTGTGAATAAGCGCACTCGCAGCAGGGTGCTGCCGCCGTAATAGCCCAGGACGCTGTATGCCGTTTTGGCGTACTTGCCGCGTTCATAATCCACGCAGCGCTCGATGATGCTGTCCTCCTTGCGGGCGATGGGCGCTTCGATGACGCCGCGCAGCTGCGGGATAAGGCCTGTGGCGATAGCCAGATATTCCTTAACGGGCTGCCGCTGGCTGAGCCAGAACTGCACTACAGGCTCCTTGGCGAACAGCACCAGACCCGATGTATTGCGGTCCAGGCGGGATACGGGGTGGATACCTGCCGCGATATGGCGATAATCGTAGTATTCCTGCACATAATCGTACAGAGTGGAGCCGCTTTCGCTGACCGTGGGGTGCACCAGCATACCGGCAGGCTTATCGATAATCAGCAGGTAATCGTCTTCAAAGGCGATCATGCCGGAGGTAAGACGAGGGTTGCAGCCCATCTCAGTTCAGGTTTTCAGGAGCTTCGTCCACGATTTCGATATTATCCAGCTGCGCCTTGAGCTGGCTGCGGATATTAGCGAGATAACGCTTGTAAAGCTCCTTTTGCTCCGCTTGTTCTTCCGGCGTCAGCCCTTGAGCTTTCTTTTTATGGGCCAGCTCGTTGATGCGTTCGATCATATCCTTGATATTCATAATCTACGCTCCTTGAAGATATTTTTGCCGTTTAAGCTATCCTTATACTAAATAATTTTTCTCTTTCAGATGGTCGGAATGCAGCAGCTTTTCTGCCTTTTCGCTCAGGGGCTTGCCGAAGAAGCTGTCGTACAGCGTGATGACGTCGGGATTATTGTGGGACTGGCGCAGGCAGCGCTTTTCGTCCAGCTTATACAGCTTTTTACCCAGCATACCGGCGCGCTCCTGACCGTCGTGGATGGGCTGACCGCCGC
>NZ_CAJMEH010000105.1 GCF_905212365.1 uncultured Phascolarctobacterium sp.
CCCGTTATGAAATGGCTCAAATCGTAGCAAAAGCAATGGCAAAAGGCGCTAACGTAGACAAGCTGGCTGCTGAATTTGCTGACGAGCTGGATACTCTGGGCGTTCGCGTTGCTAACCTGGAAAAGAAAGCCGACAACGTAAAGATTACCGGTGAAATCCGCGCTCACTATGAAGACTTTGACAAAGATTTATCTGACAAAGCTGACGATAACAGCAAGCTGCGTACTCGTATTTGGATGACTGGTCAAGTTAATGAAGATTGGTCTTACACCGGTATGATTCAAAACGAGCAAGACTTCATGACCGACGGTGGCGATGAAACCACTAATTTCCAACGCGCATTCGTAAATGGTCGCATTGGCGGCGTTAAAGTAGAAGCTGGTCGTAACAACCAAGTTATTTTCGGCGGTGAAATCCTGAGCCATCGTACCGATGCTGTTAAATTAGCTTACGGTAAAGATGTTAAATTGACTGTTCAAGGCGGTAAATTGGCTACTGCTAATAACAAGAATATTGCTGGTGATTACTATGCAGTTTCTTTGGCTGGTAATGTTGGCAAGCTGGGCTTGGAAGCAGTTTATGTTGACGAAAAAGACGATAAAAATTTGGGAGCAGATAACAATATTTGGGCATTTGGCGCTAACTACAAATTCGATAATAATTGGGCAGTTCGCGCAGCTTACCTGCAAGGCGATGTTGAAAACAAAGACGGCGAAGACGACGGCTACTATGTAGGCTTGAACTACAAAGGCGCTAAAGCTTCTAAACCTGGTAGCTGGGGCCTGTATGCAACCTACTACGATATGGCAGCTTCTACCTATATTTCAAACGGTTGGGCATCTGGTGTAGTTAACACTGAAGGCTTGCATGCAAAAGGCGGTTATGAAGGCTGGAAATTCGGTGCTAACTTGGCTGTTGCTAAGAACATTGTAGCTCAAGTAGAATATCATGATTTGGATGCTAAAGATGACAGCGCTTGGGATAACAAGACTCTGTGGTCTCAATTGGTATTCACTTTCTAATCTGCTTATACAGCAAATTAAAGGGGCGACTACGGTCGTCCCTTTTTTAAACAACAGGAGGTAAAGAATGCAAAAGCTGTTGCGCTTGCTTATTTTGACTTTTGCAATTATTGGCTTTACATTGCCTGCTTTTGGCAGGGTAGAAGCCGCTAAAATTGCTGTGCTGCCCATTGTGACTAATGAAGATGCGGAAAATAATGCTGCTTCTCGCCGCGTTTGGAATGAAGTTTGCATGGAGCAATTTAAGTTTCCTGATTTTGATATGGTTGACGATACTGATTTAACCGTTGTATTGGATGCTATCAATTATAATACCGTGGCTAAAGGTGGAGTTAATGAAACTTTAATAAGACAAGCTATGGCTAAAACTAATGCGGACTTAGCTGTTATGGTAGTCATGGAAGAATTGAGTCTCGAACCTTTAACCTCTATTGGACATGAAGATATTTATCGTTTAACACAAAAAGGGAATATTATGTTGGTGAATAATATCAGTGGGAAAGTAAAGTCTGACCGTATTAACGAAACTGATGATTTTAATTATGCTGTAACTGTTCGCAGCGATTTTATTCACGACCAACTGCGCAATACTCTTATTCGTGAATTGAAACGAGTAACTAAAGTAAAATAACACTATATAATTTAGATAAGCGTTCTCCAGACGCAAAAAGACTGCTGTACTTCGGGAGTACGGCAGTCTTTTATATGTGAAAATTTTTTTGTAAAAATAGCCGTTGACGCTTCGCAAATTTAGTGTCATATAAAATGAAATAGAGCCACTTGGCAAGCAGCTCTTCTTTCACATTATAGAATTTTGAAGAAAGCTGGCTGGCCAAAGTCAGACTATCTCTTTATGCTTATTATAAACTTAAAAAGCAAAATAGTCAACAACTTAGCAAAAACCCAGGGCGGCCACCCTGGGTTTTTCTGTACTTATTTTCTCTCCGGCAGCTGCTTTTGAAAAAATTCCAAAAACAGCTGCGCCGCAGGCGATAAACGGCGCTGAGTGCTCCAATAAAGCTCTTGGGGAAAGGTCAGTTTGTCGTCCTGCAGGGGGATGCGCTGCATTCCGGCTGGTACAGGATCGCCGGGCAGGGCGGCGACGACGGCGCAGGCTAGGCCGCTGGCGGCAAAGGCCAGGGCGCTGCTGGCGGCGGGGGGGGTAAAAATT
>NZ_CAJMEH010000106.1 GCF_905212365.1 uncultured Phascolarctobacterium sp.
TCGCGAAAATTTTCTTTGGGAATGTGGGTTTATGGAGTTATTGCGTAAGGGAGGAAAATTTAATATCCGTTGGCAGCTGATGCTTTACGACGCCCTGATATACTTTGCCGTCGTGGGCTTCGTTGTGTCCCTGTACGGTTGGGAGGGCGCTTCGCCGCGGGAATCGGTCATTGTGATTGCCGCTTCTCTGCTGTGCCTTTTGTGCAGCAGAACCGCAGGCCATGTTTACCAGATGATCATCCGCTACGGCGGCGTACACGTCTATATGCGGCTGTTCGCTACGGATTTTGTAGCGCTGCTGCTGTATTTTCCTGTTAAATGGTGCTTCCCGGCGCTGCACTTAAGCAGTCAGCGCTGGCTGATCATTATTATGCTTAACCTTTTGGGAGCAGTAGGCATGCGGCTGATGTACCGCTACTGCTACCGCTTCGGCGTGCGCCGCAGCAAGCAGGGCGCTTTCCTGCGTGGGCTTCTGGTGTTATTTGCCGGGAGCGAGGTTATCAAAGAGCGCAGAAACGAGCGCAAACGCATCCGCATTGCCATCATCGGCGCAGGGCGCTTGGGCGCAGTGCTGGCCGACGAATTGCTGAGCAATGACAGCGCGGGCTATGTGCCGGTATGCTTCATCGACCAGGACAGAAGCAAGGTCGGTCGCGAGGTCATGGGGCTGCCCATCCTCAGGGAAGGGGCGGAAGGCTTGGACGAGCTGAAGGCGCTGGACGTGCAGGAGGTAGTCTTTGCCATTACCAACATTATCAATACGAAAAAGGAACATCTTTTCAAATTATATAAAGCCGCAGGCTACAGAGTAAAGGTCTACGACTTTTCCGTGGCTGATGTGGCCCAGCACGGCAAGCGTATGCTGCGGGAATTTGACATCGAGGAGCTGCTGTTCCGCATGCCCATCGTAGTCAATAACGAGCTGGTGCATGGCTATTATAAAAATAAAGTCATTCTCGTTACCGGCGGCGGAGGCAGTATCGGCAGCGAGCTGTGCCGCCAGCTGGCGAAGATGGAGCCTGCGCAGATTATCGCTTTGGATATTTACGAAAACGGCGTTTACGACTTGCAGCAGGAGCTGCGCCTGCTGTACGGAGGAACGCTGAATTTCCGCGTAGAGATAGCGTCCATCTGCAATAAGCAGGCCATGGCCCGCGTGATGCAGGAATATCATCCGAACATTGTGATTCATGCGGCGGCGCATAAGCATGTGCCCCTGATGGAAAAGAACTGCATCGAGGCCGTGGAAAACAATGTGTTCGGCACGCTGAATGTTATCGAGCTGTGCGAGGAATATGGCGTGGAGCGTTTTATGATGGTTTCTACGGATAAGGCGGTGAACCCGACCAATATCATGGGAGCCACCAAGCGCATGTGCGAAATTATCGCCCGCGCCCACAGCGCTGTGAACAGCAGGACAGTGTTCAGCGACACGCGCTTCGGCAATGTGCTGGGCAGCGCAGGCAGCGTCATACCGCTGTTCAAGCGGCAGATTCAGAGCGGCGGGCCCATAACGCTGACGGACAAGCGTATTATCCGCTACTTTATGACTATTCCAGAAGCCAGCCAGCTGGTGCTGCACAGCGGCGCAATCGCCAAAAACGGCGAGCTTTTTGTGCTGGATATGGGGCAGCCGGTGCGTATTTATGATTTGGCTGTGAACATGGTACGGCTCAGCGGTCTGGAGCCTGATAAGGATATCAAGATTATTGAAACCGGTTTGCGGCCCGGTGAAAAGCTGTACGAGGAGCTTTTGGTAAAGAGCGAAACCCTGCGTAAGACGGATAACGACCTGATCTTTATCGAAAAGGACGAGCCGATTACCATGGCAGACTTAAACAAACGGCTGGATATGCTGCGGCAGGCTTTGCAGAGCAACGATGACGAAACAGTGCGCGAGGCTATGCGCAAGGCGGTGCCGACGTATAAGCGGCCGGAAGAGGTCAATAAAAAAGCCGCCGAAGCGGCGGAGATGCAGAATATCAGAAAGGTATCGTGAGAGAGGGGACTGGAGAAAAATG
>NZ_CAJMEH010000107.1 GCF_905212365.1 uncultured Phascolarctobacterium sp.
CTACCGAGCGCGTAGTGGACTTTCACCACCTAGTTATCGCCCATGCCGGGCACACCAAAAAGAGCAGAACGCATAAAATTCCTTACCCGTTCTGCTCAACTAATCATTTGCTCACAGCACAGCCGCATTAACCTGCCACAAACCTCCGCTTACCTGCCTGCACTCGCCTCCCAGCGTTATCACGCAGCCAATGCCCAGCTGTAACCCCTGTTCTGCCGCATACCCCGGCAGCAGCGCAAAACACTTACTCAACCTGTTCGCGCTAAATGTTTCCTGACAAATCATAACAGGATACAGCGCTCCTTGCGCCTGCACAAGCAGGCTGATTTCCTTATTATTGGAATCGCGGTAAAAGCGAAAAGCAGGCAGCTCGCCCCATTGCAAATAACTTTCCCGCAGTGCGCTGACCACATAATTTTCGTACAGATTCTTAAAATACACGCTCTGCAAAAGCGACGCGCCGTCATGCAGCTGCAATAAATACGCCGCCACGCCAGCCTCACGAAAATACACCTTAGGCGCCTTCACCAAACGCTTTCCCTCCACACGTTCCACCGGCTGCAAAAGGTACACCAGCCCCGTGCCCGCTAAAAACTGCAGCCACTGCTTGGCCGTCGGCGCGGTAATACCCACGTTATTAGCCAGAATAGTATAATTCACCACGCAGCCCGTCATGCTGGCCACGGCGCATAAAAAGCGGTAAAACTTCATACCGTCGCTAACTGTCGTCTGTTCCATAATATCCTGCTGCAAAACGCGCCGCACCCAGGCGGAATAAGCGGCCTGTTCTCCCAAGATAGCGGATACAATAGCCCGCTGCTTAGCAGCGCCGAGCAATCCTTGCAAATATTCCTCCTGCGGCACAAAGGGCTTACGCGCAGCCGAAGCCGCATTCTGCAAAGGCAGCTCCACAAAAGCAGCACGGCCTGCGTTCGTCTGCGCAGCCAGCTTTTCCAAATAATAACTCTGCGAACAGCTGGCCAAAATCTTCCCTAAAATAAGCTCCTCAGATAACAGCGCTGGCAGCAAATCCGGAACATACTGTAAATTTGCCAGATAAACAGGCAAGCGCAGGCCTTCAGCAAAAAGCTGCGGATTCTGCTGCGCCTGCAAGCGCAGGTTGGGCAAGGATAAATCCACCGTCGTATAATCCTGCGTCAAAGAAGACAAAAGCTCCTTTTGCCGCTCACCGCCGCAGGTGCGCAGAATAACCAAGTTATTATTCAGTTGTAGATTGCAGATAGCTTCTTGTAAATTATTCATGATTTCCTTTCTTTACGAAGCAAACTTACAGCTCGCGTTCATCTTTCTACTGTACAGCATATAAACGCAGGCTGTCCTCTTTTGATTTCTAAAGCACGATTAACCGTAAGTATTACGCAAAGTTAACATATTAATTTTACGTTGAATTTCTCAGCATACTAATATATAATAAAATCATCAAAAGGAGTGATTTTATGCCTAACATTAAACCTATTTCTGATTTACGCAATTATAATGAAGTCTTACACGACGTTACAGCCGGCTCGCCGGTATTTTTAACGAAGAATGGCCGCGGCAAATATGCCATCGTTGATATTCTTGACTATGAAAAAGCTAAAGCTACTCTGCGCCTGGCAAATGAACTGGCACAAGGAAAAAAATCAGGTGAAAAAAACGGCTGGCTTTCTGCCGACGAAGTAAAAGCATGTGTTCAGGAAAGGTTCCATGGAAAATAAAATACTCTATTCACCCGAAGCTTTATCCGTCACTATATTTTTACTATAAATTATCCTTGTTTATATTTTTGTTATATGGTATGATATTTACGCACGCAATAGCTGATATACGGCATATTGCGGCGAAATGACCTTAGTAAAATTACATAAGTAGGGCGATACCTTACGGTATCTATTTAGCAGTATCTCCGTTCTGTTTTGCAGAACGCCGGTA
>NZ_CAJMEH010000108.1 GCF_905212365.1 uncultured Phascolarctobacterium sp.
TGCCCTTCTTCCCCGAAGCGGCAGGCGGACTGCCAACGCCCCGTCCCCCTGCTGAAATCAGCGGCGGCACGGGGCGCTACGTCTGGCGCGGCTGTGCCCGCGTCGTCAATGACCAGGGCGAGGACGTAACCGACGCCTTTAAGCAAGGGGCCCGGCTCTGCGCCGAAATTTGCCGGCGCTATAATATTACCGCCGCTATTTTAAAACAGCGCAGTCCCTCCTGCGGCAGCGACGCCATTTATGACGGCAGCTTTCAGGGCCGCCGCATCCCCGGCATGGGCGTTACGGCAGCCCTGCTGGCGCAGCAGGGCGTAAAGGTTTATTCCGAAGAAGACATAACGGAGGAGCTGCTGCAAGAGCTGTTTACTAACGGCTAAAATTGCGAAACTTAGCAGCACCTAAAAATAAAAAACCGAGGCTGTATCCCCGGTTTTTTAGGCCGCCTATAAGTTATAGCAGCTGCCGCAGCAAACGCAAAACAAAGTTCGATGTGTTGACTATTTTTATTTTTGAGCTTATAATAATAAAAGAGATAGCTGGTATCGGAAAGTCGGCTTCTCCTCAATTTTAATAACTATTGGAAAAGAGCCGCTTACCGTTAAGCGTTTTTTTCATACTACAAAAAGGGACGGCCGCAGCCGTCCCTAAATTTTTGAGAAGTATTAACTTGTCTAAGGGTTGGATTAAAAAGTGAACAGCATTTGAGCCCACAGAGTTTGAGACTCGCGTTCGCCTTCTTTTTCTTCCAGATCATACCATTCAACTTGGCCAACGATGTTCTTAGCAAAGGTGTAGTTAGCAAATACGCTGTAGCCTTTGAAGCCAAACATCTTATCGGCAACACCGTTCATGGTGTGGTCAATATAAGTGGTAACGCCTTGGTCATAGTATTTAGCTACCAAACCCCAAGAACCGGGTTGGGAAGCTTTAGCGCCTTTGTAGGATGCGGTTACTACATAACCGTCGTCATCAACACCTTCATATTCTCCAGAATCGTCGCCCATCAAATACATAGCGCCTAATTTAAAGTTCTTATCGAATGCATAATTAGCATTTACTTGCCAAATTTCAAAATCTTCAGCTTTATCCAATGCTTTATCAGAAACAATATTACCAGTAGTATTTAATTTAGTACCATACATATCAACGTCTTTAAAGTTATAGTAGCCAGCGCCTAAAGACAAGGAACCTACTTTACCGGTTACATCTGCATACCAAGTTTCGTCAGACTCGCCTCTGATACCAAATTCATTTGCACCCACTGCGCCAGTATTTTTAAAAGTTACACTAGAAGGAGTAGCTTTGCCATAGCCAGCGGTTACTTTAACGTCTTTGCCATAGGACAGTTGTACGCCGTCGAAACGGGTATCATATACGTTGCCATCAGCCAATTTCAGATTATAGCGACCAGCTTGAACCTTTACGCCGCCCAATTTGCCGTTTACGTAAGCGCGTTGGAATTTAGTGTCTTCGTCGCCAGCATCGTTTTTCAAATCCTGGTTGTTTTCAATCATGCCGGTGTAGGTCCAGTCGTCGTTAATTTGGCCGTTGAAGAACAGGCGGGAACGCAGTTTGGTTTCATAACCGTTGAAATCATCGTCGCTGTCAGTGTAGTGATAACGAACTTCACCGGTAATTTTTACAGCATCAGCTTTCTTTTCCAGGTTAGCAACGCGAACGCCCAAAGTATCCAGCTCGTCAGCAAATTCAGCAGCCAGCTTGTCAACGTTAGCGCCTTTT
>NZ_CAJMEH010000109.1 GCF_905212365.1 uncultured Phascolarctobacterium sp.
AAGCAAGCGGCAACGTCAAAGCTAATGGCGAACTGACGAATAACGGCACTTTAACTGGTGCAGACGTAGACGCAACTACTTTGACGAATAACAGCGAACTTATTGCCAGTGGCGACGTAACTGCGGCTTCTATTAACAATAGCGGCGATAAGTTTATTGCCAATGGCGACGTAACTGCGGCTTCTATTAATAATAGCGGCGATGAATTTATTGTCAAAGGAAACGTAAAGACCGGCGCATTGACTAATAGCGGTATTGCAGACGTTGGCACGCTGACGATGAGCGACAATTCTACTATCACCGCTAACGGCGGCAGCTTGACTGCGGATACGATTACCGCTAATAACTCTAACATTATTGCTAACGGCGGCAAAGTAGACGCAGGCACGATTACCGCTGATGAGTTGGCGATAAATACTACTGGCAATGCGCAAGAGCAGGTTGTTATCGACACTTTAGTTGGCGACGGTTTGACGCTTAACGTTGATACTTTGGAGAAGAACCAGGTAGTAATCGGCAATTATACTGGCGAAAGTGTTTCCGTTATCGGCAGTCGCGGCGTAACCGACAATTTGGGCAACGATTTGACGAGCATTGAAGCCGGTATGCAGGATTTGGCGGATACGCTGAATATAAAATCTGACGGCGCTGTTAAAGAGCTGGTGGCCGAAGAAGGTAGTGTTTTGGGCACAATTACTGGCACAGTCGACGCTAACGGTAATTTGACCGTTACCGGCGAAGATGTGAACAGCTTCAACCAGGGCGTCAGCGAAATGGCTTCTATCGCTTTGATGACCTGGCGGCAGGAAAACAACGATATGAACAAGCGCCTGGGCGAGCTGCGCGACAGCGCGGGCGAGCACGGCGTGTGGGTGCGCATGACCCGCGGCGAAAGCAAGTACGGCGCACAGAACATTAAGAACCAATACAATGCTTACCAATTAGGCTACGACGAAAAGCTGAGCGTGGACAAGAACTGGACCGTTGGCGCAGCGCTGACCTATACGGACGCTAACAGCAGCTTCAGCGGCGGCAAGGGCGAGAACAAACACAAGGGCATTGCGTTGTACGGCAGCCGCCTGAACGATGACGGCAGCTTTATCGACCTTATCGCCCGGTATGCGCGGTTAGAGCATGACTTTGACGTGCGCGGCGGTGCGGGCAAAGGCGACTTTGATACCAACGGCTACAGCCTGAGCGCGGAATACGGCAAGCGTTTTACGGGTAAGAGCGGCTTGTGGCTGGAGCCGCAGGTAGAGCTGACCTACGGCAGAGTAAGCAGCGCTAATTACGTGACCGACCGTGGCGTAATGGTACGGCAGGACGACATGGACAGCTTGGTAGGGCGTCTGGGCTTCGCACTGGGCCAGAATTTGTCTAAGGGCAAGGGCAACGTGTACCTGAGAGCGTCGTATCTGTACGATTTTGAAGGTGAGACGGACGCGCGCTTTATGAATGCAACGCAGCAGCAGCGCGGCTTTGAGCAGGACCTCGGCGGCGGCTGGTGGGAAGTAGGCGTAGGCGCGAACATCAACCTGAGCGAAGCAACGCACCTGTACTTCGACGTAGAGAAAACCTACGGCGGCAACGTAGCTACGCCGTGGCAGTGGAACGCGGGCGTGCGCTGGAG
>NZ_CAJMEH010000110.1 GCF_905212365.1 uncultured Phascolarctobacterium sp.
CAGCACCGTAGTGGCCGCCGTAGCCGCGCCGGCAGACACGCCGATAATGCCTGGGTCCGCCAGCGGATTGCGCATAACAGCCTGCAGCAGCGCGCCGGCCACCGCCAGACAGGCGCCCACCTCGATAGCCATAATGAGCCGCGGCAGACGCAGATTATATACTACTACATGAATAGGCCCGCGCTCCTCGTACAGCAAGGCGTTGATAATCTGCGGCACGCTGTAATCGGCGCTGCCAATGCTCAACGCCAGCAGCGATAAAGCCGCCAGTACGACCAGCAGCACCATGCAGACGGCGCTGACCTTTAATACATTTATATCACGTTTCATAGCTTACAGCTTTCTTTGCTCCAGCGTATCGATCAAATGATTGATATCGTCGATAACGTCGATGCCGGTGCTGACAACATATTTAGAGGACAGATAAACCACGTTGCCCTCGCGGATAGCCTTAATCTGCTGCCAGTATTCCGGGCTGGCGGCAAAATCTGCTTCCATAGCCTTTTGGTGGTCCGCAGGGTTGGGCGTCGCGCCGACGCATACCAGCAGGTCGGGCTCGTAGCTGATGGCCTGCTCCTTATCCAGCATTACCATGCGGCTCTTATCGTTGCTGTAAACATTCTTATAGCCCAGCATCGTCAGCATACTTCCCAAATTAGCGTCCTTGGTCTGAATAAAATGACGTGGAGGCGCAGATTGCAGCACCATCACGGTTTTATCCTTATTGGCCTCGCGTTTAGCGGCCATGCGCTCGTCCAGCTTTTTAAAGCGCTCGCTGATAGCCTGCGCGCCCTTGCTGTCCTTGCCGAAAGCGTCGATAAGGACGTTGGTCAAGTCCTTAACGGATTGATAATCCACCATCGGGCCTGCGTCCACATAATAAACGGGAATATTTTGCTTTTCCAGCAGCTGGCCGTATTTATCCTTGGCGTAATAGCCCACCATAACTAAATCAGGCTCCAAGGCCACTACTTTTTCAATATCAAAATTATCCTGCATCGCTACGGTAAACTGCTGAGCATTCTTCGCCAAATCCTCCGGCCATTTCATAATGCCGGTTTTAGGAATGCCCACCTGCGTCACGCCGATTTCATGCAGCGCCAGTACGGGAGTAATGGTCAAAGAAACCACGCGCTGCGGGCGCTGCTTCAGCACCAGCGGCTCCTTAAAGCCCTTGGCCTGCATGGAAGCCGGATAGTTAAGCGTTACCTTGCCGCCGCTTTCCTTAGCCTTATTATCACTGCCACAGCCTGCCGCCAGCATCAGCGCCATAAGCAGGCAGCCTATAAGCATAAATATTTTTTTCATCGTACGCCTCCTTTGAATCTCTATATTCGCCGTTATCGGTCAAGTCTGAATCTGATAGGAATATCCCAATAGCAGCGCACCTTCTGGCCGCTGCCGTTTTTTGCGCTGGTAAAGCGCCACTGCCTGCACGCGCGGATAGCCGAATTATCCAAAGCGCTGCTGCCGGAGGATTTCATCAAGGTAACCTCCTCCACCTTGCCGTCAGTGCCAATCAGCAGGCGCAGTACGGAAACGCCGTCAATATTAGCCTGC
>NZ_CAJMEH010000111.1 GCF_905212365.1 uncultured Phascolarctobacterium sp.
CCCGCCTGATTTATTGGGCGGGATCGTTGGCTTTTAAATATTGAATGCGCCTTTGGCGCAAATTTAATAAGTTTCGCGCCGTAGGCGCGACTTACTTTCCCCCTGCCCTAAAGGACTAGCGCCTTCGGCGCGTCGCGGCCGCGACCTTCTTTCCCCCTGTGCCCTAAAGGACTAGCGCCTGCGGCGCGTCGGGGACAGAAGGCAAAGGCACAGTTAAGGAGGGACCCTTTCGATTGGGTCCCTCCTTAACAATCCTCCTCCGCAACGACCAAGGGGGTCTTACGACCCCCTTGGAACCCCTCCCGCATCTTAGGTCCAGCGTTTTAACTAATACGGAAACGCCGCGATTTTAAAGGCCTCCCTGTGCAAGGGAGGCTGTCAGCCGAAGGCTGACTGGAGGGTTGTAAGCTTCCGGAATTGCCAAGCTCGGCGTTCGCGCAGGCTTGGTAACAACCCCTCAGTCGCGCTTCGCGCGCCAGCTCCCCTTGCACAGGGGAGCCTTTAAAGGGTGCGCCTTCGGCGCATTGATTCTTATAACCGGACCAGCCCCGACTTTAGGGGGAATCCAAGGGGGTCGTAAGACCCTCTTGGTCGTTCAGGAAAGGGATTGTTAAGGGAAAACCCATTCGAAAGGGTTTTCCCTTAACCGCGCCTTTGCTTACTTTCCCCGCAGGGGGAAAGTAAGTCGCGTCCCGCGGACGCGAAACAAATCAAATTCGCGCCAAAGGCGCGTTCAATATTGAAAACCCCTCGCCCTTGGGGCGAGAAAATTACCCCCTTTTGGCAGAAAATTCACAGAAAATTCGTTGAAATCGCATTTTTGTTATGATAAAATAAAAAAGTATATTTTTAATGTTATAGGGGGAGGAGCACGCTTGTATCGAAGTAAACTATCCGAAAAGCTGAACGAGTCGCTGAAGGCCGTGCTGCCCATTGTGGGCATCGTGCTGGTGCTGAGCTTCGCGGTCGCGCCGATCCCGCCGGGGATTTTGATGGCATTTCTGCTCGGCGCGGCGCTGCTCATTATCGGCATGATGCTCTTTTCGCTGGGCGCTGAGCTCGCCATGACCCCGATGGGCGAGCGCGTCGGCACCTGCATGACGCGGACGAAAAAGGTTTGGCTTATGCTGCTGCTCGGCTTTTTGCTGGGCTTTATCATCACCATCTCGGAGCCGGATCTCCAGGTCCTCGCCAATCAGGTGCAGGCGGTCCCCAATATGGTGCTCATCGTCACCGTTGCGGTCGGCGTCGGCATTTTCCTGCTCATCGCGCTGCTGCGTATGCTGCTCAGCATCCCGCTGCGGACGCTGCTGGTCGGCTTTTATATCGTCGTGTTCGTGCTGG
>NZ_CAJMEH010000112.1 GCF_905212365.1 uncultured Phascolarctobacterium sp.
CAAGAGTGCTGCTGGCTGCCGGTGCGCGGGAGGTACACGCGCTGGCTTTGGCCGCTGCTGCGGATAACTGGCAGCGGTAAGCGCTGGTTTTTTATGCTGTGATTATTTGAGGAGGAAGCGGAATGGTACGCTGGATTATGCATGTGGATATGGATGCGTTCTTTGCTGCGGTAGAGGTATTGGATAATCCTGCGCTGCGGGGGCTGCCGGTTATCGTCGGCGGCCAGTCTTTGCGCGGCGTGGTGTCCACCTGTTCCTATGAAGCGCGGCGCTACGGCGTTCATTCGGCCATGCCCATGGCGCTGGCGCACAAGCTATGTCCGGAGGGCATATATCTGCCCGGCCGCATGGAGCGCTATAAAGAAGTGTCGCGGCAGATTATGAGCATCTTTCACGATTTATCGCCTTTGGTAGAGCAGCTTTCCATCGACGAGGCTTTTCTGGACGTATCGGGTATGGAGCGTTTATACGGAGGGCCGGAGCAGGCTGGCCGCCTGGCGAAGCGGCGCATTAAGGAGGAGGTTGGCCTTACTGCGTCCGTAGGCCTGGCTCCTAACAAGTTTTTGGCGAAGATGGCTTCTGATTTGCACAAGCCCGACGGCTTTACCGTGATTACCCATGAACACGCCCGCGCTTTTATTGCGCCCTTGCCGGTGACGAAAATTTTTGGCATTGGCGCGGCGGCGCAAAAGGAGCTGCTGCAGGTGGGCATAGACTGCATCGGGCAGCTGTCCGTGGCCGACGCAGGCGTGCTGCGGCGCATCTTTGGGAAGAACGCCGAACGGGTGCGCCTTTTGGCCTGCGGCTTGGACGACCGGCCCGTAACGCCGGACAGCGAGCCTAAATCCATCGGGCGGGAAACGACTTTTGAACGGGATTTGTTGGATAAGGAATCCTGCCGCCGCCACATTTTGGAGCTGAGCGGTATGGTGGGCTACCGGCTGCGGCGCAAGGGCTATTACGGCCACACGCTTACCTTAAAGGTGAAATACACCGATTTCCGCACGATTACCCGCAGTATTACCAGTGAAAGCGATATCAGCAGCGACGAGGATATTTACGCCCTGGCGGTGCGGCTGCTGGAGCAAGTTCCTTTACAGAAGGGTGTGCGGCTTTTAGGCATTGCCGTAGCGGGACTGGGCAGCGGCCAGCCGTTGGGCCTGGGCTTTGAGGAGGACGCTAAGCGTCAGCGGCGCAGCGACGTTACCGACAAATTAAAAGCGCGCTTTGGCGAGCAGATTATTTTTCTCGGTGCGTTCAGCCTCATAGTCATAGAGCTTGAAGCTTGTC